>JAKQBR010000080.1 GCA_029574005.1 Deltaproteobacteria bacterium | reverse complement strand
AATAACACCTCTGCGCCATTTATTTTCAAAAATAGTTTGATGTCAAAAACACACCGGCGCAGCTGTTATTTTCAAAAATACTTTGACCCTGTCAAACACTTTTTGGCGGCCACTTTTCTCAACATTTCGCGCTGACTTTTCGCGTCGCTCATCAGTGCACCCTTTAGGGTGAGGTGCATGGATGCACCGAATCACACAGTGGGTGACTACGAGAGAAGGCATTTATGCTTCCCGGCCATGCCGGGAACAGAGACTGCTTTGTCTTTCTCTGTGCCCTCCGTGGCGCGGTGGTGAAACAAATCTTTTTTCCATCGCTCATTCCTTGTCTTCCGGTTTGGCTTCATCGATCCGCAGCAGCACGGTATCGCCGACCTTTTCGGTGGTGATCAAGAAGCGGACCGTTGTCTCGCCGGTGATCTGGTAGAGGTCCATGTAGGCCGGGACCTTGACATGCGCCCGCCCCGTCAGCAGGGTGTCATTCACGCTCAGGCGGATGGTGCAGGTCTTACAGTGCACGGTCTTGCCGCAGCCCCCGGGTTTGCGGGCATGGGTGCAGTTGATGACATCGCCGCCCAGGTTGCCGTCGGTCTTTTCAGGAGCTTTGCGCAGGGCGGCGTAGCCCTCCTGATTGGCTGTAATGACCCGGCCGTCGGCGTCGACCAGGAGCACCGGCCCATGAAAACGGCCAAGGAAGGTGCGCAGCGGTTCGCGCTCCAGGTGGAGGATCTCCTGGGCGCAGGCCGCGCAGATCCCGTGGCTGATCGGTTCATCGGCCCTGTTCTCGCCGGCGACCATCTCGGTCTTACACCAGGCGCACAGCGTTTTCATCTTCATCTCCCTTGCCAAGGCATCGGATGGAGCTGCCGGGCCTTGGTACATGTCGTGATGATTGTATAGAGGCATGCGGCTGGAAATCAAGTTCAGTCATAAGAGAAAGTAAGTTACGAGGCAATTGCATAACTCCTCCAGTGTCATAGTAAAATTTATCCTTGACTCCGGGCAAGCGGTTATTATTATAGTGTTATTGAATAATGGGCGGTAACTGCTATGGAATATACCCTGGTTCGTGTCCAATACGGGAACAGTCATGAGGGCCTCGTCGATGATGTCACGCTTGACGAGCTGATCCGGTTGCGCAAAGTAAAACGCTTCTACCGCCCTTCTGAAGATGCCTGGGTCGACGTGGAAACCGGGCCGATCAGATTGCGGATGGACCACTACGGCGGGCCTGAAAGGCGTGCTTTTGATGAAGAAGATGCGGACCGGTCAGGCCGGAAGCCTCGCGGCCTGCTTTCGAAAATGCTGCGCCGCAAGCAGAACACCGCACCCCAGAAGGTATTGACAGCCCATGAGTGGTTCGAGCGTGGGTTTCTGGCCTTGCATTCCGACAATGGAGATGACGACAGGGCAGCCCTGCGTGCCTTTGCCCGGTCCATCAGCCTCGATCCCGACAACGAGCGGGCATACCTGAATCGAGCCATCACTTACGAAAAAATCGGCAACCTGCACCAGGCCATCGATGATTATCGCCAGGCCATGGCCCTGGCCCCGCGCGACGCCAAGCTCTATTATCTCTGCGGCATGGCCCGCAAACGTCTCGGCCAGGAGGATGAGGCCATTGCAGATCTTGAGCAGGCCGCCCGCCTGGGTTACCGCCCGGCAATCGATTTCTTCAAGGCCAAGGGCATCGCCATCTAGTTTGTCGCGGGCATGGCCCGCTCCTACGCCAAGAACCATAAACGCCTAATCCCAATCATTGTAGGAGCGGGCCATGCCCGCGACGATTTAGCCATATCCGCGATGATTTTTGTCTGGCGTCTTCTGCTATTCCAATCGCCAGATCATGCCACCTTTATCCTGGAAACGATATCATGAAAAAATTCCCTGGACCATATCGACAGCATTTCCGGGTCCTTGACAAAAGGTGCTACCTCTTTTCGGGCCTTGTTTATGTCCAGGGCATCAATAGTTGAATGCAGAACGCTGAAGAATTCCGGCTCGGTCAGTTCCTCGGTGCTGTCCCAGTCGCCTGTTTGCCTCATTCTCTCCTCAAGATGGTGGAGGTGCAACTCGGGATGATGAGATAGGTACCACACCAGATCGTACCAGTCCCTCCCCTTTACCCGTGTCTGCCATCTCCTGAACAGTACAGCATGCATCTTGCCTGCAAAGAGATCCGGCAAGGTAACGGTTCGCACCGGGAATGGTACAGGTGTCAGCAGATATCTCGTCTCCGTGGAGAAGTCCGGTGGAGGGTTCGTGTCTACCTCCAGCTTGATTTTGATCATTTGCCCTTTGGGGATTTGCCTGAGGATCTCCTCTCCGGTCTCGATAACAAGCATCTGACTGAAGGTTTCAGCCTTCAGGAAGGCCGATTGCACGGGGCTCTTGGCGGCTCTATTCTTCTGTTCAACGTACATTTCGAACCCGAATCCCTTCAGTTCCTTCTCCAGATGTGATCCAAATGAACCTAGATCGAAATCATCCAGGGGTTGGAGGAGAGTGAAATCGAGATCCTCCGAGAACCTGTCTAGGCCATAAAGAATCCTGAGTGCCGTACCTCCATAGAAGGCCGCCTTGTCGAAGAATTTGCCCCTCCACAGGCCCAGTAGGGCGATCTCCTGGATTATTTCCCGAAGTGCCTTGGTGTAGTCCTCAAGCCTGTTTAAAGGATACTTCCGCAGCATCTGTATTACGGCTTCATGCATGATTTTCCTCACGCTCCTGTCTTTGATGCCTTCGGAGAAGGCTGCCCAGGAGTTGCAGCTTGGATGATGCGTAGCGATTCACATAATCGTTCATATCGCTCCGGTTGAGCTTGTCGAAGAGGTCCTGATCTATACGAAGGTCATCGAATAGGTATGTTTCGAGTCCCTTGATGGTTCGTATCTCCGATGTGCGATCAGCGAATATCTTGTCTACAAGTGCCTTCTCCGGAGTGGCCATGAGGAAGGCCCCTCCATCATCCAGCTCGACTCTTGTCATGCCTGTCTGGAATGCAGGGAGCGGTGTCATGTGGTAGGTGAACACCCCGACAGGAGATGTGAATGTCCTTGTCCGTCCTGTGGTAACAGAGGTCAGGGTTTCGACCCGTTCCGGAATGAGACCGTGGTAGGACAGGGCATATTCCAGGGAGATGTACGAAGGACCATAGATCAGATTCGCCAGGATTTCCCGTGAGTATGGTCTTCTCCTGTAGTCAGGACCAAAGATGTACAGGCCCTTCCTGACCCGTATGATCTGTCCCGCCCTCAGGAGAGCAGTTATTTTATCTCTAGGCCGGGAGTATCCCTTCAGGGTGGTAATGAGCACCTGATAGTCGAACTCTTCCCGATCTATACCCTTCCTGATCTGTTCGATCGTTGACAGCACTCTGCCTCCTGTCTTTGTAGATCGCAGCGGCTGAAAAACGTTGCACCCAAGGTTGGTGTGTTATCTGTCTAGCATTTTATGCATGCTATGTCGAATATTTATCGACATAGCATGCATAAAAATCAAATAAGCGTATTTTGTGCGAACAAGGTTTTTATCCCCGGCAGAGAACGATATGTCGCGGGCATGGACCGCTCCTACGTTACAATCCATAAACGCCCCATTCCATCGTAGGCGCGGGCCATGTCCTCGATGACTGGCGCCTGCTGATGCATGATTCCTTCTGAAAATAAATCGAGGCCGTTGCAGATCTCGAACAGGCCGCCCGCCTTGGTTACCGCCCGGCAATCGATTTCTTTAAGGCCAAGGGGATCTCCATCAAGGCCTATGGTGTTATCGATTTTTTCCCCTTGCCTTGTAATAAAACAGAAGACAACTTACAGGGTTTTTCTAGAACAAGATAGGGAAATGTTTTCCATGGTAAGCAAAATAATGCCATGATTGGCTCTATCACCAAAGATATCTGGATAATACATGACAACCAGTGGCTGGTTGCGGCTGCATGGGGCGCTCCTGGATGAGTTTCGTACAGGGTTGCATGCGCGCTATGCGCTTCACAGCTCGATCCGCGCATCCGGGCATTCGGCGCAGCCGGGCGGCAGGGCCGCGACGTGCGGTTCGATCACGCGCATGCTCATCCATTTGCCGGCCCGGAAGCGCAGGAAGAATATGCTGCCCAGGCCCATGATATACGCGGTAGCAATGCTCCAGCAGGGGATGATGCCGCCCTTGAGGTGCATGACAATGATATAGGTGGGGACCACCATGAGGCCGGAGAGCAGAACATTGGCCAGCATGACAAAGCGCGTATCGCCCGCGCCCTTCAAGGCCGAGGCAATGATGATGCTCAGCCCGTCAAAGAGCGAGTACAGGGCCACAAAGCGCAGCAGCACCACGGTCAAGTCACCGATGGCCGCCATCTCGGCGGTCTGGGAACGATGGGTGAAGGCATCCACGAAGACATGCGGGACCAGCACGTAGAGTGCGGCGATGAACCCCATGTAGACCACGGTGATCTTCAACCCCGTATAGGTGCTCTTCTTTGCCAGGTCGGGCCGGTCCATGCCCAGGTACTGCCCCACCAGCACCGAGACCGCCACCCCGGAACCCAGCATGGGCATGAAGGCCAGGGTGTTGATGTTGAAGGCGATATTGGTGGCGGCCAGGGCCGCGGTGCCGAGCCGGCCGATCAGGAGCACGAATATGGTGAACCCGGCCATGTCCAGGCAGAACTGCAGGCCGGAAGGAAAGCCGAACCTGAGGATGCGGGTAAAGAGCGGCCGGTCGAAGCGGAAGCCTGACCGGGTATCATATTCCCGTGCCTCAGCGCGGCGCAGGATCAAGGCCAGGTAGCACAGAAATGAAAAGGTGCCGGATATGATCATGGCGATGGCCGCGCCGCGGATGCCCAGTTCAGGGCTGCCCCAGCGGCCGAAGATCATCGTATAGCCGCTCAGCAGACTGACCCCCGTGGTCAGGGTGTTGATCCACATCACGGGCCAGGGACGCCCGAGGCCGGAGAAAAAACCGGCCATGGCCGACGAGGCGATGACCGGAAAGGCCGCCAGGCACAGGATCTGGAAGTATTCGATCTCATAGCGCCGCACGATCTCGTCATGGCCGATAAAGGTGAAGACCGGAGCGGCCAGCGGGATGCAGGCCATGATCAGCACAGCGCCTAAGAGCGAGACATAGATGCCCTGCCAGACCGCCGGACCGATGCGCTGCTGCGCCCCGGCGCCGTGGTACTGGGCCACGAAGGTGCCCACGTAGCTGGCCGTGCCGATGAAAAGGCTCATGAGCGTGAAGTTGAGGATGCCGGCCGGGGTGGCGGCCGCGATGGCCTCGGGCGAGTACCAGGTCAGGAACATGCGCTCCACGAAGTTCTGGATCGACCACGAGGCCGTGCTCAGGATCAGGGGGAAGGCCAGGACAAAAAACTCGCGGTATCCGCCTTGAGAATCCCACCGATGCTTGAAACCCTGTAGCTTAGCCATGTGCCCTGGAACCTCCCATAGCGCTTGGCGGCTGTCAAGTAGGCAAAGAATAACCTCCATTGGCAAACCCTACCGTTCTCGGGATTGACGCTTTCTCCCGATATGCTATACACATATATCACGGAGGTAGATTATGCTTGCTATCCGACTTCCCTCAGAAATTGAAGACCGGCTTGAAGCCCTGGCTAAAGCTACCGGACGTACGAAAACCTATTATGCCAGGCAGGCAATCCTGGAATATATTGACGACCTGGAAGATGTTTACCTGGCTGAAAAACGTCTGGAAGAAATCCGGAAAGGCAGTAAGAAAACCATTTCACTAGAAGACGTAATGAAACGTCATGGCATGGAAGATTGAGTTTGATCCTGCACCCGTGCGGGACCTAGACCGGCTCGATAAGCCGGTTGCCCATCGGATTCTCAGTTTCTTACATGAAAGAGTCGCTCAACTTGATGATCCACGCAAGATCGGCCAGGCTTTGCATGGTTCCAGATTGGGTGAGTTCTGGAAATATCGCGTCGGCGACTGGCGTATAATCTGTAAGATAGAGGATACGGTAATAACGATATTGGTCCTGCGCATCAGACATCGAAGCAAGGTTTATCGCCCCTAGCCGCTTTGCCATCAATCTTTTCAGTTTCGCAGAGGGCCCCCTCTTTCCGTCAAAATTCCGCCAAACTCTTATTTCCCGGCGCTAAAATGACGATGCGGATATTGCGGCACGATACAGATTTTGCGAGGGGTGGAACTGATGAAGGCTTTGATGTCACGCATGGTCCTGTTGCTTTTGGCCCTGTCTCTTTGTGTCGGCGCGCCAGTCGTCTGGGCGGCCGGCAAAGAGGTCCAGAAGGCCAATGCCTATGCCAAGGCCGGCAAACGCGCGCTGGCCGTCAACACCCTTGAGAACTGGCTGAGCCGCAACCCGGATGACTTCGACGCCAACTGGCTGCTGGCCACACTCTGCCTGGAGCAGGGCGATTATGAAAAAGCCAGACAGGGCTTCGATGCCGTCATCAGGCTCAAGCCCGCGCAGAAGGTGGAGGTCGTGGCGCTCTATAAGAAGACCTCGAGCGCCCTGCTTGAAATTAACCGCCTGGAGGAGGCCCGGCAGGCCTTTGATCAGGCCATGCAGTATGACCCCACCCTCAGGGGCGCCCAGCGCTTTTACCTGAGGCTGGCCCAGAAGGCCACAGACCAGACCAGGAAGATCGACTACGCCGAGAAGGCGCTGCAATATGCCGTCACGGAATCGGACCGCCATGCGGTGGCCAAGCTGTATCTGCAGATGGCGCTCGCCACGCCCGCGCTGCGGCAGACCTACCGCCAGAAGGCCGTCCAGGTCGCCGGGCCCGAGCTGGTGGATAAGGCCTTCCCCAGGACGGCCCCGGAGGTGGTCTTCGACCGCACGTTCACCGATGCCGATATCGACCGGGACAGCGGGACCATAACGGTCTTCAAATGGGACGCCCAGATCAAGAACGGCGACCGGCTCGACGTGGTCGGCGTCCTGCCCGGCAAGGCGCGCTTCGAAAAGGACCTGGAGATCGGCCTGCATACCGGCCAGTCCTATGAGCCCGGATGGATCACGACCACGAACGGCTTCTACGGGTTGGTGATCGAGCAGGTGCCGGCCGGTTCGGCCTTCCAGATGCGTTTCAAGCGCCGCAAGAACATCGCCGTGCGCGTGCGCATCACCCGCGACATGCCGCCCAAAGTCAACCTGGCCGTGCTCGATACCCAGGTCATCCCGGAGGACCTGCCGATCGAGGGCAAGGATTATATGAAGGCCGCGCGCGGCTTCGCGCGTGAGAAGAAGTTCGCCGAGGCCGACCAGGCCTATGACCTGGCCTTGATGCAGGACCCGGAGAACGCCGAGAACCATTTCATCGTCGGGCAGTACTACTATCAGCGCGGCGATCTCCAGCGCGCCCAGGAGCGGTTCTTCAGCGCCTACAAGCTCGAGCCCAAGATGGGGCCGCGCATTGCGCAGATCTACGAGAACGCCGGCGAGATCGCGCTCATGTCGCTGGACAAGGGCGCGGTCGACACCGCCAAGGAAAACTACCTCAAGGCCGACTATTTCCTGGGCGCCACCGGGGCGATCGCCCAGCGGCCCTTCGACAAGGGGGCCGAGTCGGTCAAGGCGGGCGCGCTGGACCCGGCGCTCAAGTACTTCGACGTTGCGGTGGCCATCAACGCCAAGCTGGGCGACCCCATCGGCGATGTAATCCTCGCACAGGCCCCCAAGGCCGACAACAAGTACCGCATGTACTATTATGAGACCGCCGCCAGGTACAGCCCGCGTACCAGAAATACGATCTTCAAGCAGATGATGGACAACGCCAAGGCCCTGCCGCCGGAAAAGGAGAAGGAGATCCAGCACTGGAGAGGCTTGGCGGCCAAGTTCGGCGATGTGCCCACGGATTATGCCATCTACAAGCCCGGCCGGTATATCTTCCGTTTGAAGAAAGGCGAGGTCATGCCGGACCTGTGGATCCGTACCCAGGCGGAGACCAGGGCCACGGCGGCCTACTTCTCCAACAACGACCGCTATGAGGTGCTGCAGCGTGTCGGCGACAAGGTGAACATCATCCGGGTCTGGAAAGGCGAGGCCGCCCCCCCTGTCGAGCGGCGCTGCGACCTGAAGTTCCGCGCCACCGGGGACACCACCATAGGGCTCGAGATCACCGAGAACCGCTGATCCCTGCGCGGGCCGGTCAACGTTCAAGCGCATGCCCCTTGTGACAAGGTTAGGCTTTTAAAGCCGTTGAGTGCTAAGGGCGCGAAGATCACGAAGAAACTCCCGGGTTCCGCCCCACTCATCAACGCTTCCGGGTCAGGCTTGAAAACCTGCCGGTATCCAGAGATGTTTTCTCCCGCCTTTTTCCAACGACTTTCTTTTTTGTGGGCTTCGTGGTGATATAAGAGATGTGCCCAACAAAGGCGTGAAAAGACGCGAAAAGCACGTGCACCACGAAGACCACGAAGGAAAGCCTGGATTGCTGCTTTCGCAGGGCACGAGATGAACATCCCCGGGACCTGGGCATCGCCGCGTTGCCGCCTCTGGCCCGGGAGAAACAATTGCCGGGGCAAGGGTCCGGCAGGCAAAATAAACCTTGAGCGCCCGGCGGCAGCCGTATCGTCGTCTCTATGGAGACCCCGCAGGCCTTCCGGGACGCCGGGGAAGCGAAAAAACTCCCTGTACAGACAGGTATTTTGATGCTAAAAAATGCGTTCGATGCAACGAGAGGGAAGGCAAATGGCAATGAACGGCACGATTACGATCGATAAGACATTGTGCAAGGCCTGCGAGCTGTGCATATCCGTATGTCCCGAGGGGGCCATCCAGCTCTCGGACGAGATCAACCCCAAGGGCTACCATCCGGCGGAGTTCATCAAGGAACGGTGCAAGGGCTGCTCCCTGTGCGCGCTGATGTGTCCCGAGGTGGCCATCGAGGTCTTCCGTGAGCGCTAAGGTCTTGATGAAGGGCACGGACGCCATCGCCGAGGCCGCCATCCAGGCTGGCTGCCGCTGCTACTTCGGCTATCCGATCACCCCCCAGAACGAGATACCGGAATACATGTCGCGCCGCATGGACGAGGTCGGCGGCGTGTTTCTCCAGGGCGAAAGCGAGATAGCCTCCATCAACATGGTGCACGGCGCGGCCGCCACCGGAGCGCGCGCCATGACGTCCTCCTCTTCGCCCGGAATCAGCCTGAAGCAGGAAGGGCTTTCCTTCCTGGCGGCCCAGGAGCTGCCGGCTGTGATCGTCAATATCGTACGCGGCGGACCCGGACTGGGCAACATCGCCCCCAGCCAGGGCGACTACTACCAGGCCACGCGTGGCGGCGGGCACGGCGATTACCGCATGCCGGTTTTCGCCCCGGCCTCCATCCAGGAACTCTACGACATCACCATGGAGTCTTTCGATATCGCCGACATCTACCGCACGCCGGTCATGATCGTGGGCGACGGTATGATGGGCCAGATGATGGAGCCCATCGTCATGCATACCCCGCCGCCGGCCGACCTGCCGCCCAAGGATTATATCCTGGACGGCGCCCAGGGGCGCCCCTCGCGGATCCTGCGCTCGCTCATCTTGCACCCGCCGGAGGAGGAGGAGCACAACTGGAAGCTCAAGCGCAAGTACGACCTCATGCGCCAGACCCTGCCGCGCCACGAAGAGTTCATGACCGACGACGCCACAATGGTCGTGGTGGCCTACGGCACGGCGGCCCGCATCGCCAAGGGCGCCGTGAAGCGCGCCCGGGCCGAGGGTCTGAATGTCGGGCTCCTGCGCCCGATCACGCTCTGGCCGTTCCCGGACGATGCCGTGCAGGCGATCGCCAAGAAGGCCAAGCTGTTCCTGGTGTTCGAGATGAGCACCGGCCAGATGATCGACGACGTCAGGCTGGCCGTGGGCGGCAGCGTGGAGTGCGAGTTCTACGGCCGGCCGGGCGGCGTCGTGCCGGCCCCGCAGGAGATCCAGCGCATCATCGAGCGGCACTGGCTGCAGAAGGAGCTGTAGGTGAAGAAGATATTCGGTAGACCCGCGTGCCTGAAAGCCAACCCGTTCCACTACTGCCCGGGGTGCGGCCACTCCATCCTGCACCGGCTGGTGGCCGAGGTCATCGACGAGATGGATATCCGCGGGATTACGATCGGCATACCGCCGGCCGGCTGCGCCGTGCTGGCGTATAATTACTTCGATGTGGACATGGTCGAGTCTGCCCACGGCCGGGGCTGTGCCCTTGCCACGGGCGTCAAGCGCGCCCGGCCCGAGAGCCTGGTGTTCACCTACCAGGGCGACGGCGACATATCCGCCATCGGCACGGCCGAGACGCTGCATGCCGCCAACCGCGGCGAGCTGATCACGAGCATCTTCGTCAACAACGCCGTCTACGGCATGACCGGCGGCCAGATGGCGCCTACCACCATGCTGGGCCAGAAGACCTCCACCTCGCCCTACGGCCGGCGCGCCAAGGTGGAGGGCTATCCCTTGAAGATCACGGACCTGATCGCCAACCTGCCGGGCGCGGCCTATGTCGTGCGCACATCGCTCGCCACGCCGGCCAAGGTGAACGCCACCAAGAAGGCCATCCGCAAGGGCTTCGAGATCCAGCGCCAGGGCCTGGGCTATGCCCTGATAGAGGTGCTCTCGCCCTGTCCCACGAACTGGAAGCTCAGCGCGGTGGAGTCGTTCAAATACCTTGAAGACGTCATGGAAAAGGAGTTCGTTCCCGGCGTCTTGAAGGACATCACCAAAGAAAAGGCGTAAGAACAGTCATGCTGCAGAAAATCATGATGAGCGGGATCGGCGGGCAGGGCATCCTCTTCTCGGGCATATGCATTGCCTGGGCCGCCATGGAGGAAGGCCATTACGTGACCTACCTGCCGTCCTACGGCGCCGAGATGCGCGGCGGCATCACCTCCTGCACGGTCGCCATCTCGGACGAGGAGATCGCCTCGCCCGTGGCCTCCTCACCGGACTACCTGGTGATCATGGACAACCAGTCCTTGTTGCGTCTCCAGAACCAGACCGTTTCGGGCGGCGAGGTGTTCATCAACAGCAACATGGTCACCGACCGGCCGGTGCGGGGCGATATCGAGGTCCTGGAGATCCCGGTCAACGACATCGCGCAGGCGGGCGTGGGTATCCGCTACGCCAACATGGTCATGCTGGGGGCCTTCGTCGGAAGGACCCGCCTGGTCAAGCCGGCCACGATCATGGATCATATGGCCGCGATCCTGGGCAAGGGCAAAGACCGCTTCAGATCCGCCAACATCGAGGCGCTCAAGGCGGGTATCGACTATTTTTCCCAGAAGGGGAGGTAGGGCATGAGCATCAAACAGCTGCGATTCAAGACCCAGAACATCTCCGGCAAGCTCTCGCACCTGAGCAATGTCCTGGGAGAGCAGGGGGTCAATATCCGGGCCATCTCCGTCAGCCAGGAGTCGACCGAGATCAGCGATGTGTGTGTGGTGGTTGATGACCCCAAGAAGGCCAAGGACGCATTATCGGCCAAGGAGATCGAGTTCGAGGAGGCCGATGTGCTGGCGGTCGAGATGCCCGACCATCCCGGCGGCATGAACGCCGTGCTGCGCCCGTTGAAGGACGCCGGCATCAATGTCATCACCCTGTATCCCTATATCGGCCGGGCCTCCAACCCGGTCATGATCCTCGAGGTGGACCATCTCAAGAAGGCCACGGAGGTGCTCAAGCGCAACTGGGTGAAGATCTGGGACAAGGGCGTGTACAAGTTGTAGCTTCTGCAATAAATTCCCTGAGGTGGAGGGGTCTTTTCTATGCCATACCGCATTACTGAGATGTGCAAGGGGTGCGGCGCCTGCGTCAAGGTGTGCCCGGTGGGCGCCATTTCCGGAGAAAAGAAACAGTGGCATGTCATCGACGGCGGCAGATGCCTGTCCTGCGGGGTGTGCGCGCGCATCTGTCCGAACGATGGGGCCGTGCTGAACGCCCAGGGCCAACCCGGCCAGCGGATGAAGAGGTCCGAATGGCCCAAGCCGGTGGTGATCCGCTCGATCTGCTCCTCGTGCGGCATCTGCGTGGATACCTGCCCGTTTCAATGCCTTGAGATCTCGATGCCGGTGGATTTCCCGCGCGATCTGACCTCAAGCGCGTTCCTGAAGGAGGAAAAGGCGTGCGTGGGCTGCAACCTGTGCGCCGAGGCCTGCCCGCAGGAGGCCATCTATCTGGCGCGTCCCGCGGCCTGATCGTGTTTTTTCTGGAGATGGTTCAGGGCGATCCGGCCGGCGCTGACAACGGTCCGATATCCGTCAAAGGCCGAGACGAACACCCCCAGGACCGGTACGAGCCGCAAGCGGCTGCGCGGCGGAAAGAGCCTGTTCAGGACGCGGTTGAATCCCACGTTGAGGTAGCGCTGGGGCAGCTCCCTGGTCATGTAGCGCCGGGTGATGTCCTGGGCGTTGGCTTCGCCTGACTCGTCGATGAGTTCATAGGCCTCGCCGAGGACCCGGATCACGAAGGCCTCCTGCTGTTCGCGGTCATCATCCCTCCCGTGCAGGTGCCAGAGGGTGAGTATGACGGTGACGCTCTGATCGAGGATCAGGAAGTTCTCCGCGCCGGCCAGCAGGAACGAAACGAGGGTGCCGAGGCCCGGAAAGATGCTGGGCAGGTTGACGCCGCCGTTCTTGAGGGCCTGCTCCTGGGCCAGTGATTCGATCAGGTTCTGCGATAGTATGCCGGGGTCCGGCCGGTCCTGGCCGCGCCGCGCCTTATCGGCCAGGCGCCTGGCCTTTCTGGTGTTGCCTTGAACGAGGTGGTGTACCAGGGCCCCGAAGCGGGCCCCCACGTGTTCCAATAGCGCCATGGCCAACCTTTCGTGTCTCGTGCCGTCCTGAAAATCCATTGACAGCGGTAATAAGTGATTATATACAATTTACTATGCATTAGCAAAGGGGACAGGCACTTTACAGAAGTGGCGTCTACCGGAAAAAGGAACACCCCACGGTCTGTCCCATAAAAAGTACGTGATCACTCCACGTTCTATCCCTGGTAAGGAGGTAATGCAATGGCGATCAAGTCCATAAAGGATTTGAACATGGCGGGCAAGAGGGTTCTGATCCGGGTGGATTTCAACGTCCCCCTGGATGAGGCCTTGAATATCACCGACGATTCGCGCATCCGGGCCGCGATCCCCACGATCAAGCATGCCGTGGACGCCAAGGCCAAGGTCATTCTCATGTCGCACCTGGGCCGACCCAAGGGCAAGGTGGTGAAGGCGCAGAGCCTGATGCCGATCGCGCGTCGGCTCTCCGAACTGTTGGGCATCAGCGTCAATATGGCGCCGGACTGCATCGGCAGCGATGTGCAGGCCATGGTGGCGGAACTCAAGCCCGGCGAGGTATTGATGCTGGAAAACCTGCGCTTCCATAGCGAGGAGGAGAAGAACGATCCGGCCTTTGCCAAGGAGCTGGCCGTCCTGGCGGACTGCTACGTGAACGACGCCTTTGCCACGGCCCACCGCGCGCATGCCTCCACGCACGGCGTGTGCGCGTTCATCAGTGAAACGGCGGCCGGGTTTCTGATGCTCGAGGAGGTCCTGAACATAGAGAAGGCGCTGAAGGACCCCAAGCGGCCCATGGCGGCCGTGGTCGGCGGCGCCAAGGTTTCGGGCAAACTCGAGATCCTGGAGAACCTCCTGGACAAGGTCGACAAGCTGATCATCGGCGGCGGCATGGCCTTTACCTTTATCAAGGCCCTGGGCCAGGAGATCGGCAAGTCCCTGGTCGAGGAAGATCTGATCGACACGGCCCGCACGGTCATGGAAAAGGCCAAGGCCAAGGGCGTGAAGCTGTATCTGCCGGTGGACTGCGTGTGCGCCGCGGAGCCCAAGGACGGCGCGCCGAGCTCGATCGTGACCATCCAGGAGCTCAAACAGGACCTCATGGGTCTGGATATCGGCCCGGCCAGCGAGGCCCTCTTCGCCGAGGCCTTGGCCGACTGCGCAACCATCATCTGGAACGGCCCCATGGGCATGTTCGAGATCCCGGCCTTTGCGTCGGGCACCATGACCGTCGCCAAGGCCATCGCCTCATCAAAGGGCTTGACCATTGTGGGCGGCGGTGATACAGATGCCGCACTCCACAAGAGCGGGGTGTATGACAAGGTGAGCTTTGTCTCCACCGCCGGCGGCGCCTTCCTGGAGATGCTGGAGGGTAAGGTCCTGCCCGGCGTGGCCGTGCTCGACAAATAAGGGGATCGAGGGTTTTATGCGCAGGGCGCTGATCGCCGGCAACTGGAAGATGTACAAGACGCTCGCGGATGTCGATGCGTTCGCGGCCGCGTTCGCCGGGGCCGTCGAAGGCGTGACCGGACGCGCCGTCGTTATCTGTCCGCCCTTCATTTACCTTGAGCGACTGGCCCAGGCCTTCAAGGGCACGGCGATCAAGGTGGGGGCGCAGAACGTCTACTGGGAAGACCAGGGCGCCTTTACGGGCGAGGTGAGCGCGCCCATGCTCAAGTCCCTGGGCATCACCTTCGTGATCGTCGGCCACTCGGAACGGCGCCAGTATTTCGGCGATACCGACACCACCGTGAACAAGCGCGTCCTGGCGGCCCTGAAGAGCGCGCTCATACCCATCGTGTGCGTGGGCGAAACCCTTGAACAGCGCGAGGCCGGCCATACCATGTCCGTGATCGACACCCAGGTGCGGTTAGGGCTCAAGGGCCTGAGCCAGGAACAGGCCGCCGGCGTGATCATCGCCTACGAGCCGGTCTGGGCCATCGGCACGGGCCGCACCGCCACGCCCGAGATCGCCCAGGAGGTGCACGCCCATATCCGCGGTATCATCGCCGACCTGTTCGGCGAGTCCATCGCCAATAACACCCCGATCCTCTACGGCGGCAGCGTCAAACCCGACAACATCGACGAGCTGATGGCCAAGCCCGATGTGGACGGCGCCCTGGTAGGCGGCGCCAGTCTCGAGGCCGCCTCATTCGAGAGAATAGTAAAATTCAAAGGATAACGATTATGCTGCATGGTATAGTGCTTACGCTTCACATCCTGGTATCGCTCCTGTTGGTGGTCGCCATCCTGCTGCAGTCCGGCAAAGGCTCGGATATCGGGGCCGTCTTCGGCGGCGCCGGTTCGCAGGCCCTGTTCGGCAGCGCCGGTCCGGCCGACTTCCTCAACAAGGCCACGCGCGTCATGGTGGTGATCTTCATGCTCACCTCGCTCACCTTGGGCTATGTCACCTTCGATCGCCCCAACCGGAGCGTTATGGAGACCAAGGCCCAGACCACTCAGACCACCCCGGCCGCACCCGCTGGCAAGGCCCCGGTGAAACAGCAAGCCGCACCGGCGCCGGCGGCACCCTCAGCCCCGGCTCAGGCCCCTGCCGCAGCCAAGTAACACCCCACACCGTCAGACATTCGATTTCCCATGAGCCCCCTTGATCCGCACGGGGGCTCATCGTCTCTGTCCAGGCACGCAGGTCTCATCCCAAGAGGCAGTTTGCCGGCGCCGCGGCATGGCGATGCCGTATTCATTGACATCTCCTCGCTAGAGGATATTATGAACCCAGCCGGGATTTGATGTGACAGGCGTGATTGCCTGCGTGAGTTTCTTATGAAAGGAGGAGATCATGTTGGAACTAAGGTTCGATCCATCGCTGTGCACGCGCTGCGAGACCGTTGACTGCCTTATGAGGTGTCAATACCTGGGGTTCGACCTTTCGCGCGCCTTAAGCGAACGGGATGTGCTTGTCCAGGGCGGAAAATCCCAGGTGCTCGAGGACTGCGTCACCTGCTATGCATGCGAGGAGTACTGCCCCTACGGCGGCCACCCGTTCTACCGCATCGTGGAGCTCCAGGAGAGGCACGGGATTCACCCGGTCCCGCCCCAGATCGAGGAGCATCAGATTACCTCGCTCGCCCCGAGGGAAAAGATCCAATACCGCGAGATGCATGCCCCCCTCATCGATCTGTGCACCTTTCCCATGCTCAAGGAATCCATCCGCGGCCCGCTTTTCGAGAACGCTTCCCTGTTCTGGGGCACGGACGTCTTCTGCAACCTCATCTATCTGCACTTCGGGAAGGTATCCATCACCAAGCAACGGCTCCCCCTCATCATCGACAACATCCGCAAGTTCTGCCTGGAGCCAAATCATATCAACGAACTGGTCTGTTACCATGACGAATGCTACGCCACCTTTACCGTCTTTGCCAGGGCCTACGGTATCGAGGTTCCCTTCAAGCCGGTCCACCTCTACGACTACATCCTCGGCCGCCTGGCCCAGATGAAAGACAGGATCAGGCCCCTGAATATCACGGCCGCCTACCACCGCAACTGCTCGAACCGCCTCATACCTGAGACCCATGCCCTGGTGGACGAGATCTTCGCGCTGATCGGGGTGGAGCGGGTTAAGAGAAGGTACGAGGACCAGAATGCCCTGTGCTGCGGGCTCAGCCTCGATGCCCAGCAGCGCACCGAGCTGGCCAGGGATACCCGCCGGAGGATCCTGGAGGACCTGCAGTCAAGCGGCGCGACCCATTGCGTCTACAACTGCCCGATGTGCCTCTTCACCCTGCAGGAGAGCGTGCGCGCCATCGGCATGACGCCCATCCTCATGCCGGACCTCTGCCAGATGGCTTTAGGGGCCTGAAAGACGACCGCGACCGACCTCAAAGGGCTCAGGCTGTGCACGCCCTCACTGGACCGACGGGTATTCTTCAGCGGGGTTGACCTTGGCTGTTCATGCTGTTGGCGAGCATGTTGAAGAAGAGCATCAGCTTGACGGTGGCGAAGATGGCCTTCCGCTCGCCGAAGGCATAGCTGCTACGGAACTCCGCGTCCACGCGCGGGTCTGGGAAGGCCCCTTCAAAGAGGACAATGGTGCGGGCCCACTGCAACGCCGCCCACTCCCGTTCGTCGAAGTCGTCCTTTCTAAGGGGGCCTAAGAGCTGCATCTCGTTGTCGTTCAAACCCGCGATTCGACCGAATCGCTGATGGGCGCAGGTTCAGGACGGGCAATCGTTCGTCATCGCTACCGTCAACATGAGCTTCTCGCGCAAGCGGGGCGATATGGCCCTCAAAAGGTAGACGCGGATCAGATCGGGCGTGTACTTGAGCAGATCGATCAGGTTGTGCAGAAAATGCAGGGGGTCCCTGAATCTGCGCCGGACGAACCGTCCGGGATGGTTGGTCTTGTCCTTCTCGTAAAAAACCGTGTCCAGATGCTTGGCTCTCGATCTTGACATACCCCGCCCCCCTGTCACGATGCCTGATCGATGGCCTTTTTCAGCGCGGAGGAGTGGAGCTCGGCCGCGATATGCACCGCGCTTCTGCCGTGCATCACGTCCCACCCGGATGGATCGGCGGTGCAATGGTACTGCACCGTGAGGCCGATGGCGGCGGGCGCCTCCTCGACCCTCACCCCGATCACCCGCCTCGCCGCATCCCAGGTCGCCCCGCAGGGAGCGCCGCGCCGCACGGAGATCCCGGCAATCCTGCCGTCTGTCACGGTGACCTCCAGCTCCGGGGCGCCGAAGAGCCTGCCGTAGGCACCCAGCTTTTCCATCTTGGGCAAGGCGCAGCAGGTCCGCGGTGTGACAGCCCAGGCGCCGGCACCCTTCTTGCTTGACGCAACCACCGGCACCGCGTTCCTCTCGCAGAAAGACCACAGGTCATGGGAAAGATCGAGCCGTCTCAGATAATCAAGGACGAGATCAGCGGCAAGGGTGTCCGGGAGATACGCGCAGCCGTCCTCGATGAAGGAGGGCAGCGGGGCGTCGATATCGTACGTCTCGATGATGAAACGTTCCCCGCCGTATTGACGGATCCCTCGGATCTTACTCTCTGCGCTTCCTTCCTGCTGGAAGACAAGAATGCGCTGAGGCTTCATCCCCTCTCCATCGATATTCATGTCCATGGGTTGCTAGCGTATCAGACCCAGCGTGCCGGCGATGGATCTCATCTCGTCGTTGAATCGCTCTGCGCCCGGCCGCAAGACAAGGGGATGGTGGAGATACGAGGTGCTGTGCTCGATAAAGGGGTGCTTGGAGATGGTGCCGACATGGTTGATATCGATGGACAGGCGCTGGCAGGCCACGGAGCGCAGGGTCGCGGCCACTTTGAGGGCGGCCTGGCGGTCAAAGCAGCGATTGATCACCAGGCAGGGCGAGAAGTTCAGGATCTCGTCCGTGATGAGCGGCAGGCTGACCGGGTCCTCATGCGCCACCGCCGCGAGCAGGTCCTGGATGGTACGGGGATGGTCATTGTCGGGCGGGCGGGTTCCGTCCTGTACGATCTGTTTGAGCACTGCATTGCTGCGGGCCGGGAAGGGGGAATCGGCGCCGAAGAGTCGGTTGAGCTTGCGCTGCAGGGCGGTCTTGATGAAGGCGTAGGCCTCCAGGTAGGCCGGCTGGTCGAGCGTGGTTAGGACGATCCCGAGGTCCGCGGCAAGGAAAAAATCCAGGGTGTTGAAATCCGTGCTGCCGCCGAGGTCGAGGATCACATAATCGGCGTCGAGTTTGGCGATGTTATCGATCAGGCGCATCTTGGTCTGAAAGGGGATATTGGCCGCCCCGAGCTCGCCATTGTTCCCGGCGATAAGCATGGGGCCGTGCGCCGGACGGACGACGGCCCCGGCTAAGGATGCGATCCTGCGATTCATGAAGTCGTTGAGTGTCGTTTCCGGGATCTGGTTGAGGCCGAGATAGATGTGGATGTTCGACCCGCCCAGATCCAGGTCTACCACGGCGGTCCTGAACCCCAGCGAGCTGAGTTGCATGCCGAGGTTGGCCGCGAAGATGCTCTTGCCGATCCCGCCCTTGGCTCCCCCGACCGCGATGATACGGCTTCGGCCTTGATGGGTAGCGGTCTCCTCCGGCCTTTTCCCCTTGAAAACCGTAGTCAGCAGTTCATAGGAATCATTGAGACCTTCGAGATGACGGGCGAAGAAGTCGATATCCTCGGGACGCTTGTCCTGATGGCGGTCCGGGTGGTAGGCCATGACGTTCGACCGGTAGGCCCGCTTGACCTCCTCATAGGTAAGCTGTTCCAGAAATGGGTAGCGCAGGACCTTGCGCTGGTTCTCGGAGACCACCACCGATCGCATGGCCTTCTCGCTCATGAAGACGCGGCAGCAGGCACGCTGGATCTTCCGGATCTCCGCTTGCGAATATCGTTCTGGCTGCAGCATGGTTCTTTTCCGTTCCTTCTCTCTTGCGGTTGTGGGTGTCTGAGGGTGTATATCGGTCTTTCTTGAAGCCAGGATTACAGGGGGGTGTTTCCGTTTCCGTTCAGCAGACTGCACCGGCGGCGCAGGCCATGACGATGCCGGCTGCCACGGCCACATTGAGCGATTCCGTGGGGCCCGGCATGGCGATGGAGACCAAGGTCTTCGTTTGCGCCAGCAGCGAGGGGCTCAGGCCCCGGCCTTCCTGGCCGAGGCAGATGGCGTAGCGGCCGGTGAAAAGGCCGCTCCTCAGCGGGGTGGGGGCCTGCGCGGCCAGGCCGATGAGCCGGTGGTCAAGGGTGGAAAGCCCCGCATAATCGGCCTTTGCGATCGCGACGCCCAGGAACGAGCCCATGGATGCGCGTACGGCCTTGTCCGAATACGGCGAGGCCGTACCCGGCGTGATGATGAGGCCGCCGAACCCGAAGGCCTCGGCGGTGCGCACGATGGTGCCGACATTGCCGGGGTCCTGCACGCCGTCCAAGATGATCAGTCTGTCATGGCGGGCGGCCTCCGAGAGCGCGGCATAGGGGCGGTTCACGAAGAGCATGATCCCCTGCGGCGTGCGGGTGTCGCTCAGGTTGGCCAGGAGGTCCTCGCTCAGCACCTGATACGGTGCGGCCGGCGGCCCGTTGAGCGCGAGGTATTCAGGCGTCACGGCGCACAGGTGCGGGGTGAACCCGCGTGAGAGCGCCTCTTCGACCAGCCGGCGGCCCTCCAGGGCCAGCAGGTCCTTGTCCTGTCGTGCCCGGGCGAGAGCCTTGAAATGAGGGTTGTGCCTGCTGGTGATGATCAGCTCGTCCGAGCTTCTCATGCCAGGCTTACTTTTTCAAAAACGGCGAGATGATATCGATCGGCAGAGGGATGATGGTGTTGGTGGACTTCTCGGCCGATATTTCGCGGATGGTCTGGAGGAAGCGCAGCTGCAGGGCGGCCGGGTCCTTGGAAAGGACCTGGGCGGCCTCGAAGAGCATCTGGGCGGCCTGGGACTCGCCCTCGGCATGGATGACCTTGGCGCGGCGTTCGCGTTCGGCCTCGGCCTGTTTGGCCATGGCGCGCTGCATCTCCTCGGGCAGGTCGATGTGCTTGAGCTCCACGGCGCTGACCTTGATGCCCCACGGTTCGGTCTGGCGGTCCAGGATGTCCTGGATATGCGAGCTGACCTCTTCGCGCTTGGCCAGCAGCTCGTCCAGCTCGGCCTGGCCGCAGACCGAGCGCAGGGTGGTCTGGCTCAGCTGGCTGGTGGCGTAGAGATAGTTTTCGACCTCGATCACGCTCTTCAGCGGTTCGATGACGCGGAAATAGACGACGGCATTGACCTTGACCGTGACGTTGTCGCGCGTGATCACGTCCTGCTTGGGGACGTCCTGCACGATGGTGCGAAGGCTGATGCGCACGAAGCGGTCGATGACCGGGATGATGATGATGATGCCGGGCCCCTTGGGCGCGGACATCACGCGGCCCAGGCGGAAGACCACGGCGCGCTCATACTCGTTGAGGATCTTGATGGAGGCGAAGAGAAAAAGCAGGATGATGACGACGATGGTGATAACGGCATACGGACTCATATCTTACCTCCCTGCGGCGATCTTGGGACCCGCCTGCTCCGGCCTGTCCAGATGGTCGAGAGCCACCCTCATACTCGGTTCCGAGAGCATGGCCATGCGCTGGGCGGACATGCGCTTGAACTCGGCCAGGGCCTTGCCGTGCAGGGCCGGGCCGTTGACTGATTTCAATGCCAGCGGGTTGACGAACGTGCCGTGACGGCTGACGCGGAAGTCCAGGTGCGGCCCGGTGGAATAGCCGGTCGAACCGACATAGCCGATCACGTCGCCCTGATCGACCTTTTTTCCCACGGCCAGGCCTTTGGAAAAGCGCGAGAGATGCGCGTAGTGGCTGACATAGCCCTCCGGGTGCTTGACGCGGATGGTGTTGCCGTAGCCTCTGATCCAGCCGCGGAAGGCCACCTTTCCCGCACCGAGCGCGCAGACCGGCGTGCCGGTCGGCGCGGCGTAGTCCACGCCCAGATGCGGCCGGTTGACGTTGAAGATCGGATGTTTGCGGCTGTGAGTGAAGCCTGAGGAAATGCGGCGGTAGTTGAGCGGGGCCTTGAGGAACATCTTCTTCAAGGGTTTGCCGTTCTCATCATAGTAGCCCCGGATGCCCCGGCGCTCGTTCTCGTAGTAGATGGCGACATGACTCTCGCCCTGGTTGACGAAATTGGCGGCCAGGACCCTTCCGAAACCCTTGAAGCGGTCCTTGACGTAGTACTTTTCGTAGAGCACGCTGTAGGTGTCACCCGGCTGGATGTCGTTGAAGAAATTGATGTTCCAGGCGTAGATGTCCACGAGTTCCATCACGACCTCGTGGTTGATCCCTTCGGCGCGCGCCGATTCATAGAGGCTGTTGGTGATGGTGCCGCTGCCGTGTTCGATGACGGTATCGAGCTCCAGCGTGCGGATGCGGGCCTTGAAGGCTGAGTCGCCTTCGGAGCGGACATCCAGGTAGGAGCGGTCGTCGATCTCATAGGTGAGCCGCTTGACGTGGGTCGGCGCTTCCAGCGTGAACCAGGCGGTTATGGTATTGCCGGGGCGGATGCCCCGCGGGTTGTACACCTTTCTGGTGGCCTTGGCGAAGGCGTCGATCTCGGCGGCGCTGACCCCGCGGTTGCGCAGGATATCGAACAGGTTCTGTCCTTTCTTGATCTTCACCTCGACCTGGCGCAAGCCATGCGCCAGCCTTTCTTCAGCCGGCGCGCGCGGGGCGGCGGGTACGGCCGCCGTCTGGTCCTTGCCTTCGGGCGGCTGGGCGTCATCCTCGGCCACGACATGCTCTTCCTGCTCCACATCCATGCGGCGCGCGCGGATCTTGTCGCCCTTGACGCTTACGACCAGCCTCTTGAGGTCGCTGATCTCGTACTGCAATTCGCACAGGCTTTCGTTGTCGGGGCAGAAGACCAGGGTAATGGTGTTGCCGGGATGAATCTTGGCGGTATTGAACACGGGCCTCACCGCGCGGATGATATCCAGGGCCTCTTCGCCGGAGACGCCGTTCTCCTTGAGGATCTCGAAGAAGGAGTCGCCCTTGTCCACGGTATACTCTTTGCGGATGAGCCTGGAAGAGCTTTCCTCGGAGGCCTGCCTGGCGGCCGGGGCCGCATGGCGTACCTTCTGAACCGGGGCGGGCTTCACGATCTCGGCGTGCAGGTCGTCGCTCTTCAGATACAGCCAGGATCCGCCCAAGATGGCGGCATACAGGATGATGAAGAGCAGTGCCGTTCGTAATGCTTGCCCGTGCTCTTTCCAATCCATGCCCTGCAACCCCCTCCGTCCTGACCAAATCCTTGGCCGGTGCGCCTTTATGCGGCGTCGCATATCTACGCTGCCGCAGGTTTCGGCAAAGTTGTCTTTATATATAAGCTGGGCATTGATAGATCAAGCTTTTTCTGTTTGAATGATCGCATGTACGCCTTCTTAGCGGATGTCCACCTGCGCCCATTGAACGCTCGTGACCGGCGTCGGTTTCTCGCCTGTCTGGAAAGGCTGAAGGCCCGCGCCGAACAGATCTATATCCTGGGCGATCTCTTTGAATACTGGTATACCGGGATGGAGGCCGAGGTGCGGGACGTGGCCGCGGCCCTGACCGATCCGGGCGTCCATGTCATGCGCGGCAACCGTGACTTTCTGCTTTCGCCCCCCTTTCCCGGCCTGATCGAGGGTGAAGAGCTCCGGATAGAGATGGATGGCCGGCGCTTCCTGCTGACCCACGGCCACATGCTTCTGCGGGGCGATATCGGGTTCAAGTGCCTGCATGCCCTGGGGTGGCCGCTTCTGCGCATGCTCGACCGGTGCGTGAAGCCGGGGCTCAAGCGCGGCCTGGCCGAATATCTGGTGAGATCATCGGCCGTGATCAGGCCGCCGCACGGCTCCATATCCCCCGGCATCGCCCGCGCCAAAGGCGTGGATACCGTCATCTGCGGCCATCTGCACCGCGCGTGCATGTCTCCGGAGCTGATCGTGGTGCCGGCCTTCGCCGATCATGCCGTTTATCTGGGCATTGAGGGGCAGGGCGCGGACTTTTACCGGCTGGATTAGCCTGCGATCATGATCCTGGTCAGGATGGGCAGGGCCACCAAGGCCCCGGCCGTGCTGCCGAGGTTGGTGAGCACGACCACCATGAGGATGCGGGTGATGGTGTTGTGCCAGAAGCCCCGTACGCTCATGATATCGGTCGCGATGTTCTCGAAGTCTTTGACCTTCGGTTTCTTGAGGTAGGCCTCGCTCAATCCCGCGAACCAGCCCGATGCCAGGGCCGGGTGCAAGGTGGTCAAGGGCGAGACCGCCGCGGCCACCAGGATGGTGATGGGATGGCTTAGGGCGATGACCGCGCCAAGCGCGCCGAAGGCCGCATTGCAGATGATCCACCACTTGGCCATGGCATAGCCCTGCTGCGGGCTGCCCATGGAAAATCCCAGGGCGATGAACGCCACGATGACGGCCGGGAACAGCCAGCCCCAGAGGCTCTTCTTCTTGGGCTGGACGTACTCCAGGGCCGCCAGATCGGCATCCTTGCCCAAAAGGGGCACGATGCCCGGCACATGCCCCATGCCGACCACGGCCAGGACCTTCCTGCCTTCCAGGTCGGATATCTTTTTCGCCATGTAGATGTCGCGTTCGTCCAGGACCACCTGCTTGATGACCGGGGTCTTCTTGGCGACCTCTTCCAGGGCCGCGGAGAGCATGTCCTGCTGTTTGAGCTGTTCGACGTCCTCCTCGCTCAAGTCCTCGGCGGCGAAGATCGAGACCAGGGAAGAGAACAGCAGCCGCAGGCGCTCGGTCAATGAGAGTCCCTGCCAGGCGCGCTGCAGGGTGACCTGGATCGAACGGTCGATGAGAGCCACGGGGATGCCGCCGGCCTGGGCGGCCTCGATGGCGGCGCGCATCTCCTCGCCCGGCCGGATGCCCAGCTTGGCGCCCAGGCGGCGCTGGAACGACGACATGAGCAGATTGACGAAGAGCAGCGAGGCCTTTTTTTCACGCACGACCTTGACGATGTCCATCTCCTGCCAGACGGCCGGGTTGTTCAGGACATCGGAGCGGGCCTGGCAGAGCTCCACGGCCACGACATCGGGCTTGTGCTCCGCGATGGCGTGCCTGACCTCATCCACGCTGGTATGCGAGACATGGGCCGTGCCCACCAGGATGACCTCCTTGTCATGGATTGCGGCGGTTTCGATCGGCATGCGCTCGCTATAGCCGTAAAACCGTGCAGGGTCAAGCGCCGATACGCAGGGACAAAATGGGGCGGCAGAGCCTTATGCGGGCGGCTTTGCCAGGAAGGCCTGCTTGGCCTCCGGGTCGAAGCCTGCCTTCTTGTAGAAGGCCAATGTCCCTTTGTCCGTGCGACCGGTCAGCAGCATGACCTTGTAGCAGTTTTTTCTCCAGGCCCAGGCCAGGGCATGCCGGAGCACGGCCATGCCGTAGCCTTGGCGCCGGAACTCGGCATGCGTGACCACGTTCTCGATCACGCCGTACGGCCGGCAGCCGCGTGTCAGATTGGGGACAACCGCGAGGGTGCACGAGGATACGAGCCTGCCCTGCACGAACACCCCGAAATATCTCAGGTCATGATTCTTATGGATGGCGTTCCAGAGGGATTCCACCTCCACCCTGGGCGGCCGGGGATCATCGCTGGTATGCAAATGCCGGTAGAGCCCGAGCAGATCGTCCAGTTCTCCTCTGGTGAGTTCACGTATCTCCATGCGTCCTTATGCCGGGCGAGCCGCCCGGAGTCCGCGGCCGCTTTCTTAGGCGGGCGGTTTTTCAGCCTGCCTTCTCTTCCATGAAGCGCGCCAGCTCATCGCGCTCAAACCGGGGCAGGGGCATGGCGGCCCCGTCCTTGAGCATGCGCAGGCCGCCCGAGGTCATGCGGCCGATCAGTTCTCCCCCGATGCCGGCGTCCCGCCAGGCCTTGAGGATCGGCGCGGCCTTTTCAGGCGGACAGCAGGCGATCAGCGTCCCCGAGGCAATGGCGCCCAAGGGGTCGATCCCCAGAGAGGGCAGGAGCGAGGCCGCGATGGGGAGGACCGGGATCTTGGAGGCCTCCACCTCCACGCCACACCCTGAGGCCAGCGCCAGTTCGCTCAACCCGGTGGCGAGCCCGCCCTCGGTCGGGTCATGCATGGCCGTGGCTCCCATGGCCGCCGCGATTTTTGCCTCCTTGACCACGCTGATCCCGGGGGTGAAGATGAGGTCGCGCGCCTGTCGCAGGACGTCTTGCTCGAGCCCCAGTCGTTCGGGCATCTGGCGCGCCAGGATAGAGGTCGCCTCCAGCGGGATGGCCTTGGACAAAAGGATCGCATCCCCGGGTTTGGCCCCGGATGCGCCGATGACAGGGCCATCCAGACCGCCGATCATGAACCCGATGGCGATCGGCCGATCGATCCCGTACGTGATCTCGGTGTGCCCGCCGATCAACGTGACGTCCATGGCCGCGCTGGCCTTCTGCAGGTCGCCGAACAGGTCTGCAACTGCCTTTTCCGTGGTGCCCTGCGGCAGGAGCACGGTGACCAGCAGGTAGCGCGGGGTGCCGCCCATGCAGGCGATGTCATTGGCGTTGACCGTGACCAGATACCAGGCCAGGTCCTCGCTTAAGAAGGTGATGGGGTCGGTCTTGAAGATGAGCCTGGAATCGCCCACCCTGACCACGGCCGCGTCCTCGCCGACCTTGGGTCCGACGAGGAGGTTAGGGTCGTGGGCGGCGATGCCTTTGAGCAGGGTTTCCAGGAGCTCGACGGGCAGCTTGCCCAGGGGCAGGACGGTATCGGCCATTATTCCCCGCCCTCGATATAGGCATAGGCGTTGTGGTTGTGGATGCTCTCGTTGTTCTCGGCCTCGACCGAGAACCAGGAGAACTCGTCATGTTTGGCGAGCTCGGAGGCCGCCTGTCTGACCACGTCCTCCACAAACATGGGGTGGGCGTAGGCGTGTTCGGTGACGAATTTTTCGTCCGGCCGTTTCAGGATGGCGTAGACGGGACTGGAACCGCAGCCCTCGACCAGTTCGATCAGGTCCTCGATCCAGAAGAAACGCTCATAACGCACCACGACGCTGACCATGCCGCGCTGGCTGTGGGCGCTGGCCACGCTGATCTCCTTGGAGCAGGGGCACAGGGTCTGGATCGGGACCTTGACGCCCACCGTGAACTCGCGCTTGGCCCCCACCATGCCGGAGAGCGAGCACTGGTAGCCCATCAAACCGACGGCGCCCGTGACCGGGGCCTGCTTCTCCATGAAGTAGGTGAATTCGATCTCCATGTGGGCGCTGGCCGCTTCCAGGGCCGAGCGGATCTCGTTCAGGATGTGTTCGAACTTCTTGATATGGATCTCCTCGCGGTAGTCGTTGAGCACCTCGATGAAGCGGCTCATGTGCGTGCCCTTGAACTCCATGGGCAGGTCGCAGTACAAATTGATGGATGCCACGGTATGCTGGGTGCCGCGCTTCTTGTCGAGCACCACGATCGGGTAGGCGATGCCTTTGACGCCGACCTTCTGGATATAGAGCGGATTGTCCGGCCGCTGGCGCTGAACGTCTTTCACGATGTCCACCTATTCGCTGTACAGGGCACAGCAGTTTTCATTCTCCCATACCGCCACTTCGGATAGGGCAATGCCGGAAGGCAGCATGCCTTTCAGGCGCGCATGGATATGCCGGGCGATCTGTTCGGCCGATGGGTTGCGGTTCTCGAAGGCGGCCAGGTCGTTGAGGTAGTGGTGGTCCATCTCAAAGAGGATTTCCTTGAGGGACGCCTTGAGTTCGCGGAAATCCATGACGATGCCGATCTCGTCGAGGGTGGCGGACGCTACCGTGACCTCGACGCGGTAGTTGTGCCCGTGCAGACGCTCGCAGTCGCCCTGATACCCGCGCAGGCAGTGCGCGGCGCTGAAGCTGTCACGAATCTTGGCCTTAAACATGGGCACTTCATAATACAACCCTTGCCGATCCGCAAGGGCTTAAAAAACTGCCCTTGACCGCCGCACGCAGGCTTGTATGCGCGGCGTTTTTGGTATAAGGCTCTTAGCAAGAGATCCTATAGTCAGGCACTATAATAAATATAAGAGGCGCGTTTAGCGTACATGGCAAGCATGGAATTTCCCGATACGCATGTCCTGCGGCAGTTGGCGGGCGACAGTTGCTCGCACCTGAAGATCCTGGAGGAGCACATCGGCGTGCGCTGCGCCCTCAAGGGCAACACCATTGAGCTCATGGGCGAGGACTACGATATAGAGCTGGCCCGGCATGTCCTGTCCGATCTGTACAAGCTCCTCAAGGAAGGCTTCCCGCTCTATCCCTCGGATGTCTGGTACGCCGTGCGCATGCTCGCCAAGGACCGCACCATCAACCTGCAGGACGTCTTCATGGACACGATCTACATCTCATCCACCAAGAAGGTGGTCATGCCCAAGAGCCTGCAGCAGAAGCTCTACATCGACGCCATGCGCGACAAGGACGTGGTCTTCGGGATCGGCCCGGCCGGCACGGGCAAGACCTATCTGGCCATGGCCATGGCCATCTCGTTCCTGCTCAAGAAAAAGGTGGAGCGCATCGTGCTGACCCGGCCGGCGGTCGAGGCGGGCGAGCGGCTGGGGTTCTTGCCGGGCGACCTGGAGCAGAAGGTCAATCCCTATCTAAGGCCGCTGTACGACGCGCTCTACGACATGCTGGACCACGACCATGTGATGCGGCTCCTGCAGCGCGACGCCATCGAGGTGGCGCCCTTGGCGTTCATGCGCGGGCGGACCCTGAACGACGCCTTCATCATCCTGGACGAGGCGCAGAACACCACCTCGGAGCAGATGAAGATGTTCCTGACGCGCCTGGGGTTCAATTCCAAGGCCGTCATCACCGGCGACGTCACCCAGGTGGACTTGCCGAACACGACCAGGTCCGGACTCATTGAGGCCTCGCGCATCCTGAAGTCCGTCGAGGGCTTGAGCTTCATCACCTTCAGCGAGGACGATGTCGTGCGGCACCGGCTTGTCTCCGAGATCATCAAGGCCTATGACCGGGGGGGGGAATGATCATTGTCGACGTGCAGGACTTGCAGGAAAAGATCGCGCTGGACGAAGAGCTGGTCCGCCGGTGGGCCGAGGCCATGCTCGTGGAACTGGGCCGCGACGAGGCCGAGCTCTCGATCGTGTTTGTGGATGACCGCTACATCAGGCGCCTGAACAAGCAGTACCTGGGGCGCGACCGGGCCACGAACGTGATCTCCTTTCCCCAGCAGGAAGGCGAAGGTTGTTACGGCGCGCACCTGGGCGATATCGTCATCTCGGTCGAGCGCGCCGAGGACGAGGCAAGCCAGGCCGGTATGACGTTCGACGAGCGTCTGATGCAGCTGTTGGTGCACGGCATCTGCCACCTGTGCGGGTTCGACCATGAGGGTGAAAACGCAGGGCGCGCCTTAGAGATGGAGGGTGTGGAACAGGGCATCCTGGACAAGCTCGGTCGAGGTTAGAAGTCGTATAACGTCTTTAAAAACGATTGGTTGCAGGCAATTCGGCCCCTGAAAAAAAGGCTTGCCATGCCGGAAACCCTCTGCTATAGAGCACGGACACGGGGCGTGGCGCAGGCTGGCTAGCGCACCTGCCTTGGGAGCAGGGGGTCGGAGGTTCAAATCCTCTCGCCCCGACCAGGACAAGGCAAAGGGTGTGCGCCTGTAGCTCAGTTGGATAGAGCAACGGACTTCTAATCCGTAGGTCAGAGGTTCGAATCCTCTCAGGCGTGCCAACGGATATGGTGAGTGTAGCTCAGCTGGCAGAGCACAGGATTGTGGCTCCTGTGGCCGTGGGTTCGAACCCCATCACTCACCCCAGGTTTTACGGCCGTGCGCCCGTAGCTCAGTTGGATAGAGCGTCGGACTTCGAATCCGTAGGTCGGGCGTTCGAGTCGCCCCGGGCGTACCATGCACCAGGGTATGGAAGTTTTGATAGAAGTGTAGTATAGGGATAAAGGATACAGGGGATCAGATACAAGGATATGGGCCATTAGCTCAACTGGTAGAGCACCGGACTCTTAATCCGTAGGTCCTAGGTTCGAGCCCTAGATGGCCCACCAGTCACCGGAAGGAGGGTCGCCGCGTCGCAGGCGCGGCGACCCTCCTTTTTTCTAGCTGTCGCGCACCTTGAACTTGCGCACGTTCTCGGCCAGATGTTCGGCCTCGGCCTTGAGGTTATCCATGACGCTGGCCAGTTCCTCGACCGTTGATGCGTTGCTCTGGGTGGAGCCGTCGATCTGGACGATGGCGCGGTTGAGCTCTTCGATGCCCTGGATCTGTTCCGTGCTGGAGGTGCCGATGACATCCATCATCTGGAAGAGGACCTCCAGGCGTGAGAGCATCTCCTCCAGCGAGACCGAGGTCTTGGACATCATGGCGTCGCCCTGCTGGATCTTGTCGACCGTGCCCTCGATCAAGGAGCGGATCTCGCCCGCGGCCTGGGCCGAGCGCTGCGCCAGGGCGCGCACCTCCGCGGCTACCACGGCGAACCCCTTGCCGTGCTCCCCAGCGCGGGCGGCCTCGACCGCGGCGTTCAAGGCCAGCAGGTTGGTATGGAAGGCCACCTCGTTGACGGTCTGCACGATGTCTCCAATCTTCCGGGAGTCCTGGGTGATCCCGGCAATGGCCTTGGCGAGCTGGTCGAACCCGGACTTGTTCTGCTCTATGATCGTGGTGACGGTATGCGAGGCGTCCTGCCCCTCGTGGATGAGATCGGCGTTGTGCCTGATGGTGGCGTTTATCTCCTCGACGGAGGCCGAGACCTGCTCCAGGGAGGCGGCCTGTTCCTGGGTGGCCTGTGAGAGCCCCTGGGATCCCGCGCTGACCTCCTCGATGATCTGATGGAGTCCGAGCGATATGGAGCGGACATTGGCCACCAGTTCCTCCAGGTCGTGCATGAAGGCGTTGAACCAGTAGGCCAGTTCGCCGACCTCGTTCAAGCCTGTGATCTCCAAACGCTTGGTGAGATCGCCCTGGCCCTTGGCCATGTCCTTGAGCATCCCGGACATGCGCCCAAGGGAGACGGAGAGATTCTTGATCAGCAAATAGCTGTTGATGCCCGTCATGATTACGATCATGACCATGATCAGGCCGAAGGCGCCTTTCAGCGTGGCGATATCCAAGTGCATGGCAACGGCGTAGTAGATCAGGCCGCTGATCATGCCGATGGGCGGTATGGCCGTGAAGAAGATGGTGAAGAGGACCTTGCGGCCCAGGCTCAGGCGGAAGATGCGCGACTCCATGTCGACGAGGCCCGTCTCGCTGATGCGACGGTAAAAGGGCACCAGGCTGTTCTCGACAAAGAGGTAGTAGAACGGCATGACCAGGAGCGCAATCATGCAGCAGGTGATGGTCGAGAAGATCAGGTCGGGGAGTTGGGAATAGCCCATGACGTAGGGGACGAGGATTGAGAGGAAAAAGGCAAAGACCGACCAGCTCATGGCTATGGCGATGGATTCGGCCATGGGTTGAATGGAGGTCAGCCGCAGGGCATGGCGGGCCTCCTGCGGTTCGCATCGCTCCTGCCCCATGATGCGGATGGCCGGTCTGACGCAGAGGTATTTGACCGCGATCCTCAGACTGATGCCGGTCAGAATGACAAAGGCGTTCAAGGCGTCCAGGAGCGTCTTGTATTTTTCCAGGCCCACGATGTTCTGGGTCATGACCACCAGGATCAGTGGCAAGAGGACCGCGCTGACCACCAGTTCCTGATACAGAAGCGGCTTTACGAACAGTCTTTTCGTATGTGCCTGCATGTCAGCCATCCTTTCCCGGGGACCAGGCGCCGGGCGCATATCGCTTTGGCGTATACCGTCTGCTCCTGCACCCTATCGGCATTTTCCCCGCGCCGGGTTAAGCGGCCGGGGGCATGGTGGCGCGCCCCGCTTTTCGTGCTTGGATCCACGGAGATTTGGTTATATATACCCTGCTGATGCGCATCAACCGGTACATCTCGCAATCGGGCAGCCTGTCGCGGCGCGCGGCGGACGCGGCCATTGAGAGCGGACGCGTCACCATCAACGGCCGCCGGGCCGTCTTAGGGGACACCCTCGACCCGGAGGTGGACCGCGTGTGCATCGACGGACTGGCCGTGCGGACGGGCCGCAAATGGTATCTGGCGCTCAATAAACCGAGATTCGTCGTTACCACCCTGTCCGATCCCGAGGGCCGTCCCTGTATCCGTGCCCTCATCCCGAAGAAGTACCAGGGGGTTTTCCCGGCGGGTCGGCTCGATTTCGATGCCGAGGGGCTCCTCATCCTCACCAATGACGGAGATATGGCCAATGCCATCCATCACCCCTCTTACGGTGTGCCCAAGGAGTACATCGTCAGGCTCACGCCCGTGGCGAGCCGGGAGGCGCTGGAACAGATGGCGCACGGGGTGGTCCTGGACGGGCGCAAGACGCGGCCGGCCGAGGTCGAGCGTATCAGGGACGATACCGGGGGGACCTGGGTGAGGATCGTCCTCAAGCAGGGCCTCAAGAATCAGATCAAACGCATGGCCGCCAGTGTCGGATTAACGGTCGCATCGCTCAAGCGGGTGGCGGTCGGGCCGGTCAGGCTCAAGGATTTGCGCCCCGGACAAATCCGGGAATTAAGCGCTTCTGAAAGGAAATTGCTGGATAAGATGTTAAAAAAACCGAAAGTTACTTGACTTGTATGCGTAGGTGCTTATATTTTAATGTAATTCCTTAGACCAGGAGGCAGTAGATGAATAAGTCACAATTGATCGAAGAACTGTCCATGCGCTTAGCCCTGCACCCCAAGAAGGCGGAATCGGTCGTCAACACCATCCTGGGTTCCATCACCAAGGCCATGAAGGAGAACAGACGGGTGGAGATCAGGGGTTTCGGGAGCTTCATGCTGCGTTCCTACAAACCCTACACCGGAAGAAATCCCAAGAGCGGCGAAAAGATCAAGGTCAAGGCCAAGAAACTCCCCTTCTTCAAGACCGGCAAGGACATGCGCGATCGGGTCAATGAATAGGGCCTGGTAACCGGTTTGTTATGGAGGGAGCGTCTATATATTGACGCTCCCCTCTTTGTATGCTATTCGCACCTGCATGAGGCCAAACGCGCATGGATAAATACCGGATCCTTATCGTTGACGATGAGGCCCAGAACCGTGAATTCTTAAAGGACATCCTGGGCCGGGACGAATACGAGATTGATGTGGCCGTCGACGGCAAGGACGCCATCCAGAAGCTCGGCCAGGACTTTTTCCACATCGTGCTGACCGATCTGATGATGCCGGACCTGGACGGGCTGGGGGTTATCCGCTGGCTGGCCAAGCACAGACCGGACACGATCGGCATCCTCTTCACGGGCTATGGTTCAATCAAGACCGCGGTCGAGGCCATGCGCATCGGCGCCTTCGATTATCTGACCAAGCCCTTCAAGGCCGAAGAGATCACGATCGTGGTCCAGAAGGCCGTCGAGCATCTGAAGCTCAGACAGGAGAACATCCTTTTAAAACAGCAGCTCAAGACCCAGAACCGCATCGACAACATGGTCGGCACCTCGGACAAGATGCAGAAGGTCTTCGATCTGATCGGCAAGATCGCGGGGACCGACTCGACCATCCTGATCCTGGGCGAATCCGGCACCGGCAAGGAGCTGGTGGCCAAGGCCATCCATTATAACTCGCTGCGTTCCACCTGTCCCTTCGTGCCGGTCAACTGCGGGGCCATCCCGGAGGAGCTCCTCGAGAGCGAACTCTTCGGCCATGAAAAGGGCGCGTTCACCGGGGCCTTCAGGATGCGCATCGGCCGCTTCGAGTTGGCCAGCAGCGGGACGATCTTCCTGGACGAGATCTCGGAGATGAGCCCCAACCTGCAGGTCAAGCTCCTGCGCGTCATCCAGGAGCGCGAGTTCGAACGGGTGGGCGGCGTCAAACCCATCAAGATCGATGTGCGCATCATCGCCGCCACCAACAAGAACCTCGAGGAGGAGGTCGCCCAGGGACGCTTCCGGGAAGACCTCTATTACCGCTTGAATGTCATACCGATCAACCTGCCGCCCTTGCGCGAACGCACCGAAGATATCCCGATCCTCGTCCGGCACTTTATCGAAAAATTCAGCAGCCAGCGACCCGTGACGGTCAAGGACTTCAACCGCAAGGCCCTGTCGTGCCTCATGCGCTACAAATGGCCGGGCAATGTGCGCGAGCTCGAAAACCTCGTGGAGCGCATGACGGTCCTGTGCGACGGCGACGAGGTCGAGCTCAGCGATCTGCCCGACAAGATCCTGACGGGCACTGTCCAGGCCGTGGCGAGCATCCCGCAGATCGAGCTGCCGGAGGAAGGCATCGATCTGTCCACGGCGGTCAGCGATTTTGAGAAGAGCATTATCCTGCAGGCCCTGAACAAGAGCAACTGGGTCAAGAACCGGGCCGCCAAACTGCTGAAGGTCAACCGCACCACCTTGGTCGAAAAGATCAAGAAGCAACGCCTGGAAAATCCGGCCGAGGTCAAATCGAATTAGGATACCAGGCACAGGGGAGATGGCGGAACCGCCATCGAGGAGGCCTGGTTCCGACATGCCTTCACCGCACACCTCATGGCTTTTCTTCTTGGCGGCCGTTCCCTTTCACCACATCCCTTGCTTTGCAATGGCATGAATGTTGTATGAATGCGTCACGGTGATGAAGGGATATTCGCACTCACGCTTTTGTTTGCGCCTTTTGTGCCTCGCCCTGACGGCGGCGGCGCTGATGCTCCGGCCCGGCCCGGCCGCCGCTGCCGAGGCGCTCCAGGTCGGCGGAACGGCCGACAGGGTTCGCATTGTTTTCAATCTCAAGGAGCCGTTGACCCCCGATATCCTGAGGGATGAACAGTCACTGATCGTCAATTTTCCCGACATCATCGGGACGCCTTCCACCTACCGCGACTTCTTCGGCATCAAGGAACTGACCTTTGACGGCAGCGTGGCGCGCATCACCATGAGCGGCCCATACCAGTACAAGACCTCGGTTTTAAGCAGGCCGGAGCGGTTCGTGATCGATATCACCACCGGCCAGGCAGCCCCCACGCCCTGCCCGATCACCTCCATCGATTCCACGGCCCGCGCCGCGGGCTTCAGTGTCTCCATCCACATCGCCCCGGATGTCTGGCCCCGGATACTCAACGCCAAGTCGGCCGGACGGGTCTATCTGGTCTTTGATCAGTCGGTGGGGTGCGATGACGTGAAGGGCCGCGTCGAGAACGTGCCTTTCGTGAGCTACGGCGGCATGATGAAGATGCAGGGAGGCAGCGCGGTGGTGCTCGTCATCTCTCCGGACGCCAAAGGCGTGACGATCCGGGAGCTTCCGCAGAGGCGCGAGGTCGTACTCGACTTGAGCACCACCGAGACCATCGATATGGCCAAGCTCTTGTCCATGGCCCGCGAGGCCTATGCCCGGGACGACATGGCCACGGTCATCAATCTGTTGAGACCCCACCGCGCCAGTCTCAGTCCGGAGGCGGCCGTCTTGCTGGCCAGCGCCTGGTGGAGGATATCCTATCCCAGCGATAGCGCCCTTTCCGGGGATGCGCTGCAGCTCATGGCCCAAGGCCTGTCCGGCATGACCCCCGGTCTGGAGCGCGAACGCGCCATCCTGGCGTATGCCGGCATGCTCCTGGCCATGGGCAACCTCGACGAGGCGCGCAAGTATATCCGCTTCCTCAAGGACTCGCCGTCGGACGACATCGCCATCAGCGCCCGCATCAAGGAGATGGACCTGCTCAATAAACAGGCCCTGTTCGAAGACGCCTTCGCCGCCAACAAACGCCTCCTGATAACCTTCCCGGAGGCGATCATCCCCGCCGGCGAAAAAGGGGCTTACCATGCGGCCTTGGGGGATGCCTACCTCGGCCTGAACGACTACGCCAAGGCCCTGGACGAGTATGCCAAGGCCGCGGCCAATGACCAGGGCATCTTCAAGAAAGACCTGGGCCTCTACGCCCGCCTGGGTGACGCCGCCTTCAAGATCGGGGATATGGAGAAGGCGCGTACCTACATGCTCCTGTCCATCAATCTCGGCGACCCGCGCGCCAAGACGATGCAGATGCTCAGGCTGGGCGACTGTCTGTACAAGCTGGGGCAGATGCAGCAGGCCGTTGAGGTCTACTCCCAGGTGGGCAACCTGCCGGTGCAGGGCGAGAACATCGTGATCGCCAAGCTGCGCAAGGCCTCCATCCTGATCGACAACGACCTGAAAGACGACGGCAAGCTCGCCAACAAGACCTTCTACGAGGTCCTCGGGATCTATGACGGCATCGAGATCGCGCCCAACACGCCGGAGAGCGCGCTGGCGCCGATCGTCAAGATCCGTCGCGCCCAGCTCTATGCCCGCCACGGCGACTGGGACCAGGCCTTCGCCGCCTTCGACCAGAGCTGGCGCGAGACCAAGCCCGAGGACCCGCTGCACAAGTACGCCTACTCGGAGGCCATCACAAGCCTGGCCTCACGCCTGCGCGTCCTGGCGGCCGCAGGGGACGCCAAGGCCATGCTCGAGATCTATGCCAAGTACCGCGCCAGCTTCCTGGCCGATATCCGCGACCCCGAGGTCATGCTGATCCTGGCGCAGGCCCTGGTCAAGGAGGGGCAGGTGGCCAATGCCCGGGCCCTCCTGGTGAACTGTGTGAAACGGCCGTCGGATTTTCGGGAGACCGCCCTGGCGGAGCTCTTCGGCGTGGACTACACCCTGGGCCGCATGAACGATGCCCTGCGCTGGAACAACCTTTATCTGAGCGAGTATCCGAACGGTCCGGCCGCCTTCCGCGTCAGGCAAGGCCGCGGCATGGTGCTGTATCGCCTGCGCTATTTCAAGGAGGCCGTTCCCTATCTGGAGTACGCGGCCGGCACCCAGGACGCACGCGCGCTCCCGGCCCTGACCACGCTGGTGGACTGCTACCATGCGCTGGGAGACGGCGCCGGGGAGGACCGCAGCCTCGATCGCATCATCGCGTTGTCTCCCCAGCTCAGGTCGCCGACCATAGCATGGGCCATGTATCTGCGGGCCGGCCGCCAGATGTCGCAGGACCCCCTGGCCGCGAGGTATCTGTTCGAAAGGCTCCAGAAAACCTATCCGCAGTCGCGTTACCACTGGGGCGCCAGCTTCAACATCGCCAGGATCATGATGCGCCAGGGCGACATCAACGCGGCGGTGCCGCTCTTCAACAGGATCGTCCAGAACAGCGGCGACCCGCTCCTGATCAGGGCCGCCAGGTCGTATCTGTCCGAGATGGACCTCAAGGGCAGCGTGGCGCAGTTCAAGCCCGAGGCCGTCCGCGGTGAGATTCAGGCCCCGCCGGAGGCCCCGGCGGCGTCCGTGACGGATAGAGCGGAGCCACCCGTATCCGTCCCCGGCATGGAGGCAACGGCCCCCGCGCCCCAGTCCACCGAGGCGCCGGCGCGCCGCGTGTCCAGGCCCACCCAGCCCACGAGGCCTCGGCAGACGCCACGGATATCGCCCGCGGAGACGGTGAAGACCTCGCCGCCGGTCATCCCGGACAAGGTTCAAGCGCCCTCATCCCCGGCCCCGACCGCCGCGCCGTCCGCGGCTCAAACCCCGGCCCCGTCGGTGTCGGCTCCGAGCGTCGCCCCTGCGCCCGAGACCGCGCCTTCCGGCGTTACGCCGGAGCGGGACACCCCCGCGGCACAGGCCGGACAGACAACCGCCCCGGCGGCTGAGAGCGCCCCCGCGCCGGTCATACCGCTCAGCCCGCCGACCGAAGCGCCGTAAGAGACACGGAGGAGGAAGGAAGCAGCCGATGGCTATCGCCATACTCGATCCCGATAAGGAAACCGTCAACGTCATGGCCGCCGTGGTGGAGGGCATCGCACAGGTGCCGGTCCCCTTCACGGAAAAGGAACGCTTCCTGGCCGTCATCAATCCCAAGCAGCATGCCCTGGCGATCATAGCCGACGACTTCCTGGAGGTGATCGAGGGCACCAAACAGGTGTATCCCGAGATCGAGATCGTGGCGATCGGTACGCGCGACGCCGCGACCGCCACCCGCGTGGGGGCCACCCACTTCCTGAAGAAGCCCTTCAAGGCCGAAGACCTCCAGTCCGCGCTGCAGGTGCTCTTGCGCCACGGCCGTTCGCAGAAGGTCCAGGACCTGCGCTCGATCGTGATCGCCGACCCCGCCATGCAGCGCGTCATGGAGGTGGTGGACAAGGTCGCGCCGACCCAGTCCCCGGTCCTGATCCAGGGCGAATCGGGCACGGGCAAGGAGGTGATCGCGCGCTATATCCACGGCAAGAGCAAACGCGCCGCCGGCCCCTATGTGGGCATCAACCTGGCCGCCATCCCGGACAC
>JAKQBR010000076.1 GCA_029574005.1 Deltaproteobacteria bacterium | reverse complement strand
AACTGCGCCGGTTATCAGAAACAGGGCGATCAAGCGCCGGGCGGAGCAGCTCCTTTCGATCGGGGTGTTTCTCCCGTTTGCCGCCATAGGGCCCTCCTTGTGATTATAGTGGTTTTGACGGCACGGCCCTGTCAAAGGTTTCAGGCATTCCCCGTAAGCAGAGGCCGCCTTCGGTGCGCGATAATTCTTATTGCCTTTCTCTTGCGCAGGATTCACAATACGGCCGGTGTGAAACCACAGGGAGGTAGGATGGGTATGGACAGACCACGCGCGGCATTCGATACGGCCATAGGCGAACTGATCCGCCGTCGGCGTTCCTGGCGGACATACGATGGCAGGCCGCTGGAGGATGCCAAGAAGTCATTGATGCAGGCCTTTATCGACAACCTTGATCCGCCGCCCTTCTCCAGCCGCATACGCATGGCACTGGTGGATGAGCCGGCCGGAAGAGCGGGCGTGAAAGGCACCTATGGGGTCATCCGGGGGGCGTCGACCTTCCTGGTGGGGGCCGCGCCTCAAGGGCCGCGGGGCCTGGAGGACTTCGGCTTTTCATTCGAAGCGGCGATCCTCTCTGCCACGGATCTGGACCTCGGGACCTGCTGGATGGGCGGCACCTTCAGCCGGACCATGTTCGGAGAGCGGATCGGGTTGAGGCCGGGCGAGGTCGTACCGGCCGTCAGTCCGCTGGGATACCGCGCCGATAAACGTGGTGTGGTCGATTCCCTGTTTCGTTTCAGCGCCGGGTCGGCCAAGCGTAAACCGTGGCAGGAGCTCTTCTTTGAGGGTGACGGCCGCACGCCCTTGACAGCCGCCTCGGCGGGGGCCTTCGCCGAGCCGCTGGAGATGGTGCGGCTGGCCCCGTCGGCCGCCAACAAACAACCCTGGCGGCTGATTGTGGATGGCGACGCAGTCCACTTCCTGCTTGAGCGCACCGCAGGGTTCGCGGGCCTGTGGGCCGTCGATCTGCAGCGTATCGACATGGGCATCGCCATGTGCCATTTCGAGCTGAGCGCGCGGGAGGCCGGACTTGCAGGCCGCTGGGAATCCAGGGTTCCAGGGCTTACCCTGCCGAGGAGAGGCGAGTATATCATCAGCTGGGTGCGCGAAGGGTAGGGCAGGGATATGGAAATCATCTATGGCGTGAATCCCGTGAAGGAGGCCATCAAGGCCGGACGCCGCCGGGTCTTCGAGGTCATGGTGGCCCGCGAACAGTATGAGGACATCGCCAGCCTGGCAAAGGGCATTCCCATCAACGCCCTGTCGCGCAGGGAGCTCGACACCATCGCCGGGATCAAAAATCACCAGGGTGTCATGGCCAAGGTCGCGCCGTATCCCTATGCCGATCTCATGGATTTGATGGAACTCTCCACCGTGGTGCTGCTCGACTCGGTGGAGGACCCGCAGAACCTGGGGGCCGTGATCCGCAGCGCCTATGCCCTGGCGGTGGCGGGTGTCGTGATCCCGGCCAACCGTTCGGCATCGGTGACCCAGGCCGTGGTCAAGGCCTCG
>JAKQBR010000386.1 GCA_029574005.1 Deltaproteobacteria bacterium | reverse complement strand
TCGACGCCCCCTGCCAGCATGCAGTCGGCCTCGCCGTACATGATCAGCCGGGAGGCAAGGGCCAGTGCGTGGCCACCGGTGGCGCAGGCAGAGGTGACCCCCATGCCCGGCCCCTTGGCCTGAATGCGTATGGAGCATTCGGCCGAGCCCATGTTGGTGATGAACATGGGCACCGTGACCGGAGACACTCTCCGGGCGCCGCGGGTATGGAATGTCTGGATCTGGCTTTCGATGGTGGCCATGCCGCCAGCGCCCGATCCGATCATCACGCCGATCCGCTCCGGAGGATAGGAGCCCTGATCGAGTCGAGCGTGGTGATATGCATCGAGACCTGCGGTCAACGCCATTTGAGAATACCGGTCCATGTGGCGCAATTCTTTGGACCCCAGGTACCGGCTCGGATCAAAACCCCGGGCGCGGCCGCCGAACATAACCGGCAGGCCGGAGAATTCTTCGATAGGTTCTATGCCTGATATTCCTTCGATAAGGTTGTTCCAGAGTCCGGAGATGTCGCTCCCCAGGGGCGAAACGACTCCGAGACCCGTAACAGCGACCTTCCTCAAGGGAGGATCATAGCCTTGCATTGACGTAACTGATGGCATCCTTCACGTACTTGATCTTTTCCGCCTCTTCATCGGGAATCTCAATGTTGAATTCCTCTTCCACGGTCATGATCAGCTCTACGAGATCAAGGGAATCCGCTCCAAGATCGTCGGCAAAGGACATCTCGGGGTCTATCTCGGAGACATCCTTATCGAGCTGCTCAGCGATGAGTTGAATGATACGCTGTGCTACATCTACCATAAGATAAGCTCCTCCTTTATCTTTCTATACAATTCCGATCGAAATCAAGTATAGAGCCCGCCGTCGATGACAAAGACCTGGCCCGTGACATATGAGCTGAGATCAGAAGCGAGAAATGCGACGAGCCCGGCCACGTCTTCCGGGCTGCCAATCCTCTGCAACGGTACCTGCTGCAGGAGCGCATCGATATCCAAGCCTCTGGTCATATCCGTCTCCACCAGGCCCGGTGCCACAGCGTTCACGAGTATACCCCTTGAACCCAGCTCCTTGGCAAGGCTCTTGGTGAAAGCGATGAGCCCTGCCTTCGTTGCTGCATATACGCTCTGCCCCGGGTTACCGCCTAAACCTACAATTGAAGAAATGTTGACGATCCTTCCTTTTTTTTGCTTTAGCATAGTTCGAGCAGCGTGAAAAGAACAGAAAATCGCCCCTTTAAGATTCGTGCTTAGCATGGTATCGACATCTTCGGCCTTTATTCTGAGCAGCAATGAATCTTTTGACACGGCCGCGTTGTTCACCAGGATGTCGATACGCCCGAGGCGATTGACGATTTCCTGAAAGGCCTGTTTCACCTGGTCTTGGTCAGACACGTCGAAGGCGTATCCTTCTGCGCTGCCCCCCGCTCTCTGGATTGATTCGACCACATCGCGGGCCGCGTCGGCGTTCTTCAGGTAGTTGACCACCACGTGCGCCCCGCAGGATGCGAGGGTCCGGGCGATGGACGCGCCGATTCCCCTCGACGCGCCGGTGACGACGGCAACCTGTGAGCTTAAATCGATCTTCATTGTGAAGTGATCACCTCCACCTCGGCCTGGGGGACGATCCTCTTCACCAGCGGGGCCAGCACCGACCTGGGGCCGATCTCGATGAAACGGCCGATGCCTTGATCCGCGGCATACCTGACCGACTCTTCCCACCGTACGGGTGAAACGAGTTGCAGTGCGAGGTTCTCCCTGATCTTTTCCGGATCGGACTCTTCCCTCGCCGTGGCGTTGAAAACGACCCGGGAATGCGGCCTTTCGAACCGGACGCCCTTAAGGTACTCCCTCAAGGATTTTCCGGCAGG
>JAKQBR010000053.1 GCA_029574005.1 Deltaproteobacteria bacterium | reverse complement strand
GACTGCTCCATCCTGATAGCGAATCGCTTCCGCAGATCAGTTCCCTCATCCATCAAACGTTGGTGGAAGAGGCGTTCTGCCATAGAGCCGGTGATCGGACATCTCAAGCACGAGCACTCCATGGAGCACAACAGCCTCAAGGGCAAGGCCGGAGACGTCATCAACGCCCTGCTGAGCGCCTGTGGGTACAACATCAGGAAGTTGCTCCGGGCCATCGCCCGATTTTTTGCCCTTATTTTTGCCGCCCTATTTCCTGTTCAGATACAACCCATCCCTAAAATGGCTGGGTAAAAATAGGGTTCTTCAGGGGCGACTAAAAAAGGGTGCCGCAGGTCATCGGGGTCTGCTTAGGGGTTTTCCCTCTTATCCGCTCCTCGCCGGAGGCAATCTTCTTCAGACTTGGAAAATGAGGACAGGCCTTGAGGCAGGCCGTGCAGTCGATGCCATAGGTCTCGAAGAAATTGAGCGAGCTCAGCTCCATGAAGCGCGTCAAGGCCCGGCTGCCTGAGACGAGTCGTTTGAGCGCGGGCAGCAGGAAGGCGGGCGGCAGCATGACATGCCTGATACACCTGCCCAGACAGGCGAGCTTGTCGACCGTGCCGTCATGGATGGCGCCGATGGGGCAGGCGCGCTCGCAGGCATGGCACCCCGGCGGGCAGGGCTCGAAGTCGCTCTTTGGCGCGTATTCCGGCCATTCCATGGCGGTCAAGAGGGCGCCTAAGCGCATGATATTGCCGTGGCGCGGATTGATGAGGAGCGTATTGCGCCCGAGCTTGCCCAGCCCTGCGGCGGCCGCGGCGTGTTTGAGACTGAGGTACCCCCTGGGCTCGCCCCCATGAAACTTCAAGGGGCTGTAGGCCGGGATCGGCAACGCCAGGAAACCGGCATCCTGTATCAGCAAACTCGTCTCATCCGCCAGCTTATCCATGAGCAGGTAGTACATATAGGCCGAGCGCTGGTAAAAGGTGTTTCCGACGTTTTCGGGGGTAAGAAAAACACTCAGCGGCAGCGGCTTGGCAAAGACCAGCACGCTTTTGGCCTCGGGCATCAGGTCCATGGGCCTGAATCCGTGCGGAGCGCTTGCGTTGAGCGTCTCGGCGCGCGCCGCGCCCATGAACGCGCCCTCCTGTTCAGCTCTCTTTTTGACCGCTTTGACGACATCCGTTGACATACGCTCCTCCTTCGGTGGTTTCACCACATTCCATTCCCCGTTTCAAGCCCGCATCCGCACAATCAATGCATCCTCAACATTGAGGAACCGATGGAAGAGCTCGGCCAAGAGCTTCCGATCGACATCGCTCCGCAGCCGCATCATGGAGAACTCGAAGAACCCGGCCATGGACGGCGGCAGCACATAGGTCGATTGCCCGTTCCGTTCGATGTCCAGGAGGATGGCCCGATCGGCCAGAACCCGGCAGGCCTCGTGCTCCGGCATCTTCCACACCCGCGCCGCGGTCTTGACCGTAAAGGGTTTGATTGGCAGAACCGCCACCCGGGCGGCGACCTGTTCTGAGAATAAGACCTTGAGTATGCGGTAGAGAACCGGCGAGGGCGGCGCGCCCTGGGGAAAACGGTTCAGCCGCTGAACCAGTCGCCGATACCCGGATGGTTGGCTTACATGCGCCATAGCCCATTATAGCCAGGGGACCCGGGTTTGTAAACATAGTCCCCGCCGGCAGAAAACTCATTACAATGAACCTTTGTTCCGATAGTGATCGTATGATCGACAAGGCCCCTTGGAGAAAACGCCGCGTTCTCGTGGTTGACGATAGCTCTTTCATACGCAAGGCGCTGGCCCACCAACTCGAGGAAATCGATATAGAGGTTGTCCTTGCCGGCAGCGGCAAAGAGGCCCTTGCGCATGCATCGACTGAGGACTTCGATCTGATCATCACGGATGTCGACATGCCCAACATGAACGGCCTCGAACTGTGCGCCAAACTGAAGGAAACCCCACAATCCCAGCATGTTCCGGTCATCATGCTGAGCAACCTGGATGATGGCCCTGATATCGAGAAAGGATTCCAGTCCGGAGCATCCCTCTATATCTCCAAGGCCGAGGCCAAGGAGTGCATCATTGAAAGCATCGAGAAGGTGTTGTCCAAGGCCAGCACCCACAAGGAGCAGACCATTCTGGTCGTCGAGGACTCCCGCACGATCCGCAGCGTGGTCGAAAAGGGCCTGTCCGAGGTCGGCTTCACGGTCGTATCGGCCGAGAACGGCGCCCAAGCCATGGACATCCTCAGCCAGCGCACCCCCGATCTCATTTTGAGCGACATCGACATGCCCAGGATGAACGGGGAAGAGCTCTGCCGGGCCGCACATGCCTCGCCGTCGCTATCGGCCATACCCTTCGTGGTTATGAGCGCCAACAACGACCGCCCGATCATGCGCCGCATGATGCATTTCGGCGCGGACGCATACATCGTCAAACCTTTCAATATCGACCAGCTCGTGATTCTGGTGGAAAAAATCCTCTCCGACCGGTTGCTGCTCATCTCGAAAGAGAAAGAAAGCCTCGAGAAGGAACGCGCCCTCATCCTGGCCAGCATCACGAGCCTATGCTGCGCCCTTGAAGCCCGCGACGCGTACACCCGGGGACATTCCGAGGCCGTAGCCGAAATCGCGGCCCTGATTGCCGGGCACATGGAGATCAGGCACGAGGACATCGAGATCATAAAACTGGGCGGCCGCCTGCACGATATCGGGAAGATCGGTATCCTCGACAGCGTGCTGCTCAAACCCGGTAAACTCAGCGATGACGAGTTCGCCATAATCAGGCGCCATCCGGTAATCGGGGCCGAGATCCTACAGCCGGTCCCGTCGTTGGCCAAAATCATACCTCTGGTGCTGCATCACCATGAACGCTTCGACGGCAAGGGCTACCCCGAGAAGCTCAGCGGCATCAAGATCCCGCTGTGGGCACGCATCACCGCGGTGGGTGACACCTTCCACGCGCTGACCAGCGACCGGCCCTATCGCAAAGGGATGGAGCTGGAGAAAGCCCTGCAGATCATCAAAGAGGCCAGCGGGACACAGCTCTGCCCTGACTGCGTGGGCGTGTTTCTCGGCAATGCGCTCTGGGAAAATCTATAACCATCATACCTCCGGAAATATTGCTTGACAACATCTAGGGGCGGGGCCAATATGGCAGCTGGTAATACCACTTGCCATTAGGAGAAGCAATGAAGGATCTGCTCAAACCCATCAAGACCGACAGCCTCAAAGAAGTGTTCATCGCCCGCTTTGAAGAGCTGATCCTGTCCGGCAAGTTCGCCATCGGGCAGAAGTTGCCTTCGGAGCGCGAGTTGGCGCAGCAGTTGGGGGTAAGCCGGCCGGTAGTGCACGAGGGGCTTGTCGACCTGCAGACCAAGGGCCTGGTATCCATGAAACCGCGTGTCGGCACGGTGGTGAATGACTACCGCTCTGATGGTTCGCTAGCCATCCTTGGCAGCCTGATAGACTATCACCAGGGGCATTTCGAGCCCAAGCTCCTGGAGAGCCTCCTGGCCATGCGGCGCTTGATCGAGATCGAAACCGCGCGCCTGGCGGCCTTGCACCGCACCAAAGAGCACCTGATCGCCCTGGAGGGCATTATCGCGCAGGAGCGCACCCTTAACCATGACGATATCGATATCCTGACGGAGCTGGACTATGCCTTTCACCATCAGATCGCCATGGCCTCGGCCAACATGGTGTATCCCCTGTTCCTGAATTCATTCAAGGAGGTGTACGTCAACCTCTCCCACCAGTTCTTTACCGTCCCTCAGGTTGCGCCGGTGGTAAAGGATTCGCACGAAAGAATCGCTCAGGCCATTGCGGACAAAGACGCCCAGGCGGCCAGCACGATCATGGCCAAGATCCTGACGCACGGAGAGAAGCACCTCAAGGTCGTGGTCGCCGGGCAAGGAGGCAAACCATGAAGAACGCATCGACAACCGAGAAACGCTACCAGATCAAGGAGCCCAAGGGCTTAAGCCCTCGCATCCAGTTCCTGCGGGATTATTTCTTTCAAGGGGTTCAGCGGGCCTGGAACAACGAGTTCACGGCCTGGACCACGGGCACGCCCTGGGATACCCAGTACAATGAGATCTCCTATTATATCGTGCCCGAGACCTATGCCTTTCTCCCGACCTTCGTGGCCTCTTTCCGACAAGGGGCCAGACCCGTCAAGCTGGCGAACGACTTCTGGTCCTGGAGCCTGCCCGAGCGCCGGGCCTGGTTTCTCAAGGAGGTCATGGTCAATTATGTGCCGCAGGAGATCCTGCCGGGCGACCTGATCGCCGGGGCGCGCTTCAACGTCCAGACCTCGCAGTGCCTTTCGCGCTCTGAAGCCAAGGAGCGCGAGCGCATGATCAAAAAAGCCCGCCCGCTCATGAAATGGTTCCACGACCACGGATACGGCAATGCCGGCGCCACGAGCGGGCACCTCATCCCCTGGTATGAACATGCCCTGAAGGAAGGCTTCAAGGGTATTTACGCCGAGATCAAGGCCGCCTACCAGGCGCTTGGCCCTCAGGAGCAGGCGTCCGAACGCGGGGAACAGCTGCGCGCCATGCTCATCGCCTCCACCTTGCCGCGCGAACTGGCCGGAAAATATGCGCAGCTCTGCGCCAGCCTGGCGGCAAAAGAACCGGAACAGGACCGAGCCCGGGAGCTCACCCACATGGCGGCAAACCTCTCGCGCGTGCCCTGGGAGCCGGCTGCCACCTTCTGGGAGGCCGTGCAGGCCCTGTGGCTGACCCACATGCTCATCATGAGCGACGAGAACTACCCGGGCCCGGGCGTGTCCTTCGGCCGCATCGACCAGTACCTGCTGCCCTACTGGCAGCGTTCGATCACCGACGGCATGGAGCGTGAATTCGGCAAGGAGATCCTCAAGTGCTTCTGGGTACATGCCAACACCGCCTATGACGCCATGATCCGCACCGGCGGTAACCAGGGCATCACGGCCGGGTTCGGCCAGCTGTTCACTCTTTCCGGCCTCGGACCGGACGGCAAGGACCTGACCAATGAGCTGACCTATGTGTTCCTGGAGGTCATCGACGAGATGACGCCCATCCTGGAGCCCAAGCCCAATGTGCGTCTGCACCGGGACAGCCCGCCCGAGCTGGTCGAGCGCGTGGTGAACATGATCGAAACCAGCCAGGGCGCGCCCTTCCTGCTCAACTTCGACGAGCGCTCCATGGCGGGCATGATGCGCGAGGCCGAGCGCGGGGGTATACCGGACCTCATCCGGCCGGACAACGTTCATGACTACGCGCCGGTGGGCTGCCTGGAGAACACCATGGTCGGCAACGACCGCTCCGGCACGGTGGATAATAACCTCAACCTCCTCAAGGCAGTGGAACTGGCCTTGACCGGCGGCAAGGACCTGCTTGAATTCGTTGACCCGCTCACGGGCAAACGCTCCACAATCCGCCAGGACGGTCCGGCCACCGGAGACGCCACCAGCTTCACTACCTGGGAGCAGTTCTGGAAGGCCTATTGTCAGCAGACGCGCTACATTATCAAGAAATGCGTGGAGGTCCAGAACGCCTCGGAAACCATCCGAGCGCGCTTTCACCCCACGCCCTACCTCTCCTGTCTGGTCAAAGGCTGCGCGGAAAAGGGCCGCGACGTGACGCGGGCCGGGGCCGAGATCAACTTTACCACGCTCGAGGCCGTCACCTTCGCCACCACCGTGGACTCGCTCCTGGCCGTCAAATACCTGGTCTTCGACACCAAGGCCTGCACCATGGCCGAGCTGATCGCGGCCTTGAAGAACAACTGGCGCGGCAACGATATCCTGCAGGCCAAGGCCAAGTTCAAGGCCCCCAAGTACGGACGCGACGACGAAACAGCCGACAGCCTGGCCAAAGAGGTCATGGACCTCTGGTGCGACGAGGCCTGGAAGCACCGCACCGCCGCCACGGGCCGCCAGTTCAGGCCCGGGATGCTCTCTTGGAACTACTGGGTGGGCGACGGCTATGTCATGGCCGCCAGTCCCGACGGCCGACCCAAGGGCCAGTTTCTCTCCAACGCCATCTGCCCCTCCAACGGCGCGGACATCAAAGGGCCGACCTCGAATGCCAACTCGGTGGGCAAGGTTCTGGGCGGCAGGGCCAAGCAGGGCGACTGGGGCGAGTATCTGAGCTGCCTGCCCAACGGCGCCAGCCATACCATCACCTTCAACCCGGGGATACTGAAAGACCCGGAGCACAAGGCCAAGTTCAAGGCCTTTTTAAAGGGCTATATCGAAAACGGCGGCAGCGCCCTGCAGATCAACATGCTCGACCCTGACATGCTGCGCGACGCGCAGAACCACCCCCAGGACTACCGGCACCTCTTGGTGCGCGTGACCGGTTACAATGCCTATTTCACCAGCATCGGCAAGGAGCTCCAGGACGAGG
>JAKQBR010000385.1 GCA_029574005.1 Deltaproteobacteria bacterium | reverse complement strand
TCAATTCTTTCGGCGTAACGAAGTCAGCCACCAGGTGGCTGCCATATTAAAATCACTCGATATATCAATACCTAAGGCAATTTTACGCATTGAAAATCTGAACTGAACCTGTAGACACACGACCTTTTTGGCCTGTTCCTGAAATGCCCGTCTCCACCCGCTCTACGGCTCTGTGCTCACTTGCCCGTCCCCAACGCAAGTATTAGATTGTTATTCATGGTGTTCGATTCCCGCCGAAAACCACGGCTTCGGTTCCCAACCCTGCAAAAGTTCATGGGCCTTTGCGAGCTGCTGCGGGGTCATTTTTTTTGCAATATTGTCTCGGCAGATTGCCGCGTCAGAGATCCCTCGTGCCGCCGACAGGCTGAACCATAGATGGGCCTGTATATAATCTTGCGGCACACCTTCACCGGAAAGATACATGGAACCCAGCCTGTACTGGGCCATTGCATTTCCATGATCCGCAGCTTTTTGATACCATTTCACGATCTCTTCCCGGCTCTGTAAACTACCTTGGACTCTATCATACAGGAAGCCTGGGGTGTACTTGTCATCGGCGTCACACATTATGATTGTAGGCGGTATCTCGGTGCGAGATGTTTTGCCATTGCCATATGCCCCCTGACGAGCAAGGGCTGGATCTGAACAGGCAATAAGAAACAGGGCGCTCAAGATGACGCTTTTCATCATGACCCCTTCGCTCCCGGCGAAATCCTTGAAGCCGTTGCTACTATGAGCTGTCGAATATCCGTTCTTAATACGTTCATTATACATAGATTTGCCCAAAACCTCATGCCTTTCCATGGTTTCATCGTGTTGCTGATCAGTTGGAGCGTTCTCATATCTTTTAAAGCATAAGGCATACCAATTTATATCATACTGATATCATGAGGGTTATGAAAATATGGTGTTGTAAAAAAACAACAATCAATCGTTGTATCGACCTTGCGCCTGTCCATGGTTCACCCCCTCATAGGTAATACCACTCACAAATGGTATGCGCCATACCCCGCTTCATACCGGCGGCAGAACCGTGCGACGATCAGCCAGAGGTCATCCGGCAGGATTGCCCTGACCTTTTCCGCGATATCGGGCGCAACAGGGCCGTAACAGGCCTCGGCAATGGCGCCCGTGATGCACGCCAGCGTGTCGCTGTCGCCCCCGAGGGATACGGCATTGCGCACGGCGTCCTCGTACCCGCCGGCATCCAGAAATGAGATGATCGCCTCGGGCACCGTGCCCTGGCAGGACACATCGAAGCCGTAGGACGGCCGGATGCCGTCCACGGTGCGGTCCAGGTCGTACCCGAACCGCGCGGCGATTTCCTTCCTGATCAGGCCCTTGTCCCGTGTCGTCCGGGCCAGGAAAACGGACAGGGCCACGGCCTGGGCGCCCTTGATCCCCTCGGGGTGGTTGTGGGAGATCTCGGCTGTCCGGGCCGCCTCGCGCAGGACATCGTCAACGCCGTCGAAAGCCCACCCCACGGGGCTGACCCGCATGGCCGACCCGTTGCCCCAGCTGTGGTAGGGTTGGGGGTCGGTGGAGTGGAGCCAGCTCATGAAGCTCCCGCCGTAGCCGGCATGGGGATGGCGGCGCCCGATCTCCCATACCCAGCGGCGGTAGTCTCCATCGCTCAGGATCGCCTGGGCCACCGCGATGGTGAGCACGGAATCGTCGGTGAAGCGGCAGCGCGGGTGGAACAGGGGGAAGTCCCTGGTCTTGATGGGATGGGCTTCGTATACCGAGCCGATAATATCGCCGGCGATGGCGCCGATCATGATTCCCCTCCGATGTCCGGCGGCCAGGGGTGTCAGGCCCATGGGCCACACCTTGACCACCTTGGAAAGACGCCCGGCCGCGTCGGGCATATCCTTTTCAAGGAAAGGGCATATCATTTGCCCTGTCGAGTTTCAAGGCCCGGAACCTGGTTCCTCGAATCACCATTCGCTGGAAAAACGACGAACAATGAGCCATTGGAGGATGCATTTTGCCCATACGAAGGAGATCGGTTCTCTTGGGGACCTGGGGGGTGGGTCTCTGTTGTCCTGGCAATGATTGCATACGTGGCTTTCCATCTCTCCCTCCCGGCGTCAGTCGGGATGATTTCTTGGCAGGCGCCATACCGGTGTCGGCGCGGATATTCGCAGGGCCGTTGCTCGTCTTGGCCGCCCCATCGGCTTACAGCTCCGGTATGGCATTGAAGAAGAAAAGTAATTGGCTTATAAGAGAATCAGTTAGTGCATATCTTGTCGTCGTCATTTTGGTCATGATGTGAAAGGGGGGATCCATGGACAAGCAGGTTTTCTATGCCAAACTCAGCAAGTTCTTCTACCGCGCCACGTTCAAGCCCGGGTTATACAAGTATAAGTTCTTGCGGCGCTTCGACCGCCCGGCGATCGCCTTGAGGAAGCGGTTCATGCCGCATGACGCCCTGATTTGTTTACCCAAGCAGGGCACGATCGAGATCGGCGAGTCCGTCAAAAAGCAGGACATCGTCCTGCCGCTTGAGGTGGTGGACCATTTCATCGAAAAGGCGAACTACCTGGCGGTCATGAACTTCTGCATCTGCCGGGATTCCAACGAGTGCAGGGACTACCCGCGCAACTTGGGCTGTCTGTTCATGGGCGAGGCCGCCAGGGGCATCCATCCCGACCTCTGCCGGCAGGTCACCAGGGAAGAGGCCCGCGAGCACGTGCGCACGTGCCGCGCGCATGGCCTGATCCAGGTCGTGGGCAGGGCCTGGTTCGATTGCGTCTGGCTCGATATCCGGCCGCACGACAGGCTCTTCACGGTCTGCAACTGCTGCCCCTGCTGCTGCATAACCCTGGCCACCCCCTACCTGCACCCCGAGGTGACGGACTGGCTGCACAGGCTGCCCGGCCTGAATGTGCTCGTCGGCGACGATTGCATCGGCTGCGGGGCCTGCGTGAGGGCCTGCGTCTACAGCGGCGTGAAACTGGAAGGCGACCGCGCCGTCATCACGGAGGAGTGCCGCGGATGCGGCAGGTGCGTGGAGGCCTGCCCGCGGAAGGCCTTGAGCATCAGCATCGACAGGGACAGCGCCCGGCAGGCCATCGATTTCCTTGAGCCGCGCGTGGACGTGTCCTGACCAGGGAATCGAGGCCGGCCGATGCCCTGCACCGGCTACGTTCTGCGATACAGGCGTTGATCAGCGGCGGCTAGGCATGCCAGAAGACGGTGGCGTCTCCGCTCTTTGTCTTCTTGATGTAGTCTCTGCGCGCCTTGTCGATTGAACGGAAACACGTTTTCGGCTGCAGCACGACATGCCTGTTGCAGTTGGGGTTCGGGCACTTGCCCTCGTAGCACGAGCACTCTTCCGTATCGATCTCGGCGAAGAACATGGACCCGCACGTTCCATGATCGTATAACGCCAACATATGTTCTTTCATCATTTTGGCTACCCTCTCGCTGCCGCGCCTGCCGCGCGCGGCAGGCGCCGTTCTTGAAGAGATATTCGACATCATCCTCAGACACCCCCTTGCGCACACCCTCGGCCAAGGAGAACAGTGCCTGTCATCAGCATCCGCATCCCTACTTGCCGGGCACGATGGCCTCGGTGGGGCATACGTCGGCGCAAGTACCGCAGTCGGTGCAGAGCTTGGCATCGATGCTGTACCGGTCCTGGCCTTCGCTGATCGCATTGACGGAGCATTCTTCCTTGCAGGTCCCGCAAGAGATACATTCTTCCGTGATGTAGTATGCCATGTTCGCCCTCCTGAAACGTTTCTCGTCTCAGCCCAATGCACGGACGATGCCAAGTGAAAAGCGGGATGCCCTCGCGGGGGCGATGCGGCGCGGACGCATGGCCTGGCGATACGGGGAGTACAGCCTATTTTTTTGTTATTATACGTTATTTTTCCGTCGATGGGTATCACGTCCGGCCGCGGGCAGGCGTGCATACGCGTGCCCGCCGTCGTGCGCTGAAGGGGGAATGTAATAATATTTCAAAATGCGCATTCGAAATATTGGTATTCCCCCCCGCGGAGATAAGCGTTTCTTTCTCAGGCCGTTGTCTGCTACACTCGCCCGCATGATCCTGAAAAAGGTCATTGCCGGCGGACAGACGGGGGTGGACCGTGCGGCCCTGGACGCCGCCATGGAGTCGAACATCGCCATCGGAGGGTTCTGCCCTCAAGGCCGCAGGTCGGAAGATGGAACCATACCGGAGAAGTATCCGCTGATTGAAACCGCATCCAGGGATTACGGCGTCCGGACCGAGATGAATGTGCGTCAGGCCGACGGGACCTTGATTGTCACCGCCGGAGCGTTGACCGGCGGCACGAAACTGACGCTTGAATATGCCGAGCGTTATCGCAAGCCGTACCTCATCGTGCGCCTGGACGGCAAACCCGATATCGAATCGACGGCCCTGTGGATCATGTCACACGAGCTGGAGGCCCTCAATGTCGCCGGTCCGCGGGAGTCAAGCATCACCGGCGGCATCTACGCCCGGGCCCATGACTTCCTGATGCGCCTGTTCGCCCGCCTGGACAGCCAGGCGAACAGGCGGACACCGTGATCAAGCTCCCGCCAAGGCGCTCGGAAGCCGCCCTCTGTCATCGGTTCATGGCGCCGCCGGGGCCCTTGGATTCCATCGGCGACAGGGGCCTGTGTGACCGCAAGGTCTGATTCTCACGGCTTGCCGAGGCCCTTAAGTATATCGAATAACCGCACCGGCTATTACCGACAGAACAGTATCCGCAGGTAGCGACTGGGATTATCGAAGATTTCCCGAAGCCGTTCTCCCAGGGCCAGGACCGCGTCAACGATATTCGGCGCGAACTGGGTCCCCCTTCCCTCCCTAATAATTTCCAGGGCCCTCTCATGCGGTAGGGCCTTTTGGTAGCAGCGCTCCGTGCGCAGGGCATCGTACACATCGGCCGCTGCCATGATGCGGGCGGACAGCGGTATCTTCTCGCCGGCCAGCCCATCTGGATATCCGCGGCCGTCCCAGCGTTCATGGTGCCAGCGCGCGATCGAGATGCCCATATCGATGAAGGCGTTGCCCCGATACTTCAGGCGCACGGCCTCCAGGGTGTCTGCCCCGATCACGCTGTGGGTCTTCATGATCTCGAACTCGTCCGGGTCGAGCCTGCCGGGCTTCAAGAGGATGCGGTCCGGGATGCCCACCTTGCCGATGTCGTGCAGCGGGCTGGCGTGGTAGATGTCGGTGATGAACGTGCGGTCGATAAGGTGCCGATAGGCCTGGGTGCCCGATAGATGCTCGGCCAGCACGGCGCATAGGATCTGGACCCGCTCCAGGTGGTTGCCGGTCTCGTCGTCCCTGGATTCCGCCAGTTCGGCCAGGGGCAATATGGTGGCCAGCTGCGAATCCGAGATCTCCCGGACCTTCTGCTCCACCAGCCGTTCCAGTTCCTGGTTGGGGCGGGTCAGGCGCACCTGCATGGTGCGCGTCTGCAGATGCGTGCGCACGCGCGTGTGCAGCTCCTCCATCTCGAATGGCTTGGTGATGTAGTCCACGGCACCGGCTCCGAAGGCTTTGACCTTGGTCTTGAGATCGTTCATCGCGCTGATGAAGATCACGGGGATATCCTTGAGCCGCTCGTCGGCCTTGATCCTCGCGCAGAGCTCGAACCCGTCCATAACCGGCATGATGACATCCAGCAGGATCAGATCCGAAGGATTCCCTGCGGCCCAGTCAAGCGCCGCGGCCCCCTGTTGGAAGGATCGTACGGCATAGCGCTGTTTGGAGAGCATCAGCTCCAGCAGGTGCAGATTGACCCTGGAGTCGTCCACGAGCATGATGGTTGCCTCTGCTGGCTCACCTACTGGCCTATAGCCCCCTCACCATTTCTGGGCCTGCTGCGTGAGTTTGTGCATGTCGAGGATGAGGGCCACGGCGCCGTCGCCCATGATAGTCGCGCCGGAGATACCCTCGGTGGTCTTGAACATCTCTCCAAGGTTCTTGATGACGGTCTGGTGCTGCCCGATCACCTTATCCACCACGAAACCTACCCGCTGCTCGCCCACCTCGGTGACCACCACCTGTTCGCAGCCGTCCGAATCCCTGGTGAAGCCGAAGGTCTCCCGCAGATGGATGAAGGGTATGATCTCATTACGTACGCGCACCAGGTTGCGGCCGTGCGCGTGTTTCAGATCATCCCGGGTAAGGTCAACACATTCCACCACCGTGCTCAAGGGGATCACGAAATGCTCGCTGGCGATGCTGACCAAGAGCCCGTCGATGATTGCCAGCGTGAGCGGCAGCTTGAGCGTGATGGTGGTCCCGGCGCCGAAAACGCTGGAGAGCTCCACGCTGCCGCGCAGGACCTCGATATTGCTCTTCACCACGTCCATGCCCACCCCGCGTCCCGATACACTGGTCACACTCGCGGCCGTGGAAAATCCGGGTGCCATGATGAGCTCGTGGATCTGATGCTCGTTCAGTTGGGAATCCGGCGCGATGAGCCCCTTTTCCACGGCCTTCTCTCTGATGGCCTCGGTGTTAAGCCCGGCGCCGTCATCGCTGATCGTGATGACCACCTGGGCGCTGGCATGCGCGGCCTTAAGCTTGATCGTCCCCTTGGCGGGCTTGCCGGCCGCCTTTCTGGCCTCGGGCGGCTCGATCCCATGGTCGATGCTGTTGCGGATGAGGTGCACCAGGGGGTCGGAAAGCCGCTCGATCACGGTCTTGTCGAGCTCGGTCTCCTCGCCCTCGGTCACCAGCGTGATCTCCTTGCCCAGCTCGGCCGACAGGTCCCGCACCAAGCGCTTGAACTTGGCGAAGGTGGTGCCGATAGGCAGCATCCTGATCCCCATGGACAGATCCCGCAGCTCGGCGCTCAGACGCCCCACCTCCTCGGCCACGCCCACCAGCTCGTTCGAGCCGTCCAGCGCGGCCAGGCGCGAAAGGTGGGCGTGCACCGTCACCAGCTCGCCGGCCAGGTTCACCAGCGCATCCAGCTTGGGAGAGGCCACCCGGATGCTGGCTTCGACCTGGTTGTCCAGCCGCTTCTTGCGCTGGCCCCGCACATGCTCCTGCTCCATGAGGGCCGCGCCCAGGTCGGCCTTGGTTACCATGCCTTGATCAAGGAGCATCTCGCCGATCAAGGGCCTGGCTTCAAGGGTGTCTTCCAGCTCGCGCTTGCCGATGTCGCCCTTTTCCACCAGGATCTCGCCCACCTTCTTGTACTCCGGATCATCCTCGGCGCCGCCGTCGATCAGCTCCACGGCGATGTCGCTCAAGTCCTCCACGAAAATGAACACATCCTTGATCGCGTTCATGTCCTGGTCCGTGGTGAGGATCATGTCCCAGGCCGCGTAACATGCCTCGGGGTCGAGGTCATTTAGGGTAGGGAGGTCGTCCAGGAGGCAGACGACCGAACACTCGCCCATGGCCTTCAATTCCCTGATCAAGGGGATAGGATTGGTGCCGTTGGCGAAGAGATCGCGGTGCGGCCTGAAGCGGATGCGGTAGGTCCGGCAGGTGCGGACGCTGGACACCTTGCCCTTTCCCTTCTGTTCCCCGGCTGTTGCGGCCGGGACGCTTGCCTTCTCGGCTCCCAGAAAGCGGCTGAAGGCCTCGGTCAGCTCGCGCGTGCGGCCGGGCTGGTCATCTTTGCCGCCCTGCGAGGTATCCAGCAAGGACTTGATCCGGTCACAGGCCTCCAAAGTCAAGCTGATCAGCTGCTGGGTCACGGTCAAGGCCCCCTCCCTGACCAGGTCGTAGACCGTCTCGATGGTGTGCGTAAAGGCCGCGATATCGTCGAACCCGAACATGGCGCCCGAGCCCTTGATGGTGTGCATGGCGCGGAACACCTTGCCCACGGTCTCCATGTCCGCCGGATTGCGCTCCAGCTCCAAGAGGCTATCTTCCAGCACGGCTAAGAGCTCGCAGGCCTCTTCCCGATACAATTCCTTCTGCTGGTCCATGAACTTTCCCCTTTTTATCCGAGCAGGCGTTTTACCACGGCGATCAGCTGTTCAGGCTTGAACGGCTTGACGATCCAGCCGGTGGCGCCGGCGTTTTTGCCCGCGTCCTTCTTGTCAGCGGTGTTCTCGGTGGTCAGCATGACAATGGGCACGAACTTGAAGGCCGGATCGCCGCGCAAGGCCCTGATCAGCTCGATCCCGTCCATGTTGGGCATGTTGAGGTCCGTGATCACCATATTGACCTGAAACTGTTTGACTCTTGTCAAGGCCTCGCGGCCGTCCCCGGCCTCCACCACCTGGTAGCCCTCCTTCTGGAGCGTAAAGCTTACCAGCTGGCGCATGCTCTTGGAATCATCCACGCTCAGGATCACGCTGCTCATCTCCCGTCCCCCTTGAACAGGCACGCCCCGCCCGTCTCAGCGCCGCACAGCGCGGGCTCGATCCCGATGTCGGATATCGTTTTCATCACGGCCTCGGATACGGCCGCGCGCAGGCGCGGGCCGCCCGGCAGACCCGCATAGGTGCTGTGCGCCGCGCACAGGACCTGCACGCAGGCCAGGTCGATCGCAGTGGCCTGCCGCAGATCGATCAGCACCTGGCCCTCATTGCCGGCGAGTTCGCGCAGCTCTCCCGCCAAGGCGGCGGCATCCTGTATCCCCCAAGCACCTGTGATCTCGATCTCCAGACGATCTTCAACGCTTTTGCGCTCTATGTGTGCCATAGACGACTCCTTCACCGCGCATCTTGCTCCCGATCCCACGCCCCTATCCGTATCAGAACAGCTCCACATTCCCGCCCAGTTCCGTGGCGCATGCGCCCTGATCCCCCCTATCGATGCCGCACGGCTCCACGTGCATCTGGTGGATGCGCCGTTCGCTCTGCATGGTATAGATCTGGTCGAGCTCGGCCAGGAATTCTACGGCGTTTGCATCCTCCTCTTCGCCGTCGGCCATGGCCACGCTTTGGGCATGGAGCCCTTCCAGGAGAGACAGGACCTTCTCCAGCACGGCGCTCATATCGGTATGCACCGTTATGCCTGCCGCGCAGGTCTGGATATCGTCCTGCAAGGCCTGTCCCTCGCGGCGGAGTTCCGCGACCTGCCCTTGCACTTCAGCGTTCACCTGCGTCAAGCAGTCCTTCAGCCCTGCCATGGTGGCCATCAGCGTACGGACCGCTCCCTGCTTGTGCTCCTGAGCCAGATTCAGATCGTTCTGCGCCCCTTCCGAGGTGCGCACCACATGGGAAAGCATATCCGAGAGTTTGACCGTGTCCTGACGGGCCTCGTGCGAGAGCGCGTAGATGCTGCCCGAGATGGTGTCCAGGGCAGCTCCCTGCGTGCCGAGGTGGGCGGCCTTGATCCTGGCGTTGAGCGCGATGAGCTGCAGGTGGATGCCCAGTTCTTCGATCTCGCGCACGAAACCCGACATGCGGGATACCTGTGCGCTGGTTGCGCTGACGGTCTCCAGGAGAGCGGATTCCTCGGCCGTAGTGGCCTCAAGCCCCTGCATCACGGCCTCGATGCCTTGCAAGACACGGTCCATGAATGCCACGCCCGCGCTGTCAGCGGTCAGGACCGTGGCGCTGGTCGCGTTCACGATCTCGCCCACGCCGAGGCCGATATGGGTCAGGCTGTCCTTGACCAATTCCAGGGCATCCATGATCTCGGAGCGGGTCTGCCCGAGCTGAGAGGCTTGCAGGGAGCATACCTTTTCCAGCACCGCCGCACTTTCCCGAAGGGTGCAGCGCGGCGAATCAATATGCCCGCTTAAGCTGTCGATGACGTGCACGACATGTTCAATCTGCTGGCGTGAAATATCATGGAACTGCAGGGATTCAACGATCCGGCCGGTTGATTGCGCGATACCGCCCACCATGTCGGCCACACGCTCGGCCGCCTGGACAGCCGCTGTGTAGCGACCGGACAAAGTCCGGTGATGGGTGACGGTTTCCTCCAGCAGGGCGCCGGCCTGCGCGCCCCTGGTTTTTTCAAAGGTCTGAACCCCTTTAAGGGCGCCCTCTATCGCTTGTTTAAGCGGTTGGGCGGTTGAGCGGATATCCTGCGACTTGGATTTGATCAGTTCCGCCAGGCGCCTTACGTCATCGGTAAGGCTTGCAAACCCGGTGTTGGCGCTCTCCAGGTGGGCGTTCTCCACCCGTGTGAGGAAGCCCAGCATGTTCAAATTGAGCACGAGCCCGCCGAACGTATCCAACGACTTCTCCGCCGCAGCCAGGATCGTGAGGTACTCGTTCAACACCCCGGTTATTCTGCCGAGCCGCCCTTCGGAATCGCTCATCAGAGCGCGCAGATCTTCCAGCAGGGTTGACAGGCCCTGTGTCACCCCTGAAAATCCTTCTCCGGTCATGAGCCGCACCACCGAGCGCGAGGTCTCGTTCATGCCGGAGCTGCGCAAAGCGAAGTCCATCAGGCGCTCGCCGATAGAGATGAAGGCATGTTCCGAGGACGCAATGATCTCCTCCAGGCTCAGGCGCGCCGTTTCCAGATCCGCCCTCCAGCGTTTGGGGGCGTCATTCTCCGGCGCGGCCTGCGGCCTGCCTGAGTCTTGACTGCCGGTGATCTTCCTGAAAATTCGGACCATATGCTTAAGCGCTCCCAAGACGCATCAAGGATGATCTCGCTCAAGCATGGAAACGCTTCGCCGTCGTTGAGATGTGCGCCGTCTTCATCACGCGCCGAGAGCGGATTCCGGTTCGGCTTCCGGCAGGCCGTCACCCGTCTGGGTGACCATGGCCAGCTCATCGGCCGAAAACACCCGGTCAATGTCCAGGATCATGATGAACTCCTCGCCCCGCCGTCCCATGCCTTTCAGGAACTCGGTGTTGAGGCCGGTTCCGATCTTGGGCGCGGGCTCGATCTGTTCGGGGTCCAGCTCCATGACCTCGTGCACCGCGTCCGCCAGCACCCCCAGGACAGCGCAGCCGCCTTCGAGCTCCACCTCGCCGATGATGATGCGGGTGTTGAGCGTACGCTCGGTATCCTTGATCTGGAACTTGCGATTCAGGTCCACCACCGGCACCACCGAACCACGCAGATTGATGACCCCTTTCATGTAATCGGGCGTGCGCGGCACCCGCGTGATGCGCGTGATGTCCAGCACCTCGCGCACCTTGGATATGTCCAGGGCGTACTCCTCTTCATCCAGTTTGAATGACAGGTACTGCCTGGTATCGGTTATCGTATCCACGCTCATGTCTTGCTCCTTTGCATCTCTCCCTGAATCAATAATGGGTAAAGTCATCGTCCGTGACATCACCCGCGCGCTGGTCATCGACCAGATTGATCAATACGCCGGACTGGCGGCCTGACATGCTTTCCGGCCCCTTGATCGCCTTGGGCGCCTCGAGGGGCTTCTTGATAGCCGCCGGTTTGAACAGGCTGTGGCGTACCGTGGCCGGTTGAACGGTTGGCGTGTTGCGTCGTGATGAAACACCGTCGATCTTGAAGAAGGCAATGGCCTCCTGGAGCTGCATGGCCTGGCTGGAAAGCTCCTCGGCCGTGGAGCTCATCTCTTCGGCCGCCGAGGCGTTCTGCTGTACGACCTGGTTGAGCTGCTGGATGGCGGTGTTGATCTGCTCCGCCCCTGTATTCTGCTCCGAGCTCGCCGCCGTGATCTCCTGGACCAGCTGGGATGTCTTCTGGATATCCGGCACGATCAAACCCAACAGTTTGCCGGCCTGCTCCGCCACCTCAACACTCGATACCGACAACTTGCTAATCTCGCCCGCGGCCTCGGCCGAGCGTTCTGCCAGGCGCCTGACCGCGGCGGCCACCACCGCGAAACCCTTGCCGTGCTCGCCGGCGCGCGCCGCCTCGATTGCCGCGTTCAGGGCCAGCAGGTCGGTCTGGCGCGCGATCTCTTCCACGATCGCGATCTTCTCCGCGATAACCTTCATCGCCGCAACCGTCTGGTCCACCGCACGTCCTCCCTCCCGCGCATCCTCGGCCGACTTGACCGCAATCTTTTCAGTCTGCTGGGCATTGTCCGCGTTCTGGCGGATATTGGCCGCCATCTGCTCCATGGAGGATGATGCCTCCTCGGCCGCGGCCGCCTGCTCGGAAGCGCCCTGCGACATCTGCTCGGCCGTGGAGCTCATCTGCTCGCTGCCC
>JAKQBR010000044.1 GCA_029574005.1 Deltaproteobacteria bacterium | reverse complement strand
CCCACTCCGGGGCGGCACACCATTGGAGCGCTCCTGTATTATGAGATGTTCCATCTCTGGAAGGTGGTCAAGGGTCTGCCCAAGCCCAAACCACTCTACCTCAAGTCTGAAAAGTACGTTGCGGATGAGGGCAAGATCCTGCAGGCCGCGGCCTGCAGCAAGTTCATGAACGTCGTCAACGCCAGCGGGCTGTGCCTGTTCGGGGTCTTCCTGGGCATCAAGCGGACGCCGACCTTTGACTGGCTCAACGCCGCCACCGGTTGGGAGAAAACCCCGAACGAGTACATGGAGATCGGCGAACGTATCCAGACCATCAAGCAGGCCTTCAATGTCAAACATGGGATCAGCCCCAAGGATTTCAAGATCTCCGATCGGGCAGTGGGTAACCCGCCGCTTCAGCAAGGCGCCAACAAGGGATGCACCGTAGCGATTGACAAGCTGATGCATGACTACTGGGCGCACTTCGATTGGGACCAAGAGACCGGCAAGCCCACCGAATCGGCCCTCAAGCGTCTGGGCATTCAATCTTAAGGAGGCTCATGTGTCGTATACGATAACCGAAAGCTGCACCGGCTGCGGCGCCTGTGTGCGCATCTGCCCGGCCCGCGCCATCAGTGGTGAAAAGAAAAAGCCCCACACCATCAATCCGGAATTGTGCATCGACTGCGGGGCCTGCGGCCGCGTCTGCCCCAAGGGCGGCATTCTGAACAGCATCGGGAATGCCTGCAAGGCCGTGAAACGCTCTGAATGGCCCAAGCCGCAGATCGACAACAAGGCATGCATGTCCTGCAGTATCTGCATCGACGCCTGTCCGGCCGGCTGCCTGGCCCTCTCCGGCGCCTCTGGCAAGGACCCTCACGGGCACCCCTATCTAGCCGACGAGAAGAAGTGCATAGCCTGCGGCTACTGTGCCGCCGAGTGTCCGGTCATGGCCATCAGCATGATCGCTCCCGCGCCGGACCCGGTCCAAACGGCCGCCTGAGTCTACCGTATGATGTCCCACCCGTCCCCTTTCCCTGATGCCGGGGAGAGGGGACGGGCATGAAACAAAAGCTCCCCAAGCGTCCTTGACGAAGTGTACTCCTTGGCATACCCCACGCACAGGCGCCAGGATGATTTCTTGATCTTATCTCAAACCGCCATGTTGCCCGGCTCTCTGTTGAAGTCCGCCACATAGATACGGTTGAGCGCGGCCACGGCTGCTCTTCGATTGCCTGCCGGTGAGCGCTCCGATGTCCTATGTCCGGCGGGGCAAGCAATATCGATTGAAAGAAAAAATCGCCTCCAGTGTTTGGGCAGGGTCACTGGAGGCGACGGTTGAAGGGTGATACGATGATCGGTTTAGAAAACGCCGCCTAACGTCGCTGCGGCACAATCATGGCGTTATGCCTTGAGCGATCTGATGACCGCCATGCAATCATTTTTGCTCATGATCTTCGGGACCGGATAGGTCGGGTTGCATTCCAGCAAGGCCCTCTCCGCGATGAGCGGAATGTCTTGGTCCTTAATGCAGTCGAACTTGTTCGGGATGTTCATCCTCTGGTTCAGGGCCTTAACGGCCTCGATGAACGCCCTGGCCTTCGCCGCCCGACTCATGCCGGGTTTTGAGACCCCGATCAGCTCGGCCAGTTCAGCCAGCGGTTTGTGCACCGCAGCGCCGTACCACTCCAGGACATAGGGCAAGATAACCGACATTGCCAGTCCATGGGGGACGTTATACATGCCGCCCAAGTTGTGGCCGATGCCGTGCACATAACCGACCCCGCCCCGGGTGAAGGTATAGCCGGCGTAGTAAGCGGCCAAGAGCATCTGTCCGCGGGCCTCAAGGTCTTTGCCGTTCTGGTAAGCCTTTTCAAGGTTATTAAAGATCATTTCCACGGCCAGCAGGGCTTTTACCGTGGTATCCGTGTTGTTGTAGAACTTGCCGATGTAGGACTCCACCGCATGCGTCAGGGCATCCATGCCCGTGGTCGCGGTGATATGAGGCGGCAGGCCCACGGTCAGCACCGGGTCAAGCACTGCGTAGCGCGGACGGATGACCGGATCGGTGATCGGAGATTTTTCGTGCGTCTGAGGGTTCGAGACGACCGCCGCAATGGTGGTCTCTGAACCTGTACCGGCCGTGGTCGGAACCGCGAAGATCGTGGGCGGCAGGAGCGACCCCATTTTAACGGCCGGAAGCGCGACCTTGAAGAGCCCCCGCATCTGGTTGACCGAACGGGTCGGGCGGGCAACCCGTGCGCCGACGCCTTTGGCGCAGTCCATCGGCGAACCGCCGCCGAAGGCTATGATGGCCTGACAGTTGTTGGCATGATAGATCTTCAAGGCCGCTTCAATATTGTCAAAGGTGGGGTTGGGTTGCACCTGGTCATAGAGGGCGTACTGAACGCCCGCCGCCTTGAGGGCTTCGAAAAGTGAATCGAGCAGTTTTAGGCTCATCAGGACCGAATCGGTCACTACCAGAACTCTGGTGAAGCCTTTATTTTTGATGACCGCCGGCAGTTTCTTGATGCTGTCCGCTCCGTCGATGACCTCGGGTTCGATCCAGGGCATGACCCTCATCCCCAGACCCATGACGAACTGATAGATGCGATAATACATTTTTATTGCCATCCACATACTGATGCCCTCCGATCCTTGATTTTTTCTGCTGGCTATAATGATATATAGCAATTGTTTTATTATGCAAGAGCATGAAGCATGCCAGACGTCGGTGTGCCTAAGCATGCATGATATCAATAAATTGCGATAAGGTGAGATGGCGTATAAGGCAAAGCCATAGGAATCTTTCCATGTCGGTATTGAAATCTTTCTATGGAGCGCTACACGCCGGGGCCTTCCCCGGGCGTCGGTTGAGGCATGGCGGCGTAGGTGCAGCTGGCGATCACCACGATGCAGCCCACCAGCATGCGCATGCTCACCGGTTCGTGAAATAAAAGCAGCCCCAGCCACACATTGATCACTGGGGTGAGCATGCTCAAAAGAGAGCCTTCCGTGGCGCCGATGAACTTATAGGCATGGGTCATCAGCAGCTGGGCTGCGGCGGCGCAGAGGCCCGCCCCCATGATCGTAATCCACGCCAGGCCCGTGTAGGCATATCCGCCGGACTTGGCGGGCACGGCCACGATCAAGAGGCCGAAGAAGCACTGCGAAAAGAGGACGGCCCGGGAAGAATCGGTTTCATGCAGCTTCTTGATGGACAGGATGGCCCAGCCCGAGAGTAGTCCACCCGAGAGCGCCAGGAGGTCGAACCAGGACATGGAGCCCAGGCCTTGGGCCGGGACGATGATCAGGTAGAGCCCGACGAAGGCCGATATCACCGCGATCCACAAGCCGGGCGATATGCGGTCCTTCAGGAGCAAGGGCGCTAAGAGTCCGGCCCACAGCGGGTAGCTGTAGGTGAGGATGGCGGCCTTGGCCAGGCCGATGCGCGTGATGGAATAGAAGTAGATGCACACCGCGGCCCCGCCGAAAAAGCCGCGGGAAAAGAGCCATGGCAGGTTGACGAACCGTAAACGATCGCGCATCCAGGCGGATATGACGAGAATGACCACGATGCTGATGATGAACCGGAATTGGGAGGCCTGCCAGGCATTGACGCCAAAGGCGTTGTCGGCGATCCTCACCAGGACCGACATCAGGCTGAAGATGCCGGCCGAGCTGATCATCCACAGAATGCCGCGCAGAGTGTCCGAGGGTTGTTCTTTCATACCATGCCTTGCCGAGGTCGGAAACAATGATCGGCAGTCTTAGCATGGATCGATCCGGTGCTCTACTGAAAAAGCGGAACCCATCGATGCGCCCAGGAGAGCAGGACCCGAGGCAGGGTTAGCCCTCGCGTCGTGAGACACCCCCCTTAAGGTACCCGGTGTCTGGCATCGAGCATATGACGCAGCGCCAGGATGGGATGGCTCAAGAGCATGCGCGGCCCGGCGTAGCGCATGACCGACTTGATTTTTTCGCGCATCACCGGCCGGTAGCAATGCACGGCACAGCGGCCGCAGGTGGGTTTCGCCTCTTGAAAGGGACACTTGGCCAGCCGCGCCTGGGTTTCCCGCCACAGCGCCGCGCAATCGGCGCACAAAGCGGGCGGCACGGTTCCGTGCAGATTGCGGCAGTACAGATGGATCATGAGTTCCGCGGTGCGGGCCTCGCGTCTCAGGCGGGTCTTTTTCATGCGTGGTCCTCGGGCATGCCGCCGGCCTTGAGCTCTTTGTCGAGGTGCTCCAGATGGTATTCGCGCGCCTGCATGTTGTCCACCATCATGCCGAAGCCCTCGGCGATGCGGCGAATGGGCTCGGGATGGCCGGAGGGTGTGAAGCCTTCGAAGTCCTTGTGAGAGGTGCCGGAGGCCGCCTGAACGATGGCCTCGATCAGGCGTTCGAGCTCGGGATCGCGGCGGTCGGTGTTGGCGCGTGGCTTACCGGACATGGGATTGGCCTGCCAGGAGCGCACGCGGCTCATCCCCGTCCTCTGTATGGGCGCCGATGCGGTAGACGAAGATGGGGTCGTTGAAGATCGTGTCCGTCGCCTTGACGACCTTCTCTTCACGCCAGCCCGGGATGGGGAAGTTGGCGCTGAAGACCATGGCCCCTCGGGGCAGTTCGTGCGCCAGTTTCTCGCCCAGGCGGGGCATGATATCCACGAAGAGATAACAGTAGATGCAGTCCACATCCGAGAAGTCCTCGTGCCAGAAATCACGGTAGAACACCCGTGACTTGAGCCCGTAGAGCAGGATCTTCATGCGCGTCATCAGATAGGCGATGGGGTTGATCTCATACCCGATGACGCGCACGGCATAGCGTTTTTCGATGGCGGTCAGAAATCGGCCGTCCCCGGTGCCGAGCTCGCGGATGTTCTTGAAGCCGGAGAAATCCACCGCATCCGTGAGGCTACGGATCATGACCGCCGGGGTAGGGACGAACATGGCGCCTTGGGTGCGGTGATGCACGGCCACGATCACCAGGGAAAAGATGAACAACACCGCAAAGGCGATCATGCCGGTTGCGAGGATGGCGAGGAGGGCGGTCTGCATGGTCTTAATGGGCCGGGTAGTCGATCTGGTAGTTGTCGATGATGACCTGCCGGGTGCGCCGCATGAGCTCCGGCAAGGTATCGTGGGTATACCCGGTGGTCTCGATGGGGTCGCCCACCACGACCTCGAT
>JAKQBR010000024.1 GCA_029574005.1 Deltaproteobacteria bacterium | reverse complement strand
GGGCGCAAGCCCATGCTGGTGGCGGCCGACATCTATCGTCCGGCGGCCATCGAGCAGCTGAAGGTGCTGGGCAAGCGCCTGGAGATGCCGGTCTTCTTCGCGCCCGGCAAGACCCCGCCGCAGATCTGCAAGGACGCCCTGGAGGCGGCGCAGTTCAAGGGTTGCGACGTGGTGCTCTTCGATACGGCCGGCCGCACCATCGTGGACGAATCGCTCATGGCCGAGCTGGAGGAGATCAAGGCCCTGGCCAGGCCGCAGAACATCCTCCTGGTCGTGGACGCCATGATCGGCCAGGACGCGGTCAATGTGGCGCGCGAGTTCGACCGCCGGCTCGACCTTTCCGGCTTCATCCTCACCAAACTCGACGGCGACGCGCGCGGGGGCGCGGCGCTCTCGATCAAGGAGGTAACGCGCAAACCGATCAAGTTCCTCGGCATGGGCGAGGCCCTGGACCGTCTGGAGGAGTTCCGCCCCGACGGCCTGGCTTCGCGCATCCTGGGCTTCGGCGATATCGTCGGCCTGGTCAAGGACTTCGAGCAGGTAGTGGACGAGAAGAAGGCCGAAGAGGACGCCCTGAAGATGCTGCAGGGCGACTTCACCTTCGACGACTTTTTGAAGCAGCTCAAGATCCTGAAGAAAATGGGACCGCTGACCGATATCCTTGATAAGCTGCCCTTGGGCGCCCTGGGCGTGCCGCAGGGCATGAAGATCGATGAGCGGGAGCTGGTGCGGGTCGAGGCCATCGTGAACTCCATGACCCGCTACGAGCGCTCTCATCCGGACGAGCTGGGTGAAAGCCGCATCGCCCGTATCGCCAGAGGCAGCGGTCAGCCCGTGTCCCAGGTGACGGGGCTGATCGGCCGCTTCAAGACCATGCGGGGGTTGATGCGCAACCTGGGCAAGGGCAACAAGAAGGCCCTGTCCCGCATGGGTCTGGGAGAGATGGCCGATATGGTCTCCGAGGCCGTGCCGCAGCAGCCCAAGCGCAGCCTCGTGGATCTGAAGATGAAGAAGGACAAGCGCAAGATGGCCAAGAAGGCCAAGCGGCGCAATCGCTAGGGGGCGGATTGAAAGAGGAGCGGGCAATGGACGATGTGCTCATGAAGGAGTTGACCATCCTGAGGAAGGTCAACCTGGCACTCTCCTATGCCCCGGACGTGGAGGCCGTGGCCGGCGCCATCCTCGACATCGTCATCGACGAGACCGTGGCAGAGAACGCCTCTCTGATGATGCCGTCGTCCGACGGCAAACGCCTGGAAATCCGCGCCGCCAAGGGCGTGGGCGATGAGATATCGAGCTATTCCGAGAAATCGCTCGGACAGACCTTCCCCATCGGCGAGGGCATCGCGGGCCTGGTGGCCCAGACCTTGGAGCCCATCATCATCAAGGACGCCATGAACGAACCCATGGTGCAGCTCAGGGACATGAAGGTCAAGATCGGCTCCATGATGAGCCTGCCCCTGGCCTACGGTAAGGGCGAGCTCGTGGGGGTCTTGCACCTGAGCCATTCCAAGCGCGGGGCCTTCACGCGCGAGGACCTCTCCCTCATGAACATGCTCCTGGCCCCCGCGGCCCTGGCCCTGCGCAACGTCAGGCTCATGCGCGACGTCGAGGACATGAACCGCACGCTCAAGGAAGAGCTCTGCATGACGGACCGGGCACTGGAGGAGTTCGGCAAGCACGCCATCAAGGTCTTCAACTACATGTCCATCGGCGTGCTCACCACCGACCCCGACGGGTTCATCACCACCATGAACCGCAAGGCGGTCGAACTGCTGGGCCTGGGCACGGGCGACAATATCGGCGGGATCATCGGCACAGAGACCACCAAGCGCTTCGCCATCGATATGCCCGAGATCATCATGGACATTCCCGTGGGCAAGCGCGTGCTCAATCTGGAGCTCTCGGTGCTGCCGGTCAAGCCCAACCTGCAGGTGCTCGTCTGCGTGCGGGACGTGACCCTGGAGCGCTTCAAGGAACGCGATCTCATGCGGGCCCACGATCAGTACCACGACCTGATCGAGAACGCCATCGACGCGATGTACATCCTGCGCGACGGCCGTTTCATGCTGATCAACAAGAAGCTGCAGGACCTCCTGGGGTATGAGGCCGAGGATCTCATCGACCGGCATATCCGGCATTTTCTGGTGCGGGAATCCATGCGCATCCTGGCGAAGGCCTTGCGCCCCGCGCAGGAGCATGTCTTCATCCCCAACCTGGAGGTCCTGGCCAAGCGCAAAGACGGCCAGATCATCACCATCGAGATCTCGATCGGCCGGATCATGATCGGCAATGACCAGTGCTATGTCGGGGTGGTCAGGGACATTACCAGCAAGAAGGAGCTCCTGGCGCTGAAGACCCGCTTCCTGCATGTGGCCTCGCATGAGATCAGGGTCCCCCTGACCGTGATCCGCGGGTATGCGCGCATGCTGGCCAAGGATGCCAAGGCATGCCTGAACGAGGGCCAGCAGGACTGTGTGCAGGAGATCGAGAAACACTGCGAGAAGCTCCTGAATTTCTCCAACGCCCTGCTCGACTTCGCGCGCATCAATTCGGGCCGCCTGACGCTGAGCAGGCAAAAGGTGGACCTCCTCGATCTCATCCGCCATGTGGCGCAGGACATGCGGATCAAGGCCGACGAGAAGGGGGTGGCGATCCTGGTCGAGGCCGAAGACTATCACCCCCAGGCCTTCATCGACCCCTTGAGGATCGAGCAGGCCCTCAACAACATCATCGACAACGCCCTCAAACACTCGCCCCCCCAGGGCGTGGTGACGGTGCGGCTCACCACGGGCTCTCAGGGCCCGGAGGGCATACACAAGATCCTGAACCAGGAGTATGCGCAGGTTGCCGTACTCGATCAGGGTCCCGGGGTCAAGCCTGAGGAGGCCAAGGACCTTTTCAACGAATTTTTCGTGGGCATGAGCGGCAAATCCAAGCGCGGCATCGGGCTGGGACTGGCTATCACGAAGGAGATCATCCACGCGCATGGCGGCCATATCGAGGCGATTCCCGCCGACACCGGCGGACTCTTCCAGATAACAATTCCCTTGAATAGCCACCCTGATTGATGTATTTCAAGACGTTATTATAATGGACATCTGCATGGGGACCGAAAAGCTTAAAATCTTGGTAGTTGACGACGACGACAGTATCCGCGGCTATGTCGCGAGACTCCTGTCCATGAGCGGCTTCGACGCCGTGACCTCAGCCAACGGCAGGGACGCCCTCAACCAGATCAAGGCCAATCCGGACATATCGCTGGTCCTGCTCGATATCCTGATGCCGGAAATGGACGGCCTCGAGACCCTGATCGAGATCAAGAAGGTGGCCAAGGACATGCCGGTGATCATGCTCAGCGCTCTCGGCCAGACCAATATCATCGTCAAGGCCATGAAGTCAGGCGCCAGCGATTATCTGGTCAAGCCGTTCGAGGAAGAGGAACTGGAGCTGGCCATCGCCAAATCCATCGAGAAGAAGCGTCTTTTGGCCGAGATCTCGAGCTTGAAAAAGAAGCTCAGGGTCGATGAGCTCAAGGGCGAGTTCATTTTTGCCTCGCCTAAGATGCAGAAGGT
>JAKQBR010000006.1 GCA_029574005.1 Deltaproteobacteria bacterium | reverse complement strand
CAGGTAGGCCATGCGGCCCATGTGATAGGGCTGGAAATAGGCGCTGGCGTCGTCCGGCCGGAAGATGCCATGCGTGGTGCCGATCTGGTCGGTGACCACCTTGCGCATCTGCTTCTCGATCGCATAGAAGTTGTCCAGGCTGTTGACCAGGGCGCCGATGATGAAGCTGCCGCGCACGCGCTGCACCCGCACGGTCTCGCGGAAATATTTGTTCCAGCGGTCCAGATGCAGCTTGCCGCCCACCATATCGCGCATCATCTCTGGCTCGACGAAGAAGAACTTGTCGCTGACCTCCTGCACCTGCGCTCGGGCATACTCCAATTTGATGTGGGCCTCCTCCTCGGTGGCCCCGCCGAAGTGCGCCATGATGTTGTTGCGCGGCACGGCATCCACGAAGGCCTCGGTCTCCTTGTTGTTGTCGCCCATGAAGATGCCGTAGAAGGTGTTCTGCAGATGCGCGATCTCCAGGCACTGGTTGTCGTGCGCCAAGCGGTAGAGGGCCTCGATCAGGTCGGTGAGGTCGTCGTCCGGATAGGCCGGATAGAACTCCAGGTCCACGGCCGGTGCGCTGTAGAGCCGGATGGTCATCTCGGTGACATAGCCCAAAGTGCCCATGGCAAAGCGCAGCAGGTTGGACATGTCCGGACCGAAGCCCGCCACCTGGGCCGGGTCCATGCCGGAGGCGCGCGGCCCCACCTCCAGGACCTCGCCCGTGGGCAGCACCACCTGGGCCTCGATCACGTTGTCCATGCCGAACCCGAACTTGGAGGCCATCAGGTTGATATTGCAGAACAGGTGATTGGACAAGACCGAGACCGTGGCCGGGGCCGAGGGGTTGGCGACGCGCAGGCCCAGCTTCTGGGCCTCGGCCTGCAGCATGCAATAGTTCACGCCCGGCTGCACCCTGGCATACATGTTGTCCTTATCCAACGCCAGGATCTTGTCCATGCGCCGGCCGTCCATGATGATGCCGCCGTAGAGCGGAATGGTAAGGCCCACGGTGTTGCAGCCCGTGCCGTAGGGCATGACGTCGATCAGGTACTTGTTGGCGATTCGGAAGACCGCGGCCACATCCTCGGTGCTGCCGGGCAGCACGATGATATCCGGGTAGATGCAGTGCTTGAAGCCTTGGTCGCGCGCATAGCCGCAGGTCACGGCATCGTCGGCCGTGGCCCACTCGTCGCCCAGAGCGGCCTTCAGCTCCACCAGCGCCTTCTCCACGTTCTCCGGCAGGTTGTGCGTCGGCTCGGCCTCCATCTGCTTCGGCCGCCTCAGCACCCGCCGGTTGTCCATGTCCTTTAAATACGCGCTCCTCGGTAACGCTTGCGGTCTCTTCATCTCACTTCCCCCCCACACTCTCTTCCAGCAGCGTCAGGATGTTCTCCACCTTGACCTTGGACTTGCGTCCTCCTATCCCGCTCTGCAGCATCTCCTCGCACCACGGACAGGCCGTCACGATCGTATCCGCATCCACAAACTCCGCCTCGTACACCCGCTCCTTGGCCACCTCCAACCCAAACTCCGGATACACCGCCGCCGCCATGCCGCCTCCACCGCAGCACAGCGTGTTGCCCCTGCTGCGCTCAAACTCCACACGCTTCAGTCCCGGTATGGCATCCAAAATCGAGCGCGGCTCGTCATACACCTTCAACCGACGCCCCAACCTGCACGGGTCGTGCCACGCCACCGTCCCCTTGGCCTTCTTCCCGGCCTTCAGGTCTCCCTTGGCCAACGCCTCGCTGATATACTGCGTCACATGCACCGGCGACGCTTTCATGAAGCCCGCGTACTCCTCGCCAAACACCGACGCACAGTGCGAACACAGCGTGATCACCGTCTCGGCTCCCGTGGCGTCGATGCGCTCGATGTTCTCCTTCCCGAAGGCCTCGAAGAAATCACGGTCTCCCAGCTCCAATAACGGCGCCCCGCAGCACAGCTCTTTGGACCCCAGAATCCCCACATCCGCCCCGGACTTCCTCAAAAGCCTGACCGCACTGCCCAGGGCCTTCTTCAGCTCGGACTTGTAGCTGTACTGGCACCCGATGAAGAGCAGCACCCCGCACTTCTCCTTCGACGCGTCCTTGACCCCCAGCTCCTTGATCAGCTTGTCCCGCTCCGCCTGCGGCTTGCCCAGATAATTGTCGCTCTCCTCCAGCTTCTTCAGGATGGGCGCGTGCTCGGGCAACAGCCCCCACCCCTCCGCCACGGCCTTCTCCCGCAAAAGCTCGATCACCCGCAAGGGGAAGATCTGCTTCACCGGATAGCACTGCTCCTGGCAGCTCCCACACTCCATGCACGTGTACAGGGCGTGCAGGTACTGCGGCGTCACCTCGATCTCCTTCAGATTCAGCGCCCGCGCCAGCTCCATGCGCCCCGACGCATAGTAGGCCTCGTACCGGAAGCGCGACCCCGACGGGCAGTTCCGGAAAAACCGCGCATGGTTCACTTCCTGCACATGGTTCCCATGGCAGATCTTGCACTTGCTGCACAGGGCATAATCCTCTCGATACTGCGAAAGCAGTTCCCGCGTCTTGGTCAGGTTCTCCTTCATCTACATACCCTCCATCAGCTGTCCGGGATTGAGCAGATTGTCCGGATCCAGGATTCGCTTGAAATTCTTCACCATGGTCACGCTCACCGGGTTCGTCTTCGCATACACCAGCTTGGCCAGCTTGCCGTTGCCTCGGTCGATCAGGGCCTTTAACTCCAGCACCTTGGCATAGGCCTTGAGGCGCATCTCCTGGGCCTTGGCCATCTCCTCCCGTTCGTGGTGGATATCGCACTCACAGAAAAACGACGACCCGAAGTACACCGGGATGAATCCCCGGCCCTGTTCCATGCCCTTCATCACGCTGCCCGCCGCATCAAAGAGCGCCGGCACCTTCTCCGCAAAGGTGTAGTACTTGACCGCCTCGATCCTGCCCTTCACCGCCCGGTCCAAAAGATACCAGGGCCGACCCAGGGTCTGGCCCAGGGTCGCGGTCAGATCCTTGGACAGGGCCTTGGCCCCCAGCCCCTTGGCCAGGTCCGCCACCTGCGAGGCCTGGTTGGCCACCAGCTCCTCATGCTGCTCGATCGACATCAGCACGGTCCAGTCCGGCAGGTCCAGGCCCTTCCCCGTAATCGACGACCACCACGTGCCGTCGCCTCCCGCGATCTCGAAACAGTGCTCGTTGCGGCTGACCTTGTACGTAAAGCCCACCGCGTCCTCCAGCCGCTTGAAGCCGTACGCCAGCACCTGCCGCTTCTTCTTGCGGGGATACACGTACACGATCCCAAATACCGGGATGCCAAAGATGTCCTCGGACCCACCAAAGATCGGCGAAAGCTGCGGCCCCTGGTCCTCACGGAAGTTCGCCCCATCCATCACCAGCTGCTGGCTGCCGCTCACCCACTTCTGCCCGTTCGACAGCACCGCATGGAAGATCGACAGGTTCGGCTGCCTGAACGTCACCGAGCCCACCAAAATATCCCGCTCCAGGTACGAACGTACCACGTAAGGGCTCTCGGCGCTGCCCGGCATCAGCAGCGTCAACCCCTGCTTCGCCAGCTCCTCCTCCAGCCGCTCAAAGCTCACCCCCGCACCGATATGCGCCATCAGGTTGCGGGCATCGATCTTCTTGATCTCATTCAGGTTCACCGGGTCAATCAATATCCCGCTCTTGCCCTCAAGCGTCTCCGGAAAGATCCTCCCCCGCACCGAAAACACCTTCCTCCCGTATTCCCGCGCCACGTTCACTACCGCAGCCACATCCTCGGCCGTCCCAGGCATCACCCGGATCAGATCCGCACTCCTCCCTTCCGCCTGCTCGTACACATCCAGGGCCCGCTCACCGCTCACCACGTTCCCCATCCCCACGATGTGCGTCAGATCCTCCATCAGCGCATCCCTCACTACCTCCACTGACATCCCCTTCCTCCTTTCTTCATATTGGCGCTCCCGCCTCTCCACTCCCCTACTCAGATCCGCTTGACCTGGTTTACCCCGCAATCATCGCACACACCCGGTGATATGATCCCTTGCGCGCATTACAGGTGCGGGAGAGCAGCCTTCATCCGGGCCGTTCGCAGCGTGACGATTCCATCCGATCACCTCCTTACCCAGCATGGCATCTCCACATGCCAAAGCTTCACCAGGATGCTCGATACGGCAAGGCCGTCGATCAGTTTCAGGAAAGCTCTGATGCTGGCAACGGGTGCTACAAGACGCAGATGCTGAACGAGCCGTCCAGAGCGCTGCCGGGGTTTGACCCGACATGATGCATACGCACGGTCCTTGCCATCAACATCGGCACAAAGGTCTTTTTCTGGCTTGCGGCTATAAAGGGGATCACTCTGTGCCTCCTCACTTCATAGTACTCCACGGAATAACAGTCCAATCACAGAAGCTTCTTCGACAAATTATAAATATACAAGTTAAAAATTGTTGTCAAGCTATAACTGAATGGTCAACCATTGTCGCCCCGGGGAGTGCATGAGCGCCGCTCAACCTGAGCTGTTCTGGCCGCTTATCGCTTTATCGCCTGCAGGATAACATCGATGGCGCTCAGTGCCTGTTCCTTGGAAAGGAGCTTCGGGACTTCCAGCATGGTCCCGATGCTGAATGCGATGGCAAATGAGACAAATATCCATGCAATAACGCTCCGGTCAAGGTCTTGATTGAAGCGTTTCTTCTCGATGCCTTCCCTGACGAACTCTTCGGCGACATCGAGCAAGCCTGAGAAAACCACCTGCACCTCATCGCGCAAGTTCTCGGTGGGGGGAGCGCAGAGATATTCAATGAGCAGGCGCGACTGCCGTGGATCGGCCAGGGTCGTATCGTAAAAGGTACGCGCTGCCTCATGGATATAGTCTTCGATGTCATCCTTCGATCGGGACGTAACGGTCTTGAAAACGATATCGTTTATGATCGAAGACAAGGTCTCCAGGAGGATTTCGCGCTTGTTCTTGAAGTGATGGTAGAGCGCTGCCTGGCTGATACCCAGGGCCTTGGCGATTCTGAGGCTTGAAGCCCAGGACAGGCCGTTTTCGAGTATCAGGTTCTTGGTGGCCTCAATGATCTGGGCCTTCCGGACCTCAGGCTTGAAACGTCTTTTCTTTTCCTCCACAGTGATCCCCAAAATGCATCCGGAAATGATATGGTGCCCGAAACGGGACTTGAACCCGCATGCCCGCAAGGGAAAAGGGGTTTCAAGCCCCAATGAAACAATGTATCACAAAAAAATCACACCCGCAATTGTTGGCCTGTTTTGCCGTAATTACTGGAAATAATACAAATATTAACACAATCAGACGATTTCAAGACAGCGCACTCAGCTCTACGAGAAGGCATCGCTGGTGCGGTGTTCACCGCCGGCAAACGTGGAGGATCACCTCGTTCAATCGCGGCCGAGGAGATCACCGACGCCCCGCGCAGGGATACCATCGGCAAGCCGCGCCCCGGGGTTTTTGCACCGGGATGTGCGAGACGGGCTGCCCACCGCGTCGTACGATGGAGACCGGCATGGGCAAGGAACTTTTTAGCGTATGCCGTCCGCGGCCTTAGCCCCCCGCAATACCTACCTCCTTCTGACGGTCAACCGCGGTGATTTCCCTGATAGCCTGCTCGAATCTAAACCCTTATTGTTCCGCGCCGACAGTCTCCGTGAGAGATTCGGGTACCCGTACAGCGACAACCTCGCCCCGCGCGCATATGACATCGCCGGCCGCCAACGTGGTGACCACGACCACCTTGCGGCCCTTGATTTCTTTGAGCTGCGATCGCAGTTTCAGTGGCACCCCCATGGGTGTGGGCTTAAGATAATCCACATGCAGAGCGGCGGTGAGAAATCGGATGGGGGGCTCGGACTCCATATCGCGTTCTTCGGCGCGATAGGCAAAGGCCGCGGCCGATCCCGTGCTGTGGCAATCGATCAGCGAGGCGATCATGCCTCCATAGACCAATCCTGGAATAGCCATGTAACGCTCATCAGGACGGAAGGTGCAGACTGTTTCGTCGCCGTCCCAATAGCTCTTGATCTGCAATCCCTGGGGGTTCAGACGGCCGCAGCCGTAGCAGTGGCTGAAATGGTCCGGGTAATAATCCTGAACAGCCTTAATCTTCATGCGTCTTCTCCTCAGTATTCCATTCATCTCATCTAAACAATTCTCATACAGGTTACGTCCCGTGCATCAACCTTATGGCTGGGGGCGCGCGGCGTAATACTCCTTGCCGCCGCTCGCAAGCCTCTCAATGCGACCGACAGAAATGAGGTCTTCGATATACTTGACTGCCTCGTTACGGTGCAGACCGAGACCATCGGCTACATCTTCCAACGTACAGGGCCGCCGCCTGATCATCTGGAGAACACTATCACGCGTAGCCTCAAATTCCGGTCGGGCATGCCCGCCGGGAAAATCGGCGATGACCTCGGCCGGGGTACGGAACAACGCCGCCAGTTCTTCCATGCGTCGGCGCGTTACGCCGAGGGCGAAATCCTCGGCCGGCGGCCTGGTGACCGTATTGAGCTGTACACGGTCGGCCCCGATATCAGCCGCGAGGTCGGCAATGTGGCGGACCTCGCTCAAGCCCGCCGTAAGACCGTCCAGGATAAATATCTCCAGCCAATAGGCCCCGCCGTATTCTTTACGCAGCAGGGTCAATCCTTCGATCATTCTTTCAAACGTGATCTCCGGGTGTGGTCGGTTGACGGCCTGAAAAAGGCTGTTGGCGCCGGCATCCAGCGAAGGGACGATTAGATCGGCCAGGTGCAGTTGCCTGCGCACCTCGGGCTGCCAGAGCAGCGATCCGTTGGTTAGCACCGCCACAGGGATGTCGGTCAGGGCATGCACACTCTCGATGAGCTCGTCCAATCGGGAGTACAGTGTAGGATCGCCCGAGCCGCTGAGCGTGATATAATCCGGCCGCGTTGCCAGCGCCCCCTTGAGCTCAGCCACAACCGCGTCCAGGGGCACCCACTCCCGTCGCTCCACCGTGCGTAGCGTGGTGCGCCCCAACTGGCAGTAGATGCAGTCATAGGTACAGGTCTTGAACGGCACCAGGTCGATCCCGAGCGAGCGACCCGGACGCCTGGAAGGCACCGGCCCGAAAATGTACTTCACGGCTCAGCCTCGCCCTCGACCGGAAAGCCCTCGCCCTGAGGCCTTTCCATCGGACAGCAAAAAAGATCCCCGGTAATCTTCCAGATCACGAAGCGTGACGACATGGATGGGCACAAGATCTTCAGGCAGGGCTGCAAGCGACCAGAAACGGAGCTCGGCGCCCTCAACGCCGGCAGGGTGCGGTTCGCCCAGGTATGTACGGACGATGAACGCGACGGCGAAGCATTGGACCTCGTCGCCGTTTGGGTAGGCAAATCGCTGATGCCCCCGGAGTACAACGCCATGGGTTCGGCTTCCATGACCTCCAACCCGGTCTCCTCGCGCACCTCGCGCTTGAGGGCCTCAAATGCGGTTTCGCCGATCTCGACCGCGCCGCCCGGAACCCCCCAGAGCCCAGAGTCCCTGCGGCGCTGGAGCAGGACCTCCCCTCGCTCGTTGAGGATCAGGGCGCGCACACCAGGCACAAAGATGCACCGCTTACCCACCAGGGACCTGATCATGGCCGCATACGGTTCCACTCGGGGAGCCTCACAGGTCGGACAGGGCCTGCTCGAGGTCTTCCAGGATACGCTCGACTGGCTCGTTCCCCAACGACAGGCGGACCGTGTTCTCCTTGACGCCGAAAACCGTCCGCCGCTCGGGCGGAAGATAGAGCATGGTCGTCAGGGAGGGGATACAGATGAGGGATTCGGTAGCCCCGAGGCTGACCGCGTGATAGATGAGCCTCAGGTTCCGGATGAAGCGCTTGGCATCTTCCTGCTCTTCACCGACATCGAAGGCCATCATCCCGCCGAAGCCGCCGCGCATCTGCCGCGCGGCCACGGCATGGCCGGGGTGGCTCGCGAGACCCGGATATGAAAGACGCGAGATCTTTGGATGGCCTGTGAGGAATTTGGCCACGGCCTGGGCGTTGGCCGACATGGTGCGGGAGCGCAGGTCGAAGGTCTTCAGTCCGCGGGCCAGCAGGAACGCGGAGTGCGGGTCCAGGGTGGTGCCGATGGCCTGCCTGGTGAACCAGAGCTCATCGTAATCTTGCTTCGAGCACGCGATCACCCCGCCATCAAATCATTGTGCCCGCCCAGGGCCTTGGTGGCGCTGTGGATCACCAGGTGCGCGCCCAGGTCAAGAGGCTTCTGGTGGTAGGGGGTCGCGAAGGTGTTGTCCGCAACGACCAGGGCTCCGACCTTGTCCGCCGCGGCCCTGACGGCGCGGATGTCGACGATCTTGCACAGGGGGTTGCTCGGGGTCTCCAGAAAAACCATGCGCGTGTTCGGCCGCAGGGCCCGCTCGATATCCGCGGCCTTGTCCGCATCGAGCCAGGTGATGTCCACACCGAGGCGCTCGAGGATGAGGGATACCTTGTAGTTGGCCCCGTAGGTGTCATGAAAGATGATCATGTGGTCCCCAGCCTTGAGGTAGGTCAAGTAGACCATGGTGCAGGCCGCCATGCCCGAGGTGCAGATGATACAGTCCTCGGCGGCTTCTAGGACCGCGACCTTGTGCTCCACCGCCCTTACCGTGGGGTTGTCGTCACGGTGATAGGTGTAGCCGTCGATCTCGCCGTCGGTGATTTGGCGCAGGACATCGAAAGAGGCGTACTCGTAGTTCACCGCATTCACGATCGGGGTGACCATGGGCCGGTTGCCGTACGGGGTCAGAGGATCAGGTGACATTGCATGGAACTCCTTTCAATACTTGATAACTCTGAGACAGAAACCACCATTGAGGCTGATGCGTCAATCGTTTTGTTATGATCGCCTCATCGCGGCGGTTCGACACCTCGGGCTTGTCCCACAGCGCATGAGGCGACGTGAAGAGCGCCCATCGGGCACTCGTCTTCACAAATACCGCAGCCGGAACACTTGTCCGCATCGACGCACGCCTTATCCTCATGGATGCTGATGGCATACATAGGGCATATATCAACACAGGCGCCGCATCCCGTGCATAGTTCAGTATCGATCTGGGCTCTCATAGTGTTGCTCCTCTGTGAATTGTGTTCGTGAGCGTGCTCCGGCATGAGACGCTTCTTGCCGGGCTGCTACTGGCACCCGCTATTATTCATGAGACCCGTTAGACCCAAGATCATGCATGCGCTTGCGGATATTATCAAGGGTCGCCTGCAGTTGCTCGGCCTGGTTCTTCAGCACCGCGAGTTCCTGTTCCGTTTTCACTGGCGCGGCGCCTGGAAATGGCCCGTTTCCCCATCCCGGCGCCATACGCTGCCAGCCGGTCAGCCCGGTTGCGTAAAACCGGTTGCGCCTGCCGTAACCGCCACAGCCAAAGCCGCCTCCGCGGCCATGTCCACATCCCCGGAAACCTCGCCCCGCGAAGGGTTGTATGCTTCTGGGAACACCGTACCCGGCGCAGTATCCAGCCGCGCGTCCGGTCATTGCTCCCATTCCCATGGGTCCTGTTCGATCTCCACCTGGCATTGTTGTGTCCTCCTTTCTTAAAGACTGTTTGTTATTGCCGACGCATGATGGTTCCACACTTCGGACATTTGCGCTCGAAACAGGGCACCCCGCGTGCATGTGGCTCGGTCTGCCCGCACTGTGGGCAGACGCAGAGGCCGCTGGGTCTCTCTGCTGATGAGTTCCCCGTACGACCGTGCCTTTTGCCTCCTTGACCTTGTCCCCTGCCTCCGCCTGCTCCCATCGGACCTGCTCCATCTCCTCTTGGCATGATTTTTCTCCTTTGAAGTAGCTGCGCGCCGCTTACGATCGGTCCCGGTTCCCATTCATGACCGCGCATGCGGCGGCGGGTCCGGCTGGGGTGGCAGCCAGGCATCCGGCAGCGGCCTTGGGTGAGCCCACCCTGCAAAAACGCGGTCAGGACCTCGTCCAGGGCCCCGCAGACAAACCCGTACACCCTCACGCCGACGCAGCAAAGGGCCATCTCCTGGACGCGCGATATCGCGCCGCAGAGCAACACCTCGGCGCCGAGGCCCGCGACCTCGGCCGCCCTGGCAAAGGGATCTCCAGGGCGCAGGCTCACCGAGACGCGTCTTGTCTCCTGCGCCTGTTCGGTATCGATCAAAAACAGTTCGTCCGAGACATCGAAGACCGGCGATATCCGTCCCTGCCAATGCGCTAGTGCGATTCGCATACTATTGCCCTGGTTGCATATGGGATGCCAGGACCCTTTCAGTTAATTATACCTATGATTTATATATGTTATATCGTTGGCCGAAATTACGCCCCGCGACATTCGTGCATCATGCATGATATGATAAGATCAGGCATTGCAATTTGCATTGAAAAGAGGCATGGTAAACACCATCTATGGGAGATAATTCCGACATCTGCAATCAGAAGGTTATCCTGGATTCAATTAACGAAGGCGTTTTCACCGTCGATAACGCCTGGCGCATCACGGAGTTCAACCACGCCGCACAGCGCATTACCGGGGTATCGCGCGCCGAGGCCCTCGGCCAGGCATGCTACGACGTCTTCCATGCCGATATCTGCGAAAAAAACTGCCCGCTGAAACGCACGTTTGAAACCGGAAGGCCGGTTATGAACGCCACAGCCTCCATCATCAACCAACAAGGCGCGCGCATACCTATCCGTATCTCAACCGCCATCCTCAAAGACGAGAACGGGGCGTTTATCGGCGGGGTGGAGACGCTCCAGGACCTGAGCCAGGTCGAGGAGCTGCTCAAAGAGCTTCATGGACGTTATACGTTTGAGGATATTGTCGGCCGCAGCCCGGCCATGCAGCGACTCTTCGAAGTCCTGCCCCAGATCGCCGCGAGCCGGAGCACCGTATTGATCGAAGGTCCCAGCGGCACGGGCAAGGAACTCTTCGCGCGGGCCATCCACAATCTCTCGCCGCGCCGTAAGAAGCGCTTTGTGGCGGTCAATTGCGCCGCTCTGCCGGATGCCCTGCTGGAAAGCGAACTCTTCGGATACAAGGCCGGAGCCTTCACCGATGCCAAGCGCGACAAACCGGGCCGATTCGCCCTGGCCGATGGAGGGACGCTGTTTCTGGACGAGGTCGGCGATATCTCGCCGGCCATGCAGGTGCGGCTGCTGCGCGTCCTGCAGGAGCGCGTCGTCGAACCCCTTGGCTCCATAGCGCTGCAGCCGGTGGATGTCCGCGTGGTGGCGGCCACACACCAGGACCTTGCCCAGATGGTGAAGACCGGCGCGTTCCGGGAAGATCTGTACTATCGCATCCGCGTCATTCACCTCACGCTGCCAGCCCTCAAGGATCGCCGCGCAGACATCCCGCTGCTGGTTGAACACCTGGTGACGAAGTTCAACCGTCTGCAGGACAAGGATATCGCCGGGGTAGCGCCTGAAGCCATGGCGCGCCTGCTGGAATACGATTACCCAGGCAATGTGCGCGAGCTGGAAAACATCATCGAACACGCCTTTGTCTTGTGTCGGGGTGAGGTTATCGAGCTACAGCACCTGCCAGGCGAACTGAGAACGGCGGACAACCGGTCGGAGGCCCATTCTCCGCTGAGCCTGCGCGAGAGGGAAGCCCTGCACATCGGCGAGGTCTTGCGGCGCAATCATGGCAACCGCGCGGCCGCCGCGCGTGATCTGGGCATTGATGTCAGTACGCTCTACCGCAAGATCCGCGCGTTAAAAATCGCGGTGCCTGAAACCGACGGCCGGAGCAGACGTTGATAATCGTGCAAATTACCATAGCGACTGGATGACTTTCCCCCACGTCTTATCAGCAGCGAGGTGCGGGAGGACACATGCGTGCTGCGGGATGACTGGATCGAACGCCATCGCAGGCTTCACATAAAAGGAAAGCGCGGTTCAAGCATGTCCGAGTCAACCAGTGAAGCGCCGGATGCGAATCCGCCGGAAGAAGAGGGGCGGGAGCTCCTGAGCACGCTGCACACCGTAGCGATCGCAGGTCTATCGAACAGTCTTGAACGCGGCAACCACCGTCAAGGAGATGTTGACATGTTTTGAGCATATGCTTATACGTGGTCTCACCAGGAACAGAGATGCCAAGACCAAAGTGCCGTATGGATATCGGATTGAAACCGGAAAAGGACTATTTCAGCCCTAAGGGGTACAGTGTTTCTCCCGATGATGAAATTGAGTTAAGCCTTGGTGAATTCGAAGCCTTTGGTCTGGCGCACTACGAAGGCTTGGATCAAGCGCAGGCTGCGGCTATGATGAAGGTATCCCGTCCAACCTTCGGCAGGATCATAGGATCGGCCCATAATAAAATCGCTGACTTTCTTGTGAATGGGAAGGTCCTGAGAATATCGGGGAAGAAACGTCTGCCATCAGATCAAACCCTGACCCATGCGAAAGCTGCACAAGGGCGTCCGCACTCCATGAATGGGAGATGCGAGCAGACGATGCGCTGACGCTAGAAAAAAATACAGGAGTGAAAAACATGAAAATCGCATTACCATCGAGACAGAACCGGATAGATGAACACTTTGGCCATTGTGAGTATTTTACGGTATTCACCATTGACGACCAAAAAACCATAACATCGCAGGAAATTGTCACCTCGCCGGCGGGCTGCGGATGCAGATCCAACATCGCTTCTACACTGAAAGATATGGGTGTGACGGTAATGCTTGCCGGAAACATGGGACAGGGCGCTGTAAATGTCCTCAACAGCGTTGGCATAGATGTATTGAGGGGGTGTTCAGGTGATATCAGACAGGTCGCCGAAGCATGGCTTGCTGGCCGGCTTCAGGATTCCGGCGTTGCCTGCGGACTCCATGACCACGGCTGCCATGAACATACATAAGACAGCCTTCCCGTTATTTTTATAACTCCATTATCGACCATTGCCAACTTTTACTGCAGGGCATGTCGCCAAAAGACGCCCCACCGAACGGGCTGATCCAGTATGATGAAGCCCCAGGTTTTGTATCGATCGACAGCCACGCCCTTTTAGGGCGAGGCCCATGGATGGGCCTCGCCACGAAGAGAGGGCTCGCTTGGGAAGCGGGATCATAAGGCGCCGCGCCGCACCTTGTTCAGGATCTTCTCGATCGTATTGATGACCGTCAGCGGGACGTCGCGGGTGTCGAGCATGGGCGAGGGCATCCCGAAGAGAAACGGCATCATGCTCGTCAGCTTGACGGCCCCGAGGGGGCAGCCCTTCAGGCGCTTGACGCGCCTGGCATTCTTGATCGCGCCTTTCACCTCGGTGCAGTCGCCGAGCAGGAGGCATACGCCGCCGCCCGCATCCACATCGCCTTCATAGATGCCGGTCACGATGGCGCCCGGTTTGGCGTTCTTGAGCGAGCCGGGCCGACGCGCGTCGATGGTGCCGAGCGAGCCCTTGACCGCCGCCATGCACCCGCCATAGCAGATCTTCTGGGTGTTGGGCCCGATGCCCTCGTAGAAGCGCATGGGCGTATCCAGCTTCTGCATGTCCTGGAACTGGCTGACGATCCCGCTGGTGCGCTGCCTCAGCTCATCGATTGTGACATCGCCCAGCACCTTGACCGAATCGGGCTCGATCGATCCGTAGCCGCGCTCGGAGGCGATGCGCAGGTGATTGACCTGCTCGGGTTTATAGCCCAGGACCTGGGCCGCCACCACGTCTGAGGCAACGGGGTCGTTGCTGATCATGATCACCCCCAGGTGGAAGGGCTTGGCGCAGGACTCGAAGCCGTGACCGATGGTGATGGCATCGGTGATGATGATGTCCGGATAGCCGATCTCCAGGATGTCCACGATCTTATCGTTCAATCGGTCGTCATGGTAGAGCATGCGCTCCTTGTGCAGGAGACTGCCGATATTGAGCTTGAGCGCATTGGTGATCTCGCAGCAGATGTGGTACTTGAGCTTGGGCATCCAGATCTTGAAATCCGCCTCATGGATGAGCCGCGGGACCAACATGGTCTTATGGTACTTGGCCCGCGCCAGGGTCGTCTTGACATACTTGTCCTCGTTGAAATCGGTAATGGGCACATGGTGGCGCCGCCCCATGGCGTAGTAGTCGGATTCCTTGAAGAGCATGCGCGTCGGCAGGGCAAACCCGCCCGACTCGCCGATGTTCAGGTCCGCGACCCCGGGGAAGGTCCGCACATGATCCACCACCGTGCCGACCAGATCGGGATGGGTGAAGGCAAACTGCGAATAATTCTTGTTGGCCATCACCACATTGGGCTTGATGAGCACCTTGCCTTGGGGCTTGCGGCCCAAGAGCTCGAACCCTTCCTTGACCACCGCGGCCATGGCGGCGATATCGTATGACTCCACCCTGCGCAAGAGCACCCAGCGATCTTGTGACATATTCCACCTCCTTTGGTGTCGCCCCCTTGGCCCAAAGCCTAAAGGGACCGTTCGTTGTCTCAGTTTCTCATCCGCCGGCGCGCGAGCCGTATGACCGCGTCCGAGGTCGATCGCGTGAGCCACCCGCCCGTCAAGCGGTGCAGGAGGTAGAGCAAGCGGGTCGAGCCCCCGGGGATGAACAGATACTGTTTGCGCTCAATGGCGGCCACGATCTCGCGCGCCGCGTCTTCGGGCGTCATGAGGCTGCTGAAATTCTTGCCGGCCCGGCCTTCCCGAGGCAGGGTCCTGGCCTCATCGATGTTCATGGGCGTGTCGACCTCGCCCGGACAGACCACGGTCAGCGTCATGCCCTTGGGCTTGAGTTCGTAGCGCAGGCTGTCGCACAGACCGAGGAGTGCCGCCTTGGATGTCCCATAGGCCGTGTAGCCGAACATCCCGAAGAAGGCCGCGGCCGATGAGAGGACCACGATATGGCCTTTTTTCTGCTCCATGGCGGGGAGCAACGTCTGGATCATAGTGCGCGGCCCGTAAAGGTTGATCTTCATGACCTCGTCAAACATCTCATAGCTGATGTTCTCGAAGCGGTCGGCGTACTTGTTGATGCCCGCGCTGCTGATGAGGATATCGGGCGCTCCGAGGTCTTCGAGGGCTCCGCTCATCTTGGTCTGGACATCCCGGGGGTCGGCCACATCCACGGACAGGGTTTCGATGCGCTGCGAACCATGCAGCCGGCAGGCCTGCACGGCCTTCCGGGCGTCCTGGAGCTTTTCCACGCCTCGAGCCATCAGCAGCAGATCGGCCCCGCGGGCGGCGAATATCTTGCCCATCTCCAGTCCGATCCCGCTCGAGCCGCCCGTGATGTAGACCAGTTTTCCCTCAAAGCGCTGCATGGTCTGGCCTCCTTATCGGCGGATATCCGGAACCTGAGAGCCTGCCCGCGCGCCACTGCGATAATCCGTGGCAGGCAGGGAGATCGGTGTCCATGGAAACAAGGTGTGCCATAAGAGCTCCGGACACAGCGGTCTTGACGCGGACGGCAGGCGGGTATGCCGCAGAGCCTGTATTCAAAAGATGCCCGTTCATTGCTGTCAGCATACGGTTCCCTTTATGGGGGGGTACTTTTCGATTATAAAAGTAACGCCGTTGACTTAATAAAGCAAGCGGAAAATGTGCCCCCCCTCCCAACGCCATCGCGATCGCCCTGTTATTGCGTGAATACCGCCCGGGAAGCCGTCTATGGCTCAACGGCCGGATGGCTTGAACGGCCCGAGGGCCTCGCTGAGGATGGGCTCGATGATCTGTCCGTAGTCCCAGACCTCGAGGGTGACGCGGCTGATGGACAGGGATACGACGCCGTGCAGGATGGTCCAGAGCTGCATCATACGGTAGGGCACCTCGTCCTCGCTGATGCTGCGGACCTTACAGGCGACCTCTTTCAGGATGGCCGTGCCGGTCTCGGCAAGCTCCAGCGCGATGCGGTTCTGCTTCTCGGCGATTGCTTCCATGGACGTGCCCCGGTAATCGCTGTACTTGGGCGTATCCATGCTGAACATGATGTTGTAGTAATGCTTGTTGGCGATTCCCCAGCGCACATAGGCGTGCATGGCGGCGGAAAGCTTCGCGAGAGGATCGGCGGATGACCCGGAGGCTGAGCGGAACTCTGCCGCCAGATCGCTGAAGCCCTTGATCAGCACCATGAGGTAGAGCTCGTCCTTGTTGGAATAGTAGTTGTAGATGGTCTTGGCCGTAACTCCCAGACGCTGCGCGAGCTTGCGCATGCTCAGGTTGGCATAGCCTTCCGCGTTGATGATGGCCAGGGCCTCGTTCAAGATGCGCTCGCGTACTGCTTCAACAACCTCCGGTGCGGCCGGCGCCTTGGGCATTTCCGCTCTCCTCCCCTGTGGCATGCTCCACGTTTGGTCATTCTTATACCCTAAAAAGCCATGGCAGGCATCAAATCATTGTCGACGCCTTTGGCAGGCGAACGCCGGGCCTGAAAAAAATGTCAATAACAACGCTAAAAATCCTTAGGGGGCCTACCGAAAAATAATAATGATATTGTGAGCATTTGGAATTGCGAGAAAAGGAGGAACGAATCGTGAAGTCATCGACATGGTGGTATGTTGTACGCCCATTCGTTATCCTTGACGGCATCGTATGGGCCCTGATCGTGCCCGTCTTGATCGCCATACTCGGCAGTCTGATCCCCTCCATCAAACACGAGGTGCCGCTCTTGGGCCTGCTCTTGGCACTCACCGCGCCGCTGCAGCTGGGAATCGGCCTCTGGCTCAGGGTGTACTATACGAAACCGGCCATCGATTACATCGAAGGCCGCGCCACGGACGACGCCAGCCTGAACCTGGCCGTGCGCCGGGCCTCGCGCCTGCCGCTCTACGATCTCCTGGTCTTCTACTTCATCCGCTGCACGCTCCTGTCCCTGGTGCCGGTCATGGTCGGACTGCTCCTCATGGGCAAGGTCACCATGGCCGAGGCGGTCTTCGGCGCATGCCTGGTTTCCTTCATCGTGGCCTGCCTGACGCCGTACTACTACCTGGCGGGCGAGATCAATCTCGTGCCGTTCTACTCGCGCGTGGGAATGCGCAAAAACTTCGATCAGGCTGAAGGGATCCTGCGCATGTCCATGAAGGGCAAGATCCTCATGTCCATCCTCCTGACCAGCGTGCCGGCCGCCGTATGCTACCTGGCCGTGATCGTGTACACGGATTACGCCGGCATCTCCCGGCAGGGCGTCTATGTGGGGCTGACCCTGCTCATGGCCCTGATGCTGATCCTGTCGTTCTTGAACAGCGCGCTCTTGACCCGCGGGTTCTCCCGTTCGGTGGGACACATGTCGAACATGCTGAGCGAGATGGCGGCCGGCCAAGGCGACCTGACCCGGCGGCTCACCGTGGCCGGGGTTGACGAGGTCGGTAAGCTGGCCTATTCCTTCAATGCCTTCGTGGATAACCTCGAAGCCATCATCCGCGTCGTGAAAGACGCTACCGAGCAGATCCATCAGACCGTCGGCGAGGTGCACAGCGGCTCGCAAGGCATCTCGGAAACCACCCAGGAGCAGGCCTCCTCGATCCAGGAGGTCGCGGCCTCGGTGGAACAGATGCATTCTTCCATCTCCCATGCCAAGGACCTGGCGCATGAGGGCCGTGACGCATCACAGAGCCTGAGCAAGCTGGTGGAGGCGGAATACGCGGACTTCAATGCCCTGCTGCAGGCCATGCTGGCGATCTCCCAGGCCTCCCACAAGATCAGCGATATCGTATCCACGGTCAACGAGGTGGCCTTTCAGACCAATCTCCTGGCGCTCAACGCCGCCGTCGAGGCGGCCCGGGCCGGAGAGCAGGGCAAGGGCTTCGCCGTGGTGGCCGATGAGGTCAGGGCCCTGGCCGTCCGGTCAGGCAATGCCTCGCGCGAGATCAGCGACCTGATCAGCGATACCGTCGGGCGCATCCGCGAAGGCGATGCCATGATGCAGAAAACCATGCAGCGCTTCCAGGGCCTCAGGGACACCATCGACGCGGTCTCGAAGGTCATGGAGGCCATCAGCTCATCTGCCGAGGAACAGAACCAGGGCATCACCGAGCTTTCGCAGGCCATCAGCCAGATCGATACGGCCACTCAGCACAACGCCGCCACCGTGGAAGAACTGGCCGGCACGGCCCAGGTCATGAACGACGAGGCCCGGGTCCTGGCCGAGAACGTGGAGCGCTTCAAGACATCGGAGTAAGATCTCCCGCAATGGTCTTCATGGCAATTTCCGGGAAAGGGGGCGATTCAGAAGGGCGGATACCTCTCCGGCGGCAATCTCTTTCTGAAGCCCTACCCTTCTTCCCCATGGGGTTCCTGCAGCTCTTCTTCCCTGACCTCCGCGAGGCATTTGGGGCACAAACCGTGGCTGAACAAGGCGTCGGTGTGTTCCGTAATGTATGCTTCGATCTGATTCCACAATCCCTTTTCGTCCCTGATCTGCTTGCAGCGGGCACAGATGGGGATAATGCCACGCAGCTGTTTGACCTCGGCCAGGGCCTTTTGGAGGCTGGCCAGGGTTGTCTGCAGCTTTTCAAAATTGCGTGAGTTGGCCAGGGCGATGGCGGCCAGACCGCCGAACATGGCGGCCACTTCAGCGTCGCGGGCCGTAAAATCCGTGGGTTTGTTGGCCAGGCCGATTATACCGACCGTCTTCCGGCCGATGATCAGCGGCGCGAACATCACGTTTCTGAGTTCGACATGGCCATCGGGCATCAAGCCGGAAAAATCGCTCTGCGCAAAGGCATTGTCGTAGACGGTAATATTGCGTTTATACGTTTCGGCCCGCAGGCCGCGAATGGGCATGGCAAGGCTGGGGTCTACGCTGCAGGGCGCTCCGCCGGATTCGAGAAACAGGACTTCATTCTCATCGCCGTTTTCAGACAGCAACGCCACATAACCGGCCGTTGCGCCGGTGAGGCCACGGGCCTGATCGAAGATGGCGCGCGCGGCCGCGAAAAAGGTTTCGCTACCCAATATGGCCTGCGTGGCCTTGATAAAGGCCTCGGTCTCCCTTTCATCCAAGGGGATGGGATGGTTCAGCGCGGTGAGGTAGGTTGCCTGCGACATACCCGAACCTCCAGGGTCGGCAGGTGACGCCTGCCGTCATCCTCAATGTGCCCATTCAATGGCATATCACTCTACACTTTTCATGTCAATTTCACCCTGTTTTACTCCAGGCTTGCTTGCGATCCTCAAAGGATGGTATTCTTAAAAACCTGCTTCTCGTAATGACCATTGTCGAGGAGGAAGCATGGGGAACTCTGAGAGGCCGACAAGGCCCGTCCGGTATCGTGCACGGCTGAAAGACGGTGCCATCACCCTGCTCTGTCTTTTCGTCGCAGGCTGCAGCCCGCTGATGAATTGGCATTTCAAGCCCAAGCTGGACCCGATTCAGGGCGCCATAACCCTTCCCGGCCTCAAGGAGCCGGTCACCATCAGCCGCGACGCCTACGGCATCCCGCACATTCAAGCCCGGAACATGGAGGACATGGCCATGGCCGCGGGGTATATGCACGCTTCCGACCGGCTGACCCAGATGACGGGCATCAAGCTCATCTCCCAGGGCAGACTGGCCGAGATGGCCGGTCCTGACGTGCTGGATCTGGACATCTACATGCGCACCATCAATCTCAAACGCGCCGGACAGGACCTGTACCGTAATCTCAGGCCCGAATACCGTACCCTGCTTGAACGCTATGCCGACGGCGTCAATGCCTATGTAGCCGGGCACAAGGACCGGCTTCCGCCGGCCCTGGCCCTGGCGGGCTATACGCCTGAGCCCTGGCAGGCGTCCGACTGCAGCACGATCTTCGCCCTGGTCAACCTGTCCTTGTCGTTCAATCTGCACGAGGAGATCGCCGCGCTCTGTGTGGCGCAGAGGATCGGCCCGGAAATGACCGCCCGGCTCATGCCCATCTACCCCGACGAGCCCCTGCCCTTGGCTGAGGCGGCCAAGCTCAAGGGCCTGGATCTGAGAGGGGCATCTCAAGGCGTATCCCTCCTGTCAAATGTGCAGCCTCTGTTCGCCCTGCTCGGCCCGCCCGGCCCGGCGGCCTCGAACAACTGGGCCATAAGCAAAGACCTGAGCGCCGGCAAGGCCAGCATCCTGTGCAACGACATGCACCTGTTCCTGAGCATGCCCTCCCTGTGGAACATGGGCCACATCACATGCGGCGCCTACGACGTGGCGGGCATGAGCGTGGCCGGCGTGCCCGCCATCGTGGCAGGCTTTAACGGCTCGATCGCCTGGGGCATGACCATGGTCATGGCGGACAACCAGGACATCTTCCTGGAAAGGCTTCAGCTCCGCCGGGGCAGGCTCTTTTACCTGTACAAGGGCGCCTGGCTCCCCGCTACCGAACGCCAGGAGACCTTCAAGATCAAGGGCAAGCAACCTCTCACCGTTACGGTGCATGAGACCGTGCACGGTCCGCTCCTGAACGACATCCTGCGCAAGGAGCCCCTGCATTCGTTCCAGGTCAGGCAGATAGAGATGCCGTACGGCCTGGCATTGAGCTGGGCCGTGGCCGACCGGGACGACGACAGCATGAACGCCTTCTTCGAACTGAGTTCGGCCCGCTCGGTGGACCAGGCCTTGCCCGTGATACGGCGCATCCGCGCCATTCCGTTGAACATGGTGTTCGCGGACAAGGACAACATCGCCTGGCAGGTGATCGGCAACTATCCGGTAAGGGCCAAAGGACGCGGGCTGCTGCCGTCGCCGGGCTGGACCGGAGAATATGACTGGACCGGGCTGCTGGATACCGGCCTCCTGCCGAACGCCGTGAACCCGCCCACCGGCTTCATCGCCACGGCCAACAACCGCACCGTGCCCCGGGATTATCCCTATCTGCTCTCTTCTTCCTGGTACTGGCCAGAGCGGGCCGAGCGCATCCACGAGCTGGTTTCGGCCACGCATCCGCATAGCGCCAAGACCTGCATGGACATGCAGCTCGATACCGTTTCCCTGTTCGTACCCAAGCTCAAGGCCGCCATGCTGGGCGGAGAGCTGGCGGACGGCATCCGCGACGAGATCGCCGCCTGGAAGCATGCGGGCAGGAAAGGCGCTGCCGAGACTGCCCTGGCCATGCTCAAGGAATTCGGCGGCGACATGCAGGCCGGCTCCAAGGAGGCCGCGCTGGTCAGCGCCTTCTACGAATGCGCCACCAGGAACATCTTCCTGGACGAGCTCGGCCCGGAAGATGCACCGGCCTGGCAGGCCTTCCTGGTCCTGAACAATGAAAGCTACAACGCCACATGCGACCATCTGCTGGTGCGCGGCGACGAGAGCCCGTTCTGGGACGATGTCCGTTCGCCGGAGCATGAAACCAAGGCCCAGATCCTGGCACGCTCCCTGGCCGATGCGCAAGCCTTCCTGGAAAAAGCCCTGGGTTCGGACACAAAGAAATGGCGCTGGGGCGCCCTGCACACCTATACGTGGGAGACCGACACGTCCAAGCTGGCGCCGCACATGGGCTGGATTAAACGCTTGGGCCTCAAGGCCCTCTGGCCGTACCTTAACCGCGGCCCGTATCCGGCGCCCGGCGACCTCTTCACGCTGAATGTCTCGGCCTATACCATGGGGCATGACTTCGACACCTGGCTGATCCCTTCCATGCGCATGATCGTGGACTTCGGCCGGGAAGAGCCGCTGCTGGCGGTGAACAGCTCGGGCCAGTCCGACAACCCTTCCAGCCCGCACTACGATGACGGCATCCAGGCCTGGCTGAATGGCGCGTATATCACCTTCCCCTTCAAGGAAGCGGCCATCAAGGCTCAGTACCGGGATGTCCTGGTGCTGCGGCCGTCTCCTGCGGCGCGGCCGTAATATGGCCTCTGTCCCGCCCAGTGGGCTTCTCCCGGCCGCGGCGCTTGACAAGGCAGCCCTCAGACCGTAGAATACGGACCGTTCCACAGGGGTGGCTTAAAACGAGAGCCTGAGATCATACCCTTTGAACCTGACCTGGGTAATGCCAGCGTAGGGAGTCTGCCGCGGATGCCGGGCATCCGCGGGGGTAAGAAAGGCCGCCTCCTCGCATGAGGGGGCATTTTTTTACCGGACGAAGAGAGGTAAACCGGTCATCTCGTGAGCCCTCCTGTTGAACAATCAACCATGTTCAAGGAGGGATGCATGCTCAATGAAGTGACGATCACCAAGGCCATTGTCTCAACCTACCTGGCCAAGTTCGAGCAGGCGCTCGAGCTCGATGTCGCCATCGTTGGCGCCGGGCCCGCCGGTCTGGTGGCCGGGTATTACCTGGCCAAGGCCGGGAAGAAAGTCGCCCTGTTCGAAAAAAAGCTCGCTATCGGGGGCGGCATGCTGGGCGGCGGCATGATGTTCAACACCATCGTGGTCCAGGACGACGCCCAGCCCATCCTTGCCGATCTCGGGTTGCGCGCCTCACGCTACGCCGAAGGCTACCATACCGTGGATGCCATCGAGGCCCTGGGCTGCCTGGTGTATCACGCCACCCGGGCCGGGTTGATGGTATTCAACCTTATCACCATCGAAGACCTCGTGTTCAAGAACGGCCGGGTCGCGGGCCTGGTCATCAACTGGTCGCCGGTCGAGATGACCGGGCTGCACGTTGACCCGTTGACCTTGCACAGCCGCTCTGTGCTCGACGCCACCGGGCACGGGGCGGATATCGTCTCGAAGCTCGTGCGCAAGATGGGGGTCAAGCTGCTGACGGAAACCGGTGCCATGCTGGGCGAGAGATGCATGGATGCCGAATTGGGTGAACAGCATACCGTCGCCAACACCCGTGAGGCCTATCCTGGTTTATATGTTTCGGGCATGGCCGCCAACGCGGTCTTCGGCGGCTGCCGCATGGGCCCGATCTTCGGGGGCATGTTCCTGTCCGGCAGAAAGGCGGCCCAGGAGCTCATCGCCAGGCTTGATGCATCATGATTTCATGAGAAACCGATAGCGTGCCCGTCCCTCGTCGGCCCGGTTACAACCGGGCCGCGACAGTCTGGCGCACGGTCTCGAAGACCGCCTGTATAGGCGCACTGGTGTCGATGAGGCGATGCCGCGGTTCGGTGGCGACGCTGACAAAACCCTCCCTCAGCCGGCGGTGATAGTCAGGGTCCCGGAACTCGAAGCGGTCGTCCGGGGTATAGCGTGTGGCGGCCAGGGCCGGGTCGAGGTCGAGCACGAAGGTGAGGTCGGGAATGAGCCAGGTGCGGGTGGCCTGCATAATATCGCGCACGCGCTCGATCCCTATCCCGCCGGCGATGCCCTGATAGACCAGCGTGGAGTCGATGAAGCGGTCGATGACGACGACGCTGCCGCCTGCCAGGGCGGGTTCGATAATGGTCGCAATGTTCTCGCGCCTTCCGGACAGGATGAGCAGAAGCTCGGTCAGCGTGTCCATGGACTCGTGCAGGACCAGGGAACGGATCTTTTCGGACAGAACCGAACCGCCCGGTTCGCGCAACATCACGACCGGGCGGTTTTGAGACTCCAGGAATGCTTTCAGCAGGGCGGCTTGGGTGGTCTTGCCCACACCCTCGCCGCCCTCGAAGGTGATGATCACTTCTTCTTGTTCAAGAGCGCGGCCTGGGCCGCGGCCAGCCTGGCGATCGGCACGCGGTAGGGCGAACAGCTCACGTAGTTCATGCCCACGCGGTGGCAGAAGTCGATCGAGGCCGGGTCTCCGCCGTGCTCGCCGCAGATGCCGACCTTGAGGTCCTCGCGCGTGGCTCGGCCCTTGGTGACGCCGATGCGGATGAGCTCGCCCACGCCGGTCTGGTCCAGGGACATGAACGGGTCCTTGGGCAGGATCTTCTTGTTCACGTAGTCGGGCAGGAACTTGCCGGCGTCGTCTCTGGACAGGCCGAAGGTGGTCTGGGTCAGGTCGTTGGTGCCGAAGGAGAAGAACTCGGCCTGCTCCGCGATCTCGTCCGCGGTCACGGCCGCGCGCGGCAGCTCGATCATGGTGCCGACCTTGTACTTGAGCTTCTGCTTATAGCTCTTGAGGACCTCGTCGCAGACGCGCACGGTCATTTCCTTGAGCATTTCGAGCTCCTTGACATGGCCCACCAGGGGGATCATGATCTCGGGCTCGACCTCCACGCCTTCCTTGGCGGCCTCGCAGGCGGCCTCCATGATGGCGTAGACCTGCATCTCGTAGATCTCCGGATAGGTTATCCCTAAGCGGCAGCCGCGGTGGCCCAGCATGGGGTTGGCCTCGTGCAGATTGTCGCGCTTGGCCCTGAGCACGTCGACCTTGATCTTCATCTCCTTGGCCACCTCGGCCAGTTCTTCCTCGGTATGGGGGATGAACTCGTGCAGCGGCGGATCGAGCAGGCGGATGGTGACCGGCAGGCCGTCCATCTCGGTGAAGATGGCCTTGAAGTCGCTCTTCTGCATGGGCTTGATCTTGGCCAGGGCCTTGCGTCTGCCCTTCTCGTCGTTGGCCAGGATCATCTCGCGCACGGCCACGATGCGTTTGCCTTCGAAGAACATGTGCTCGGTGCGGCAGAG
>JAKQBR010000005.1 GCA_029574005.1 Deltaproteobacteria bacterium | reverse complement strand
ACCGGCACGTTGTGGGGCAGGCATAAGGCCTTCACCGTGCAGACCTCCGGTCAGCCCAAAGACGCCGGGGCCTTCAGGCCGCTGATCGTGACGTATCGGGACGGGTCTCCGGTGCGGCTCGGTGAACTGGGCCGGGTCATCGACAGCGTCGAGAACGACAAGTCGGCCTCATGGCTCAACAACGAACGGGCCATCGTCCTGGCCGTCCAGCGCCAGCCGGGCAGCAACACGGTCAAGGTCGCGCAGTCCGTCAAGGCTATCCTGCCCCAGTATCAGGCCCTGCTCCCGGCCGCCGTGAACCTCACGATCATGTACGACCGCTCTCAATCCATCAGGGAGTCCATCCGTGACGTCCAGATCACGCTGATCGTCGCCCTGGTCCTGGTGGTGCTGGTCATCTTCCTGTTCCTGCGCAACCTCTCGGCCACCCTCATCCCCAGCCTGGCCCTGCCCATGTCCATCGTCGGCACCTTCGCGGTCATGTATCTGGCGGGATACAGCCTCGACAACCTCTCCCTCATGGCGCTCACCTTGTGCGTAGGGTTTGTCGTGGACGACGCCATCGTCATGCTGGAAAACATCGTCCGGCATATGGAGCAGGGCAAAAGCCCGCGTGAAGCGTCCTTGAGCGGCTCCAAGGAGATCAGCTTCACCATCATTTCCATGACGCTCTCCCTGGTGGCGGTCTTCATCCCGGTGCTCTTCATGGGCGGCATCGTGGGACGGCTGCTCAGCGAGTTCGCCGTGACCATCGTGGTGGCCGTGCTGATCTCCGGGCTCGTTTCCTTAAGCCTTACCCCCATGCTCAGCAGCATCATGCTGCGGACCGTGGACCGTGATCAGCGCCGTGGCAGGATCTATCAGGCCTCAGGGCGTTTTTTCACCGGCATGCTCCATGCGTACGAGAGAAGTCTGCAATGGGTGCTGCATCACAGGCGCCTGATCCTTGTGGTCTCGGTGCTGTTTCTCTTCGGGGTCGTCTCCCTCTTTGCCGCCATGCCGAAGGGGTTCCTGCCCAGCGGCGACACCGGCCAGGTCGTCGGATCGACCGAGGCGGCGCAGGGCACGTCGTTCGAGGCCATGCGGGATTACCAGATCAAGGTCGCCCGTATCATTGGGCAGGACCCCGACGTCGAGGTCGTCATGTCGCGCGTCGGCGGGGGCGGCCGAGGCGGCAGCTCATCCAACACGGGCGGTCTGACGGTGAGGCTGAAACCCCGGAGCGAGCGCGACAAGAGCGCGGACGAGATCATTCAGGGGCTCAGGCCCAAGCTGGCCACCATCCCCGGGATACAGACCTATCTGCAGAACCCACCGCCCATACGTATCGGCGGGGTTCAATCCAAGAGCCAATACCAGTACGCCCTGCAGGGCCCGGACATCGAGGAGCTGTATCGCTGCGCGCCGCTCTTGGAGGAAAGGCTTGCCGGGCTGCCGGGCTTCCAGGATGTGACCAGCGACCTCCAGCTCAAGAACCCCGAGCTTTCCGTGGCCGTCAACCGCGACAAGGCATCGGCCTTGGGCGTGAGCATGCGGCAGATCGAGAGGGCGCTCGGCAGCGCCTACTCCTCCAACCAGGTCTCCACCATCTATGCCCCCAACAACGATTACCCGGTTATCATGGAGCTGCTTGAGCGGTATCAGGCGGACCCCTCGGCGCTCTCCATGCTCTACATCCGTTCCTCAGGCGGCAGCCTCGTGCCTTTGAGCACCGTAGTGGACGTGGATCAATCTGTCGGGCCCCTGTCCGTAAACCATCTGGGGCAGCTTCCGGCCGTCACCCTGTCCTTCAACCTCGCGCCCGGCAAGGCCCTGGGGGATGCCCTGAACGAGGTCGAAAAGGCCGCGGCCGCCACCCTGCCCGACACCATCAGCGGCAGCCTGCAAGGGACGGCCAAGGCCTTCGAGTCGTCCATGGTGGGGATGGGCGTGCTGATCCTGGTGGCCATCCTGGTCATCTACGTGGTCCTGGGCATCCTCTATGAAAGCTTCATCCATCCCTTGACCATCCTCTCCGGCCTGCCCTCGGCCGGGATAGGGGCGCTTTTGGCCCTGCTGGTCTTCGGCATCGACCTGAACCTCTACGCCATGGTAGGGATCATCATGCTGATCGGGATCGTGAAGAAGAATGCCATCATGATGATCGATTTCGCTCTTGCCGCCGAGCGCAAGGAGGGCAGGGCCCCCGGGGAAGCGATCTATCAGGGGGCGCTGATCCGTTTCCGGCCCATCATGATGACGACCATGTCGGCGTTGATGGCCACGCTCCCGATCGCCCTGGGCCTCGGCGCCGGGGGCGAGACCCGGCAGCCGCTGGGGATCGCCGTAGTCGGCGGGCTGCTCTTCTCCCAGATCGTGACCCTGTACATCACGCCGGTTACCTATATCTATCTCGACCGGTTCCAGGACGCCGTCCGCAGCCTCCTGCGCCGGGCGTGAGCGCTGTCCACAGGGGATAGGGAAAAAAAGATGCCCCGATGAAAGAACCACCGGGGCACTGGTTGCCGTCGATCGTGATTAAACGGCGCTGAGTCGTTTACTTGGCCTTCTTCTCCATATACTCGACCACGGCCTCGACCCTGCGGTTCTTGGCCCTGCCCGCCGCGGTGGCGTTGGATGCGATCGGTTTGCTCAGGCCGTAGCCCACGGCCTTGAGGCGCGAGGCCTCGATGCCGAACTTTTCCGTCATGTAGCGCTTGACGCTCTCGGCGCGGCGCTGCGAGAGCTTCTGGTTAAAGGGGGCGCTGCCGACATTGTCGGTATGGCCCTCGATGGCTACCTTCAGGTCCGGGTGCCTCTTCATGACCGTGGCGAACTCGGCCAGCTCGGCGTGATACTGGGGCTGGATGTCGGCCTTGTTGGTCTTGAACTTGACATCCAGGGTGGCGCGGCCCTTTTCCATGATCTGCTTTTCCATGACGGTCGGCGCAGGCACCGGCACGACCGGAACAGGCACCGGCGCGGGGGTTGGTTCGACCACCGGCGCGGGCATGGGGGCCGGCTCGATCACCGGAGCGGTCTCCTCGACCACGGGCGCCGGCTTGGCGCCGCCGATCAAATAGCTGAGGCCCACGGTGGCCTCCAGGTTCTGGATGGTATCGTTGATCAGGATCATGTGGCGGATATCGGCGCGCAGGGCCAGGTTGTCCGAGAGCGAATACTTGGCGCCCAGTCCCCAGTCCACCAGGAAATGGCCGCGGTCAAGGTCGCTGAAGTCATCGTACTTCAGGGACCTCCCGCCCGCGCCCACGGCGAAGTAGGGCACCAGCTTCTCATCCGGGGTATAGTAGTACAGGGCTTCCAGACGTCCGCCGTAGACAACGGCATCGCCGAGATCGGCGTCGGATTTGGTGGCGATGTAATCGCCGGCGGCCTCGATACCCCAGTTGCGGGAGAGGTCGTAGCCCATCCTGAGACCGAACACGGGTTTGTTCTTCAGGTCTTCTTTGGCCTGGAAGAGATAGCCTCCGGCAAAGGGCGTAATCGATACCGTCCCGGCGTAGGTCTCGGCCAGACAGGGCGCCCCCAGTAGAAACACCAGGGCCAGACTCAACCATAGTACCTTGCCATTCTTCATAGTCCCCTCCTGCTGGAATGAATTCTAATAGGTGGATTGGTATATAACCACAGAAAACTCTCAGTTTCAAACACTAATAACATGTCCCGCCGCCGGACGAGGGCTTCAGTGGCAGAAGGCGATCCAACGTCCATCCCAGCGTGCGTTATAGAGGAAGCCGGTGCTCTTGTACCAGGCCTTTCTGATGAAGGTGTCCAGGGGCAGCCTCTGGATCACCTGTTTCCAGTCGAGGCTGTCGGGATCATACCCCTGTGCCCTGGGATCGAAACCGGGGTTGTTGGGATCGAGGTAGAGTATCTCGTCCGTGGCGGCATCATAGCCGACTAAGGTAATGAAATGGCCGGAAAGACCATACGAGCGATACAGGTGGATGAAGACCGGCGCATCGATCTGGAGGAACGGTACGATGTCGTGCTCGAAGATCGCCGCGCGGGCATGGTTCCCCTTGGCGGTCGCGCCGTAATACGTGGAATTGAACTGGATGCACTCATAGAAGGCCGCCCCGTCCTTGACCAGGCCGTAGGTGCCGTTTTCGAATACATAGGAATTGAGGACATCCTGGGTGTTGCCCAACAGGTACAGCGCCAGTTTCGCCGCGGCCGTCAGCACGGGCGTGTCGTCATCGGGGATGATCTCCGCCAGGTCCACGTTGGTCGGCCCGGCCCCGGGAAGATGGTCGCCGTAGTATTTCATGATCATATAGTAGGCGGTGACACTGCACATGGACGAGTCCTGGTGAACATAGTAGGCCTGCGGGTCTTCGAGGATCGTTTCGTACGGCTGGCTGCCTTGGCCGGGTTGCATGAGCCGCAAGGTCATGGTCTTGGTGCCGTATCTGGAGCTGCTGTAGAGCTGTTTCGCCTTGACCGTAAAGGTGTACAGCCCGGGCTCGTCGTCGGCCGTGCCGCTGATGATCCCGGATGACTTCAAGCTAAGCCCGCGCGGGAGGCCGCCCGACAGCAGGCTGTACGTGTACAGGCCGCTGCCCCCGCTGGCCTTGATCGACACCGAGGACTGGGTATAGGCATTGTTCACATAGGGAATGCCGATCTTGCACAGCGGCAGGGAAGACCGGTCGATGGTGAGCGTTTCGCCGGCCGCAGCGGCCGCTTCCGGCGCGGCAGCGTCATCGCTCGATATGCCTTGCGCGGCACTGACCTCATCGTTTGAGGAGCCCCCGCCGCCTCCGCAACCAATACTCGCGACCATGATGACGGCAAGCAGCGCCGCCACTGAGAAACCCGCCCATGCTCTCTTCATAGATGTTACCTCCTTGCAAGGTGCCGATGATCTTGGCCTGTCTCAAAAGCCCACCGATCCATGACAATTGCATGTTCAACCCGTTGACGGGCCCTTGCGAGGGGCGCGAACTGTAGCCCCGACACACCCGCGGTTCTCGATCAAAGGGCCTTGGAAAAGGCTGCAATTTTTCTGCCATGGGGTCTGCCATGCGCGGGTTGGCCCGGTATGTGAATGCCGCGCCTTCTCGCAGGCGGGTACCAAGGCCTGCCCCGCGGCCTGCATGCAGGGTTGCAGGGGAGTCGCCTTCAGAGGAAGCGCAGTCCATTCTGTTCGTGACGGGCAGGACGGCGTCTTGCGGGTCAGGGGTGGAGGGATTGATTCTGGGAAAATAATTTACCTGTTACGGAATGAAAATTCCTCATCACCCTGCCGGCAGGCAACAGTGCGCTGAGGCAGGGGAGGGAAGTCCAACACCCTATGCCGGGTCAAGACAATCGTCGCCGCCCCACGGGGAGGAAGGCTATGGTTCAATGTGCGACCTGGCGGTCTGCAATGCGCGCTCCTTGTCCCTGGTGAACAGCGACCACTCCATGCCCTCGGCGTGAATGCCGGCTTTCCTGTCCTGGCCCCGACAATGATACCAGTGTCCGAAGCGTTCGACCGTGGCAAAAGGGTGATTGCCGGGACACAGGATGCCGCAGGGCCTGACCTCCTTGAAATAGAGGGTCTCCTCCGGCGCCTCGTCATACGAAAGCTCTTCGGGCAGAACGATATGCGCCACATCGAGGCCTTGCTTCTCCATGCTGTCAAGCCATTCGGAAATCTTCATGGTATTATCCTCGCGATCCATGGCGCCTGTGAGAAACGCTTGCCGACCGGGTTAGCTCATGGCGCCACTGGTCATTCTACCGTAGCAGGAAATATCCCAGAGTCAAGAAGCGTCTCACGATCATCGGGGGCTTGATCATCGTCGAGCATGCTACTACAATGCTGCCCATACATACTGAACGGGGGAGGGCGATGAAGAGGTGGGAGACCGGAGGCGGCCATGTCATACACCAGCTGATGGGCGGTGTCGGGAATGTCTATGCCCTGAGGCACGGCGAGGATATGCTGCTGGTCGATACCGGCCGCATCTATGGATGGAAGACGCTCTTCAGCCGGATCGAAGGCCTGGACCGCAAGGTCCGCCCTAAGGCCCTGGTCCTGACGCACAGCCATTTCGATCATGCCGAGAACGCGGCCAGGCTTAAAATGTTCTATCAGCTCAAGCTCATCGTGCACCGCTCGGAGCGACACTATCTCGCGGCGGGCGACAGCCCGCTGCCGGCCGGCGCGATCTTGCCCACCCGCTGGATCATGCGATTGGGCGGGCGCCTGGCCGGCCCGCTCTTCCGCTATACCGGCGTCCCGGCCGACATCGCCGTGGACGAGCGCCTGGATCTGAGGCCCTTGGGCTTCGACGCCCAAATCCTGCACACCCCCGGTCATACCCGCGGGTCGATGAGCGTCATCGTCGAGGACCGTGTCGCCCTGGTGGGCGACACCCTGTTCGGCGTGCTGCCCGGTTCGGTGCTGCCGCCCTATGCCGATGACATCCCCGCCATGGTAGCGAGCTGGCGCAGGCTCCTGGAAACGCCGTGCGAACGCTTCCTCCCCGGTCATGGACGTGAGATCACGCGCGCGCTCCTGGAAAAAAGGTACGCGCACTACGCCCGCCGTATCTGAAGCCCCGCCCGGCGCTCCCTCTTGAGGTCAACCCTCCCTGTCGCCCGGCATCGCCTGTACAATCATTGCGCCCCTGCGCCGTCCCACGGGCAAATCAGGGGCATGGCGCGGCACCGTGCGGAGATGATGGGCAGAGGTATTTCAGGGAATCGACCAGCCTGACCTCTTGGCGCTTGAATATCCGTGCGCAGTATCGGATAATGTCCACGCGGGCGGCGGCGCCCCTGTGCGGCCGCCCACTACGCACCAGGAGGTTACGATGCAACCAGACCCCACAGACCGCTCAATGCCCCTGGCATCCGCAACCCGCTCATCGGATGCGGCGATGCCCCGGACGCACGGCCCTGCGCCTCGGACGAAAAGGGTTTTTCTCATCACGCCGCCCGAGAAAAGGCTTGTCAATGCCCGCGGGTTTCAACCCGCCTGAGGAGGCCCTATGCCTGGTATGTTTGCGTTGATGCTGCACAGCCATATCCCCTACTGCCGCAAGTCGGGGGTGTGGCCCGCGGGCGAGGAGTGGCTGTTCGAGGCCATGCACGAGACCTATATCCCGCTCCTGACGGCTCTGCGGGCCCTGCACTATGACGGCATCCGCCCGCGCGTCATGGTCGGGCTGGTGCCCATCCTCATGGAGCAGCTCGCCGACGCCTATATGCGCGATCGCTTCTGCGGCTACATGGAAGACAAGATCCGCCGCGCCCGGCAGGACGCCAGACGATTCTTTGAAGACCCGGGGCGCCGCAGGGTGGCCACGTACTGGCTTGAACGCTATGAGGCCGCCTACCTTTCCTACACGCACGATTTCTACTGCGATATCCTGGGCACGCTGAAGTGGCTGCAGGATGAGGGGGTGGTGGAGGTCCTCACCTCGGCGGCCACGCACGGTTTCCTTCCGCTCCTGGAAACCGACGGCGCGGTACGCGCCCAGGTGCGCCTGGGCGTCGAGACCTATAAAAAGTATTTCGGGAAAGCCCCGCGCGGTTTCTGGCTGCCCGAATGCGCCTACCGCCCACAGGTCTGGTCTGAGCGCGATCAGCGCATGCGGCCGGCTATCGACGAGTGGCTCGCCGAGCAGGGGATCGAATACTTCTTTGTGGAGCATGTCGGTATCACCCGCGCCCAGTGGATTGAGAACCGCGGCCGGGAAGACAGGCCGAGCACCAACCGGGGCTACCGGCTGGCCTCGGGCGTGGCGGTCTTCGGCCGCAACGAGGCCACGGGCAAACAGGTCTGGTCGCCCGAGCAGGGCTATCCGGGCGATCCGCACTATCTGGAGTTTCACCGCAAGGACGAAGAGTCGGGTCTGCGCTACTGGCGTGTCACGGGCGCGGACGAAAAGATGATCTATGACCCTCAAGCCGCGGCGCTGCGCGTGGAGAGTCATGCCCGCCATTTCGTGGATCTGGTCAAGGGGCTCATCGATGAGGCCGGTTCCGAGGTGCCGGACCCGGTCATAGTCGCGCCGTATGACTGCGAGCTCTTCGGCCACTGGTGGCATGAAGGCGTGGACTGGCTGGAGCGGGTCTATCGCCTGCTGGCGCTCGAGCCCGGGGTTGAATGCAGAAGCCTGGGCGATTATCTTGATCGCTGCCGAGACGGGCTGTCCACCATCGGCATGGCTGAGAGCACCTGGGGCCTGAACTCCGACTTCACGGTCTGGCTCAATCCCGAGCACGGCTGGATCTGGCCGTACATCAATTCCTGCGCGCGCGAGATGGAAGAGGTGTTGGCGCGCGGCGAACCGCGCGATGAACGCACAAGGCGCATCCTGGCCCAGGCGGGCAGGGAGCTCCTGCTCATGCAGGGCAGCGACTGGCCTTTCCTGCTCTTCACCACCCAGGCCAAGGAATACGCCAACCAGCGCTTCCACCATCACCATCAGCGCTTTAGAAAGCTCATCTGGGCCGCTCATGACCTTGGGGACCATGCCCGTCTGCCGGAAAACGAGCTGGCACAGATGGAGGACATCGACAATCCCTGGTCGGAGTTGGATTACGCTTATTTCAAGAGGCACTCGTTTTGACCCGCGCCCGATGCGGCCCCATGGACGTTTTTTTTTACGAGGCATTTCAGGAAGAAGAAGCCGCCTTGCGGCTGATGCTCAAAGACTCCCGCATCAAGGCGGGCTTCAGCCCTGCCACGATCCAGGAGTCGGGAGAGCTCAGTGTGCCTGCGCCATTGATCAGCATCCGCACCCAGTCGCTCATCCCTGTGGACTGGGCCGGACGGATCTCCGGGATTCTCACGCGCAGCACCGGATATGACCATGTGCTTGACTATCGAAGGCGCGCCGGCGCCGATGTGCCCTGCGGCTACCTGCCGCTGTACTGCAACCGCGCCGTGGCGGAAGCCGCCATGCTGCTGTGGATGGCGCTCATGCGCAAGCTGCCGCTTCAGATCAAACACTTTCAGACCTTCAACCGCGACGGCTTGACCGGAAGCGAATGCGCGGGAAAGACCCTGCTGGTGGCGGGCGTCGGTCATATCGGTTCCGAGGCGGCGCGCATCGGACAGGGCCTGGGCATGCGGGTTCTCGGCGTCGATATCGTCAGGAAATATCCCGATATCAACTATGTCCCGCTGATCGACGGTCTGGCTGCCGCGGACGTGATCGTCTGCGCCATGAACCTGACCGCATCCAATCACGGCTTCTTTGGCTATGAGTGCCTGAAGGCCGCCAAGAAGGGTGCGGTCTTCGTGAACATCGCGCGCGGCGAGCTCTCGCCATCGACCGATCTTGAGCGCCTGCTCGATGAAGGGCGCTTAGGCGGTGTCGGCCTGGATGTGTTCGACCACGAGACCTGCCTGGCGGATGCGCTGCGAGGCGGGAAACCGGACTGCGGTCCGGAGGCGCGGGCCACGCTGGGGCTTGCCCGGCGCGACAATGTCATTCTGACCCCGCACAACGCCTTCAACACCGCCGAGGCCGTCGCGCGCAAGGCCCTGCACAGCATCCGGCAGATTGAACACTTTATGAAGCAGGGCGGCTTCCTCTGGCCCGTGCCCATAGAGTAGAAGGGCGATCGCCTTTCGAAGAGACTTAACCGTTTGAGCGTGGGTGGTATGGCCCCAGAGCGGGTCATTTTTCCCGGCACGCAGGGCGATATGCCCCTGGGATGGGCATGGGGAGAACTCCAGTCCACGGCACGCAGCTGACTCCCGCCCGGGTTCAGCGTGACATCTCAACCCCCCCAAGCACATCTCATGGGCGACCTCCTTGATGCTATACCAACACATTGGCCGGATGGGTACATGGGTACGTCCGGGCAATGCAATCAATAATGACTTATGGTAATACAAACTGATGTTCATGACAAGCTTAATATGAATTTTATTCGATCAGGATGGTGCCGTGCCCCCTCAGGGATCGCCGTGAAACGGCTGCCCTGGATAGGTTTGCCAGATCGCCGCGACGTGAATGCATTGACAAGGGGAGGCGTTTGACCCTACACTTGCGTCCTAACTGCAAGGTTTTTCATCCATGGCATGTTTTTTAAGGAGGAGATGCGTTTGACACACCGTGGAGCAGGGTCTTTGAATGCGACTCCGGTAATCGGCGTGCAGGGGGTGCACAAGTCCTATCATATCGGCGAGGTGCTCACGCCGGTCCTGTGCGGGGTCGATCTGGAGATCCACCGCGGCGACTTCGTCGTCATCTTCGGTGTCTCCGGCTCCGGCAAGACCACCTTGCTCAATCTGATGGGCGCCATCGACACCGTGGATGAAGGCAGCATCCGCATTGACGGACTGGAGCTGGCAGGGGCTGCGCGCGAGCAGCTGATCGATGCCCGCCGGGTCAAGATCGGCTACATCTTCCAGTTTTACAACCTCATCCCCACGCTCACGGCCATCGAAAACGTGGAAATGGCGCTCGAACTGCTGGGACTCGACCGGGCGGAGATCAAAGGGCGTTCCAACCACTACCTTGAGAGGGTCGGCATGCTGGCCCTGGCGCACAAATACCCGGACCAGCTCTCGGGCGGCGAGCAGCAGCGCGTCGCCATTGCCAGGGCGCTCGCCAAGGAGCCGGCCGTGGTGCTGGCGGACGAACCCACCGGCAACCTCGACGAGCATACCGCCGCCGGGGTTGTACGCCTCATGCAGGAGCTCAACCGCACCACCGGCATCACCTTCGTGATCGCCAGCCACAACAAGGAGCTGGCCAAGGTGGCAACCCGCGTCTTCCATATCACGGACGGGAGACTGGCTCATTGAGGAAGATCTACCTCAAGACCCTGCGCGACATGCGTCACATGAAGATGCGTCTCGCCGCGATCTGGTTTCTGGTGGCCGTGGTGGTCTTCGTGTACGCAGGCGGGTTCATGGCGCGCGAGAGCCTGTACCATACGCGCGATGACCTGACCGACCGGCTCAAGCTTGCCGATGTCCAGGTGCTCTTCACCCCGGCCTCGCCGGACGAGATGCCGGATCTGGCGGCGCTGGAAAAAGAGGCCGCTATCGTCAAGCGCCTCGACATGCCGGGCGGCATGGAACTCAAGGACGGGCGGCCCTTGGCCTGTCTCGTGATCTATCTCGACCCCCAGGGGCACCCCCCGGTCAACGTCCTCCAGATCATTGAAGGCTCGAACCTGTCCCCGGACGATGAGAACGGCATCGTCATCGAAAAGAGCCTGGCCGACATCCACGGCTACCGCATCGGCGACACCATCAGCCTCAATATGCTCTTCCCCATGGACCTCACGGTCAGGGGCATCGCCATCACGCCCGAATGCCTGATAACGCCGGCCAACCCGCGCATCCCGGTGCCGTCCAAGGGATCGCTGGGCATCATCTTCGCCTCCATGGACCTGGTGGAAAAGACCTTTGGCTACCCCCTGTACAACGACCTGGCGTTCAAGCTGCACGACCCGGAGAAGCGGGCTCGCTTCCAGGCCGGGCTTACCTCGCGCCTGAAAGGGCTCGACATCAAGCAGATCATGCCCAAGGAGGCCCAGTTCGGCTACGATTTCCTCACCCGCGATCTCGAGCAGTTCAATGTCGTCATCACGCCGGTGGTCTTCATCTTCGTGCTCATCGCCGGGATCGTGATCG
>JAKQBR010000004.1 GCA_029574005.1 Deltaproteobacteria bacterium | reverse complement strand
CGCGCCCTTCAAGACCTGCTTCAGGAAGGCGGCCAGGGTATTCCTGCGCGTGTCGGTATCGTTGTTAAGCGTCAGGACCCTATCCAGGCCGGTGATGAGCCTCTCGAAATCTTCGTGCTGGACCAGTCTCCGGGTGGAAAGGAACAGCTGATAGAGGTCGCTTTTCGTCGCTTGGGCAAATTCCTTGTCATAGGAGGGCGAGTTGGGGTTATGAGCGCCGGCCATGGCGGTGATCAGGGCATCGATGAGCATGTCCCGGGCCTCGGGGCCGGATGCCTCGAGACGGGTGTGCATGACATCGTCCCCCGGCCCCGCGGATGCAAGGGTGAGAAACGCACAGACCTGCAGGCCGATCAAAACGGACATCCTGACTCTCTCCATGACCTCCTCCATCAAGCCACGCGTCCTGATTCATATCCATGGGAAAGGACTCGGCAATGTGGTTCGCGTGAGGGACATGCCCGCAAGAAACCTCGTACACGATGCCTCTTCGCATCATGCAAGGTCCCAGGGTCATGAATTGCTCGCGGGCAAATGCGGCCACGGCGTATGGCTCTTTTGCCCCCTCTAACGACAGTCGGCCACATCAAATACAATGCATACGATTTATATAGCGTTCTTCGAATACTTTCGCAATCGATATCTAGCATATGGTAAAGATGAGATACCGGCCCCGCCTCCGGTTATAGGGGCGGTGCGGCGTGCGCCGTCGGGCCGCCGGACGGGGTGCTGATCGACCTTCTTGTGGAAACCTCTGCATGGAAGAATGAGATCGGCATGCATTCGATCGGGGTGGGCTTAAGACATGACCCGGGCTGAAACCGGTGCCATGACGGCTCTGGGCAGGATCCTCAAGCCCCATAGCGTCAGTTTGTTCATCAGACCTGGAACCACGAGGCTCTTGCCCTTGGAAAGACCCGTGAGGGCTGCCTCTGCCACGGCTTCAGGGTTCATCAAGGTCATCCGTACCAGGGCGTTGATCTTCTGGCCTGAGACCGTGAAGAATTCGGTGCGGGTGGCTCCGGGGCAGAGTGTCGTGACCATCACCTTGTGTCTTCCGAGTTCATGGTTTAAGGCTTCTCCGAGGAGGAGAACATAGGCCTTGGAGGCGTCGTACACGGCCATGCGTGGGCACGGTGTGAAGCCGCCCACGGAAGAGATCAGGAGTATGTATCCTGATCGCCTTTTAACCATCAAGCCGCCGAAATGTTTGGTAAGAAACGTCAGGGTGGTGATATTGAGGCCGATCATCCCGCCCAGCCGCTCACTGTTCTGGGAAATAAAATCACCTTCATAGCCGAAGCCGGCGTTGTTGATCAGGACATCAATAGGGTGCCCTTCCTTATCGATATTGCGGATCAAGTCTTCACACCCGCGTCGAGTGGACAAATCCACGGACATTACCTCCACCCGGATGTCATGTGATCCCTCCAGTTCATGTTTCAAGGCCTGTAAGCGGTCCATCCTTCGAGCAACAAGCACCAGGTGGCACCCCGCCTTTGCAAGTGCCCTTGAGAACGCGGCGCCGATCCCCGATCATGCACCGGTGACCAAGGCTGTTTTCCCCGCATAGTTACGCATAGATCCTTCTCCTGGCATTCGCATACCGCCTCGGTTAAGATGATAAACAGGGGCAAGGCCTGGGGTGTACCCACTCCCGGCACCTGTTTTATGAGAGAGCCCCGGAACGGTTATCATCAAGAACACGTGCCTTGCCTAGGCCGAGTTGCGCGACACGGGACTCACGCCTGATGCCATGGACGGGGATTCGCCCGGTTCTCTGATATAGAGCTGCCTGGCGATCATATGCATGGGCATGCCGCGCCTGAAGAGCAGGAGCTGCGCCAGCACGATGAAGAGCGGTACGCCGATGAGGTAGCCCAGCAGGATGCTGCCGGTGACGCCGCGCAGCCCCATGACCATCAGCGCGGCCACGATGGCCAGGCCGAGGCACACGATCCACTGGGCGCCGAAGGAAGCGATCAATAACACGATGGGGTTGGGGTGCTCATCCGCCGAGAGCGACGGGTCCTGTTTGGCGCCCTCGGTGATGAAATTGATGACGGAGTAGATCAGCATAGGCGCGTAGAACACGGCCATGGCGACCAGGGTCCACCAGACACGGCTCTTCCAGAAGAAGGTGATGCCCATGTGCCTGCCGGGTTCCCACAACACGCCGCCGTTGACCGACATGTCGTACAGGAAGCGTTGGTAGCCGGTGCAGTCCCAGCCGCACACCAGGATGAACCAGAAGAGTATCCAGGCCCACATCCAGTTGGCGTGGGCGGCATAGTAATTCTTTTTCTTGATCAGGGTAAACGTTATCCAGTATCCCAGGATGCCCTGGGTGACGTTGGTCACCGCAAACCCGCAAACAAGCCAGGCAGGCAGGTCCGTGAAGGTTTTCGCCACCTGCATGGTCTCCCATTGCACGAACTCCCAGAGCAGATACAACCCCGAGGGCGCGAACCAAACCGAAAGGAAAAGCAGCGTGAACACATACCACCTGTTGACAAACGGCTTCTCCTGCTTTTCGAGCTGACGCGCCGCGCAGGCGGCGAACCCCGCGCCAAACGCATATGCCCAAACCACATCGACCTGTACCATAGCGACCTCCTTCCCACTGATAGGTTATGAAACCCGAACGTAACCGATGGTGCCCACACAACAAGACATTGTTAGCAGGATGTATGCCGACCCACTCGCCGGGGGAGCGTTTCGGTGGATAAGGGGGCGGATCCATTAGGCCTTAAACGGAGCAGATTCCTGATGGAAAAGGCCCTGAAGAAATATTTTTGGCGGAGCGCGGCTGGACATGGCTGCACGGAAACCCTCGGCCCGCGGCTGTCCCGGATGCCGCATGCCGTCCCAGGAATGGGACGATCGCCGGAGGCTTGGTAAAGGCCCGGGCGAAGCGTAAAGACGTCCGAGCGGGTGCCCCGGAATATAGTCAGGGACCCCCTTATGTCTTGATCTCGTACTTGTTCAATTTATTGAACAGGGTCGATTTGGGCATACCCAGATACGCGGCGGCCTTGCGAAGGTTGCCGCCCGCCAGCCGCAGGGCTTCGCTGATGAATTCGCGTTCGATGCGCTCCATCTCGGTGGAAACCGTGCAGGAGTTCTTGACGATCTGGCTGATATGTTCCTTGATGACCGCGGGGTAGTCCCGGGCTGCAATGGCCTTGTCTTGAATATCGACGGCGCGGATATCGTCCTCGGTGACGATGTCTTTTTCTGTTATGACGATGATACGCTTGAGCAGGTTTTCGAGCTCGCGCACATTGCCCTTCCATTCCTTCTGGGTCAGATACTCCATGGCCGAGCGGGTGAGCTCGATCGGCGTGCCGTTTGCGTGCTTGTTCAGGAAGTGTCTCACCAGCAGCGGGATGTCTTCCTTGCGTTCGCGCAGGGGAGGCATGCGGATTGGCAGGGTGTTGATACGATAAAAGAGATCTTCGCGGAAGGCCCCTCGCGCGATCATGTCAGCGAGGTTCTGGTTGGTGGCGGTAATCAGGCGCACGTCCACCCTGCGCGTCATCTCGCCGCCCACGCGCTCGAATTCCTGGCCCTGGAGGATGCGCAAGAGCTTGCCCTGCAGGCCGACATCCATGTCGCCGATCTCGTCCAAGAAGATGGTGCCGCCGTCGGCCAGCTCGAAGCGGCCTTTCCTGGCCCTGTTGGCGCCCGTGAAGGCGCCCTTTTCGTGCCCGAAGAGTTCGCTTTCCAAGAGCTCGGAGGGTATGGCGGCGCAGTTGATCTTGATGAACGGCCCGTTTTTGCGGCGCGAGAGGTTGTGAATCGCCTGCGCAACGAGCTCTTTCCCCGTGCCGCTCTCTCCCAGGATGAGCACGGGCATGTTCGTGGGGGCCACCTTGGCGATCAAGGCAAAGACCTGGCGCATGAGCGCGCTCGACCCCACGATCTCCTCGAAGCTGGAGAGGTCGTCGAGCTGTTTGTGCAGGTACACGGTCTGTTTTTTGATCTGCTGGAGCAGGCGCGAGTTTTCGATGCAGATCGCGGCATGCTCCGCGAACATGTCGAGGAGCGTATGGTCGCTCGTCTGGTCAGGGCGCGCATGGAGGCGCACCGCCAGCAGGGCGCCGGTAATGACTCCGCTGGTTGCAATGGCGGTACCGGCCAGCTCCGCAACCGCTTTTCCGCGCATCTGGAGGCCGGCTTTCTTCGCCATGGCCGGCAATGTCCCGGCATCGGCGGCGCGGATCAGTTCCGGGTCTTTGAAGGCCTCGGGAAGCTCGTCTTCCGCCACGACGCTGACCTGCCACGAAGATCCATCGTAGAGCAGGATCCAGCAGACATCGTACTGCAGGAGATCCCTGGCCTTGACGGTGATGTTCTTCAGCGTTCGGTTGAGCTCGTCGTGCGAGGCGATCTTGCGGCCGATGTCCAGGACGGCGTCGATCACCCGCAAGTGCCGCTCCATGATGTTGTAGCCGCGCACGATGGACTCCTTGATGAGCTTGGCGAACGAGATGCTCATGAGCGTGAAGAAGACATAGGCGGCGATGCGGTCGATGAGAAAGGCCGAATCGAGCGGGATATGGAAGAAGTGCATGTCGAAGGCGGACAGCGAGGCGATGATGGCAATGCCGGTGGCGATGGAGAAGACGACGTATCCGTAGTTGTAGCGCAGCACGCTCGAGATCCCGACCAGGTAATACAGGACAAAGACCGGGTCGTTCATGGCGCCGGTGGGCATGTTCTTGTAGAAGGACAGGGTGATGACGCTGATGGTGATGCAGGCCAGATCGAGCGAGATCGTGCAGTACCCGATGAACCGCCGATAATAGCCCTGCTGCAGCATATGGTAGATCAGGTATGCCACGGCGCACATGATGATCCATTTGCCGATGACCAGCGGGATGTACATGAGGCTGATGTAGCCGGTGAAAAACCGGACGAGGTACAGTACCGGCACAAAGCCCAGCAGGATCACCAGCCTGAGGCGGCTGATCAGGACCTCGCCGCTACGGCGTTCGGCCTCGAACAGGTCATCGATCGGCGTTTGTTCTTGCGCAGCCACGGTGAAAACCTCGCTTGCCATGGGATGTCATAACAAATGAACCAACCCTTTTCTTGTGAAGGGCGGCAGAGAAAATGTCAAGGGAAAGTTCGCGCGATTGCCTTGCGGCGGCCCTGTTCAGGGCCTCCGCAAGGCAGGGGTTTGGTGTATTGACTTATCACATGGATGGTATATACGATTGAAAACCTGAAATTTCGGTAGGAGATTGCAGCATGCTTGAGATGATATCCGGCGGATTCAAGAAAGCCCAGGATCTGCTGCAGGGTAAGACCGCCATCCAGGAAAAGCACATCGAGGACGCCATCCGCGAGATCCGCGTATCGCTGCTCGAGGCCGACGTGGAGTTCCACGTGGTGAAGAATTTCCTGGAGAACGTCAAGCAAAAGGCCCTGGGCGAGATCGTACAGACCAAGGTAACGCACGGCGGCCGCAAGATCAAGGTCAGCCCGGACCAACATTTCATCAAGATCTGTTATGACGAGCTCGTCGGGTTGATGGGCCCGGTGGACACCTCGCTTGATCTCAAGGCCCGCCCCGTGGCCTCCATCATGATGGTGGGCCTGCAGGGCAGCGGCAAGACAACCACCACGGCCAAGGTCGCGCGCCACCTCGAGAAGCAGGGCCGCAAGCCCATGCTGGTGGCGGCCGACATCTA
>JAKQBR010000375.1 GCA_029574005.1 Deltaproteobacteria bacterium | reverse complement strand
ACCTTGACCAAGGCCGGCCGCGATATCCTGGCCAAGGACCCCGATACGCCCGGCAGCTTAGGCATCGCCATCAGCGAGGCCGTCGAGGAGGCCGTGACCGACGCGAGCGGCAAGACGCGCTATTCACTGGGCAGTGTGCTCAACCAAGTCATGCTGCACCAGACCATTATCGGCCTCGAGGCCAAGAAGCAGCTCGCCAAGATCGGTGAGAACAAGGTCGACACGGTCATCGGATGCGCCGGCGGCGGAAGCAACTTCGCGGGCATCGCCTTCCCGTTCGTGGCGGATAAGATAAACGGCGCCCAGATCGATATCATCCCGGTCGAACCCAGCTCATGCCCGACGCTGACCCGCGCGCCGTTCAGCTATGACCACGGCGATGTGGCCAAGATGACACCGCTCCTGCCGATGCATTCCCTGGGGCATGAATTTGTTTCTCCGCCGATCCATGCCGGCGGTTTGCGCTACCACGGCATGGCGCCGCTGGTCAGCCAGGCCGCGGTTGAAGGCCTCATCACGCCGCGGTCGGTGGACCAGCTGCACTGCTACGAAAGCGCCTTGATGTGGGCGCGCACCGAGGGCTTCATCCCGGCCCCGGAAACGAGCCACGCCATCGCGGCGGTCGTGGAGGAGGCGATCAAGGCCCGCGAGGAAGGCAAGGAAAAGGTCATCCTCTTCAACTGGAGCGGACACGGGCTGATGGACCTTTTGGGGTATGACGCCTTCATGAGCGGCAGGCTCGGAAACTACCCCCTGCCCGAGGAAGAGCTCCAGCGCTCGCTCAAATCCATCGCGGACCTTCCCAAGGCCGAGGCCCGCAAGACCGGACGGTGGTAGACGTGCCTGAACGTTATGATACCTTGGAAACGAGGTGCCCCACCCTGGGGCATCTCGTTGCCTTTCGCTATTGCCGCGGCATGGACGGTGGACCCTGCCGCCGCATCATGCAGTGCTGGTCAGGACGTATCGATGTGCGGGCCTACCTGGAGGGGCGCTATACCGGGCGGGAGATTGCCGACATCCTCGCGCCGCCGCAGCCGAAGATCAACCAGCTGCTCGAACTGGTCAGGAAGGCCGCCGATGAGGCGCGCTGAGCCTTAAAGGTTAGTCCTTTTTGATGCTGAAGAGCTTCTCCAGCTTGAGCGACTTGAAGATCTCAGTCAGGTTGGGATGCAGGCCTTTGATCGCAAAGGTGGCATTGTTTTTATTGAGCTCCTTGTACAGGTACAGGATCTTTCCGATACCCGAAGAACCCATGACCGGGACCGCTTTGAGGTCCAGGACCACACTTTTGGGACGGAGCTTGACGATCTTGGCCATCTCCACCTGAAGCTTCTCGGCCGCGAAATTATCGATCTCGCCCGCTATCACGGCGATCACCTCGCAATCCTTCTGTCTGATGACGACTTCCATGTTTTTCCTCATCGGGAGACTTGTATCGGGGGGGTCTTTTCGAGCAATGAATCCAGCAGCAGGTCGAGGACCCCCCCGAGTTCTTCATTCGTAATGCGCGAACCGGCCAGGATCATGGTCGTGCTGTTGACGACCAGACCGATGAAGATCCGGGCATAGACCTCGGGCTTATATTTCAGGACAATCTTGCCTTCCTTGGCCGCCCGCTTGATGTCCTTGGTGATGTAGTTCATGAGCACCTTGTCGAACTGGGCGACGTAATTACTGATCTTCGGATCGTTGACCGTGGAGGCGATTATCCAGAGCTTGGCCATGTGGATATTGGCCTTATCGTTCAGGAGGGTGTTGAGCTGCATCAGTGTCTGGCGATAGTGGGCGAGAAAGTCGCCCTCGGCGGACCAGAGCTGGGTAAAGATATCCATGATAAAGTTGAAGCTGTCTTCGAGCACCGCCATGAACAGCTCCAGCTTGCTTTTGAAATGCATGTAGATCGTGGGTTCGGTGATACCGGCCGCCGCGGCGATCTTGGCCGTGGTGGCATTCTCGTAATTCTCTTCGGCGAAAACGTGTTGGGCGGTCTGAAGGATCTGGCGCCGACGGTCCGAAGCGCGCATGCGCTTTGGTCTGGGTGCCGGTTCGGGGGTGTTGCCCTTTTCCTTAATGGTCTCACGTTTGCTGCCCATAGCAATATCTCATATTCACGATAAGATCTTGTTCCCTAGCACAAGAACGCCGTGTCTGGCAACGTGTTGTTCGATGACCCAGTTTTTAAATTAATAATCACTAATAATAGTATTGACTATGTTATTGGATGTGTGGTAGGGTTTAGCAGGCTCGCAAGGAATGGTACCTAAACGGCAGCCTTTTGATTCCAGTGCGGTTTTTCCCAAAAATCAGGGAATGCCCTGTTTTAATGAGGTGGCTTGCAGGGGAAGAGCGTCCGGAGTCATCGGCACCGTCTCATGCGTACCGTTTTGCGGGCAATTCATGCTGCAGAGGAGGGTGTATGAACTGGATAAGGGTGTTCTTGGCGGCACTTGTTTTCATGGGTTTGACGGCCCATGCCGTGTGGGCCGATGTCGTTCCGGGCGATGTGATCAATTCCGGCAATTACCAGAAGATCGAGGGGTTGGTGCCCGACTATGTCCTGGACTGGGTCAAGAAGGGTGATCTGACCATGAAGATCGGCAAGCTCAATGTCGATCCCAAAGAGTTCTGGCCCCAGGTGGTCAAAGACAATTGGAAGTCCAATATCGGCAAGTACAAGATCTCCGACAACCACACCATCGTGGATGCCGCCACGGGCAAGCCCGCGAGGAACATCAAGGGCCTGCCCTTCCCCGAGCCTGATCCCAAAGACCCCAAGATGCCGGTCATGTTGATGTGGAACCAGAAGTTCCTCGAATACTATGTCAAGGGCCCTACGCAGTACACCTTGAACTGGTTTTCGATCGGCCGCCGGGGGCTGGAGAAGAACTTCCTTCTGGACAGCTATATGATGCAGGCCGAGCCGGATTCCGAGTATGACTTCCTCGAGCTTTCGGTCTTCAAATCACCCATGAGCGTCGCCGGTGTCGGTACCCTGGCGTTCTATTGCCTCGATACCACCAAGGAGGGGCTGCGTTTCGCCTATACCCCGGAGCTGCGCAAGATCCGCCGCATGGCCGTGCGCATGGCGGGTTCCGACACGGTTATGGGTTTCGATTCGGCCCCGGATGACTTCTGGTCAGGCGGCGAGCGCGATGCCATGAACATGTCCAACTACCGTTTCATCGAGGAGAAAGAGGCCCTGGTGCCGTACGTGTGCGCCGATCCCGAGAAGCTCGTACGCGCCTCCAATGGCGCCTTGCAGGGCGGCTATTCCGTGTCCGGGCGCAAATTGACCATGGGCTATGAGGACAAGAACTGGAAAGGGGCGCCCTGGCATCTGACCAACATCATCTGGGTCAAGTCCCGGGTGTATGTGATCGAGTCCAAGGACAAGAGCCCCAACTACAACTACGGCACCGTCCAGGGCTGGGTCGAGAAAGGCACCTTCGTGCCCAGCTACAAACGCAACACGGACGTGAACGGCAAATACTGGAAGGGTAACTACTACTGCGGTGTGCCCATGCAATCCACGGACGGCAAGTTTAAGATCATCTACAAATTCGGCAATGTCATGGTGGACTCCCGCCGGGACCATGGTTCGGCGTATTGCGATATCTTCCGCGAAGGCGGGCTGTGCTACTTTGAATATAATTCCATCAACAAGAGCCTGTTTACCAGGGCGGGATTTGAAAAGTTCGCCAAGTAAGAGATCGAGTGGATGTTGAATGATCCGTGAGGGGGGGCGGCATGTCCCCCCCCTCACGGGAGAAACCGTCCGGATAGGATTGTTACCAGCCTTAGCGGTTCAAGGGGTGCTCGCTCCTCCCCTGATATGATGCATTTTTCCGGATAGGTGTATAGCTGCGCAGTAACCACGATGAGGAATCGGTGAGGAGGTGTCGTATGGGGAAGATGAGGATAGCGGCGGTTGTTCTGGCGGTGGTCCTGCACGTCATGATGTTCGGGATGCCGACGGGCGCATGCGCCGCGAATACCTTTGGCGTAGATCTGTTCGCGGCCGCGGTGATAAATGACAATACATTCATCGTCGCGGGCGATCGCGGCAAGATATTTATCTCTGACAATGCCGGGGCGACCTTTGCCTCGGTTGACAGCAAGACAAGGGCCTCCCTGGCCGCGGTAAGCTTCCCCAGCCCCGCGCAGGGCTGGATCGTCGGACAGGGCGGGGTGGTGCTGCATACCTCCGACGGCGGCAAGACCTGGACAGCCCAGAATTCCGGCGTCAGCCACTATCTCATGGACGTCGATTTTACGGACGATCTGCATGGATGCGCCGTGGGAGCCAATTCCACGGTGATCGTCACCGCGGACGGCGGCAAGACCTGGACGCCCTCGCCCTTTACCCTCGCGAAGGATGTCGGCGGTGAGTACAACCTCTTTGCGGTCAAGCTGCTGGGAGGGCAAAATCTGTGCATAACCGGCGACATGGGACGTATCTTCCTCTCCGCCGATTTCGGACGGACATGGGGCGAAGCCCAGACCCCTCTGTATGACAAGGCCACCGGTGAGGGCCGCACCTTGTATGCGCTTGAGGAGAGGGACGGCACGCTCTATGCCATCGGCATCGACGGCACCCTGGTGACCTCGCAGGACGCCGGTAAGACCTGGACCGAGGCCGACTCGGGAAGCAAGGAGCCGGAGTATTTCGGCCTGGCCCTGACGCCGTCATTCGGGTTGGCCATCGGATCGGGCGGCAACATCCTGCTGAGCCAGGACGGCGGGGCATCCTGGCAGACAGTGAAGGTGCCCGAGAAGATCTACCGGGCATGGCTGTGCGGGGTGGCCCTGAGGCAATCGTCCAAGGGCGATGTGGTCGGGCTGGTCGTGGGTCAGTATGGAACGCTCGGCATCGTAAGAAATGCCACGCTGACGTGGCGTTAGGGTCAGGCAAGGGGAGGTTGTCATGAATACGGATACGCAAACAAAGACCGGCGTCGATGTCAGGCTTGTGCTGAGTCACCGCGTGCTGGCCCTGATCTTGATCCTGGCGGTGACCGCCGTCGCGGGGGTGGGACTGAAGAACCTGAAGATGGCCGCCGATCCATTGGCGTCGCTGTATGCCCAGGGGCACCCGTACGCGGCCACGCTCAAGGCCATCAAGGGTTTTACCCCCGAGGCGCGCATGCTGGTCTGCATCGTGGATGTCAAACACGGCGACATCTATAATACCGCTACCCTGAAGAAGATCGACAGCATTACCAAGGGCCTGGTGGATAATGAATGCCTCATGCCCGGCGGGATCATCTCGCTGACCAAGGGCATGATGCACTATTACAACAGCACGCAGGGTCTGAACATCGAATCGGTCCTGGGCACGCAGTGGCCGGAGACCCCTGAGCAGTTCGCGGAGTTGAAACGCCGCGTGGCCATCAACCCCATGGGACCAGGCAAGTATGTCGCCTATGACGGCACGGCGGTCATGATCACCGCCAAGCTCGCGGACATCAACCAGATCGCCCAGCAGGCCTATGACGAGCTGCCGCAAAAATCCCGTCCGCCCTTCGAGAAGTTCAAGGCCGCCCAGGCGACCCAGTTCAACGCCAAGCTGGTCAAGGCCCTGGATGCCCTGAAGGCCAAGGAAGACGACGCCAACCACACGCTCTATTTCATGGGCCAGGAGGTGCTAACGCACCAGATGACCCAGATGGGGGCCGCGCATATCGGGGCGGCGGCCGGGGTCATGTGCGTCGTCCTGATCGTGGGGCTGTTCTTCCTCTTCCGATCATTGGCAGGCGTGGTCGCGCCCCTGGCTGGCATGGGCACGGCCGTCATATGGTCGCTGGGTCTCTACGGATGGACCGGTGTGGAACTGAATCCGCTCATGGTGCTCTTTCCGCTCATCCTGGGGCTCTTGACCGTGGCGGTGAGCGTGCCGGTCCTGTTTGCCTACCACCGCGAGTACCGGACGGAGAACGGCAAGGAAGCCTCGGTTCTCGATGCCTTCGGCCGCGTTGCACCGCGCAGGGTCATCCTGTGCGCGGCGCTTGTCATGGCCGGCATGTGCGCCGCCCCCGTGGCGG
>JAKQBR010000367.1 GCA_029574005.1 Deltaproteobacteria bacterium | reverse complement strand
CAGCGGACATGCGTCACAAGAGGGGTTTCTGGACCGGCAAAAATCTTTCCCGATGAAAACGATATAGGCATGCAGGTCCTTATAACACTGCAGGTCAACCGGCAGCCCGGTGGTGAAAAGGTGCTGCAGGCGGTCATAGTCACCGTCGGCTGTGTTTACCCACCCATGGCGTACGGCCATACGCCGGGTATAGGCATCGACCACGAAGCATGTCTTCCCGGCCGCATAACAACAGATACTGTCGGCGGTCTCCTTGCCGATCCCGTTGATCTGGAGGAGCTGGGTCCTCAGCTGCACCGGGTCCTGAGTGAAGAAAGCCGCCAGATCGCCGCCGGTCTGACGCATGACCGCTTCCATCAGGTTTTTCAAGCGCCGCGCCTTGATGTTATAATATCCGGACGGCCGGATGAGCTCGGCCAGACGAACCTCGTCCATGGCATACAGGGTCTTCAGATCGAGCGCACGGCACGCCTTGATACGGGCGATGGCCTTCTCCACATTCGTCCAGGCCGTGTTCTGCGTCAGAACCGCCCCGACCATGACCTCGAGCGGGCTCTCGCCCGGCCACCAGCCTGATGGCCCGTAGAAGGCTTGCAGGGTCTTGTAGAGTTTCAGCGCATCGAACGGCTCAGCCCTTGGGCTGTTCTTTTTTCTCGGTCTTGCCTTTGATAAAATCGCGCATCTCCTGCTTGATGTTCATGCGGCTGGTCATGAGCATGGCCGTCATCTCCAGCTCATACTCGAGGGCCGCCTTGGAATCCAACCTGATAACCACATCGAAGGCCCGCTTAAGCGCTCGCACCGCCTCGGGAGAACGGCGGGCGAGCTGTCTGGACCACTCCCTGACCTCATCCCGGAAACGCTCGGGAGGCACCACACGGTTCACCAGGCCGATCTCAAAGGCCTCGTGCGCCCCGATAGGGTCGCCGCGCAGCGTCAGCTCCTTGCTGCGCGCCATGCCGATGCGCGAAACCAGAGGCGTAATAAGCGGGTTGAAGCCGTATTTCATCTCCGGATGGCCGAATATGGCGCTTTCCGAGGCAATGATGATGTCGCCCATCAGGCACAGATTGAGGCCGCCGCCGAACGCGATGCCGCTGACCGCGGTGATCAGGATCTTTTCGAAATCAATCATTTTGGTATACAGATCCTGGGCCACCTTGAAATAGCGCGCCGCATCGTCGGCATCCAGACCGGGGACCTCTTTCAAATCCAATCCGGCCGAAAAACATTCATCCCCGCCGGTCAGCACCACCAGCCGCACATCGCTCTGCTCCGTGAGGAATGACGAGAAGGCGTGATCCAGCTCCTTGAGCATGGCCATGGAAAGCGCATTCAGCTCATGCTTGCGATTCATCTCCACCACGGCGATTCCATCGGCTCTGTCCACCTTGATCAGCTTGTAATCCATGGAAACACCCCCGGTACGGACTCTTGTGCTGGCGTGAATATCACACAATTGTCCGGGAGCGTCAATGCGAGTTTGCGCTGCGTCTGCCCGCCCTTGCCTCATGGCCCTGGACTCTGGTATGCAGTGCCCATGACCTGCTATTCCGTCAGTCAATTGAACGAACGCGCGCGGCTGGCCCTGGAAAGGGCCTTCGACGAAGACACCTGGGTGGTGGGCGAGGTCTCCGGTCTCAAGAACCACGCCAAAACCGGACATGTATACTTCGATCTGGTGGAGAAATCACCTGAAGGCCAGGGACAATACCTGGCCAAGGTAAGCTGCGCGTTTTTCCGGGGCTCTTTCCTCTCCTGGCAGGCCATGCTCAAACGCGAAGCGTTCCCGTCTTTCGATCTGGCCGACGGTCTGGAGGTCAAAGTCAAGGCGAGAGTAGACCTCTATGCCAAGGAAGGCCGTTACCAGCTGATCGTCTCCGCTATCGACCCCCACTACAGCCTGGGGGCGATCGCCCGCAAACGCGCCCTTACCATTGAAACCCTGCAAAAAGAAGGGCTCCTGGAGAGGAATAAGCGCCTGAGCTTAAGCGCATGCCCGCTGTCCATCGGCCTCATCACCTCGCGCGGTTCGGCCGCGTACAACGACTTCATGAGCATCCTGAAGAAGAGCGCCTACGCCTTCCGGATCACCCTCTTCGACGCCCATATGCAGGGCGAGCGAACCGCCGCGGAGGTGGTTCGCGCTATACGGGTGCTTGAATCCCGTTCGCTCGACGCCATCGCCGTCGTGCGCGGCGGCGGCGCCAAGATGGATCTGGTGGCCTTTGACGATATCTCCATCTGCCGCACGATCGCCAATTGCACCTGCCCGGTCATCACCGGCATCGGCCATGAAATCGATCTGAGCGTCGCCGACATGGTGGCCTTCCGCCATTTCGTCACCCCCACGGACGTGGCGCGCTTTCTCGTCTCCCGCCTTGACGATCTCTGGGCCCGCATCGATGAGGCATCCCAGGCCCTGGCGCCATCCTGCCGGCAGAACCTGTCCCGTGCGCAGGATCGTCTGCGCCAGAACGCCTCGGAGCTCGCCTATCTGACCCAGCGCCAGACCATGCATGCCGTGGGCGGGCTCTACACTCTCGCGCATGCCCTCACCAGTCATACCCTGCGCAGACTTACCCAGGAGCATGCCGGTTTAAGCCGTCTGCGGCAAAGCCTCGAAAACGCCTCGAGGTACACGCAGGGGTTGCAGGTCGAACTCATCGCCAGACATCGTGCGGCCTTGCCTCAAACTATCCGGGACATCCTGGCGCGGCACGCCGGACGCCTCGAAGGGCTGGAGGCCTATCTAACGCTTATGGACCCGGCCGCAACCTTGAACCGGGGCTACAGCATCACCCTGAGCGAAAAAGGGCACGCCCTGAGAGAGGCCGGGGCGGTCGACATCGGTGAGCGCATCACGACCATACTTTCCCAGGGCCGCATCTCAAGCCTCGTGCAAGACAAGGAGCAGGTATGAAAAAGAAGGGCTATTCCGAAACACTCCAAGACCTGGAGGCAATCATAGATCGCATGCACACGGGTGAAATCCCCATTGACCAATTGGGGACGGCCGTCAAACAGGCCGCCGACATGATCGCCTTCCTGCGCAATCACCTCAAGGCCACCGAGGCTGAAATAACCGCCATTCTCAAAGGGCTGGAGGAGGATGCCGACAAGAACAAGTTGTGAGGAATTACAGAGGCACACCGGAAAGCACCGAGGCGCGCCCAGAGGGGATGGGACAAGGTGAGGAGGACATGCCCCACCGACGCGGAAGGCCTTGTTGTGCGCTCGATAACATGCTAAAAGCAGACATTCTCCGGCCGGGGGCGGCATGAAGCGTCGGCGCAGGTTCTGTTGTTATTGCGGGGGCGGCGTTTACGAAAAGGACGTCGATGGCAAGCTGCGCGATTTCTGCGGCCAATGCCAGACCGTGTTTTATGAGAATCCCTTGCCCGTGGCGTCCAGCATCGTGGTCAACGAAGAGCGCGAGGTGCTGCTGGTCAAACGCGCAAAGGACCCTTACAAGGGCATGTGGTGCCTGCCGATCGGATTTGCCGAGAGCGACGAAGAGGTGCGCGGGGCAGCGCTGCGAGAGCTGAAGGAAGAGACCGGCATCCAGGGCGAGATTGTCAGGCTCATCGATGTCGATACGGTCGATAACTATTTCTACGGCAGCCTGGCCATCGTCACGTATGAGGTCAAGGCGATCGGCGGAGACCTCAGGCCTGGTGATGACGCCTCCGCGGTGACCTATCACCCGATCGACAAGACACCGTCCCTGGCATGGATATCGAACGAAAAGGCCCTGCGCATTTATATCGACCTCTACCGCGACACCTGGGCCATGCTCGATTCATTCAAGCATCTCTTTCCCGAGCATACGGTCATGGGCAAAGTCATCCCCGGCGAGGCCGAGCACAAGACCTTTCTTTCGAACATCCTGGTCAAGCTGATCGAACGCGACATCGAGCAGATCTGCGAGAGCTGGGCGCGTGACATGCGGCATGGCGCTCCCAAGCTCATGCCGCACATCAGAGAGCTCCTGGAGCTCAATCGCAGCATCCTCTTCGGAGTGCAGCGCTGGTTGAGCGGTGAAGTCTCCTCGGATTTCGCCCGTTTCCTGGCCACCGGAGCGCAGCTCAAAGCTACCGGCGTGCGGCTGCCGGATATGGTGATCGCGCTGGCCTTGAGCCGGCGGTCCATCTGGTTGCATGTCGTGAAAAAGAAGTTCCTTTCTTCACCTTTGGAGATCTATGCCACGCTTGAACTGAACAATCGCATCATCTTTTACTACGACAAGGTGTTCTTCGCCATCGCCGAAGGATACTGCAGCGACGCTACGGACGGCATGCGCTGACAAACCGAAAAACAGCCTGGAAACAGAGGAAAAGATGCGCTTGCATAATGCCTGCTAAGCAGGATAACATGGCAGCCATGGAGAATACAGCCCAAGAACGCCGTCTGGTCTATGTGCGCTTTGCGCACATGCTTACGCCCTACATCTTTGACGCCGGCGAACTGGAGGTCAAGGACGGTGACCTGGTGGTCGTGGAGACCGAGCAAGGCCAGTCCGTGGCCAAGGTCCTGGGCCGCACGACCGAGGAGGATGCGGCCGGGCTGACGGAGATCAAACCTGTTTTGCGTACCGTCAATGAGTCCGACAGGAAGCGGCTGGCCGAGATGGAGCGTAAGGAACGCGAGTGCTTCAACTTCTGCCGGGAGCGCATCGAGGCGCGCGCCCTGCCCATGAAGCTGGCCGCCGTGGAGCAGTCTTTCGACGGCAACAAGATGGTCTTCTATTTCGTGTCCGAAGGCCGCGTCGACTTCAGAGAACTCTTAAAAGACCTGGTGGAACGCTTCCGGATGCGCATCGAGCTCAGACAGATCGGATCCCGCCAGGAGACCTGCATCCTGGGAGGAATCGGCAGCTGCGGGCGCGAGCTCTGCTGCGCCAGTTTTCTGACCAATTTTCAACGCATCTCGGTCAAGATGGCCAAGAACCAGAACATGACACTCAATCCCACCAAGATCTCCGGGCTGTGCGGCAAGCTCAAATGCTGCCTTGCCTATGAGAAGGAGTCTTACGCCAACCTGATCGAGAACCTGCCCAAGACCGGCAAGACGGTCTATCTTGAGCAGGGCGAGGCCATGGTTGTGAGCATCAACGTCATCAACCAGACCTTTATCGGCAAACTGGCGGACCGTCGCTTCGTCAAGGCCAAGGCCTCGGATATCATATCCAAGGACGAATACCTGCGCTTGAGTGAAGCCAGGCAGCTCGAACAGGTCAAGCAGAAGGAGATCGACCGGGCGGCCGCCCAAGCGGCCTTGGCAGCAGCGGATGGCGATAAGGAAAAGAAGAAGCGGCCATCAAGAAAACGCCGGTCCCGGTCGAAAAGGAGAACTGAGGCATGATGGATTATTATTATATCACCACCCCGATTTATTATGTGAATTCCAAGCCCCATCTGGGACATGTCTATACCACGGTCATCGCCGACATCCTCTCGCGCTTCAACCGTTTGGCCGGCAAAAAGGTCTTTTTCCTGACCGGCACCGACGAACATGGCGACAAGATCGTCGAGACCGCAAAAAAGCTGGGCACGACCCCGGACAAGCTGGCTGATGAGAACAGCCAGCGTTTCCGGGATCTCTGGCCGTTGATGTCCATCACCTTGAGCCGCTTCATCCGCACCACCGAGCCCGATCATGTCCGCACGGTACAGATGATCCTGCAGCAGGTCTATGACAAGGGCGATATCTACTTCGGGGAATACGGCGGTCACTACTGCGTCGGCTGCGAGCGTTTTTATGCCGAAAGCGAGATGGAGGACGGCAAATGCCCCCAGCACCAGACCAAGCTTACCTTTGTCCAGGAGCAGAATTACTTCTTCCGCATGGAGAAATACCGGCCCTGGCTGATCGAATATATCCAGGCCCATCCGGATTTTATCCGGCCGCAACGCTACAAGAACGAAGTCCTGGGCATGCTCAAGGAGCCTCTGGACGACCTGTGCATCTCGCGCCCCAAGAAGCGGCTCTCTTGGGGCATTGAACTGCCCTTTGACAAGGGCTACGTCTGCTATGTGTGGTTCGATGCGCTGATCAATTACCTCAGCGGCATCAACTATCCGGATGGGGAAAACTTCGCGCGATACTGGGAGGTGAGCCAGCACCTGATCGCCAAGGACATCCTCAAACCGCATGCCGTCTACTGGCCGACCATGCTCAAGGCCATGGGCCTGGAGCCCTATCGGCACTTGAACGTGCACGGATACTGGAACGTGGACGCCACCAAGATGTCCAAGAGCCTGGGCAATGTGATCGACCCCCTGGATCTGAAGGAGAAGTATGGCCTGGACGCCTTCCGCTACTTCCTGGTGCGCGAGATGGTCTTCGGGCTGGACGCCTCCTTTTCGGAAGAGGCCCTGATCGATCGCTACAACGCCGATCTGGCCAACGATCTGGGCAACCTGGTCAACCGCAGCGTCAACATGGCCAAGAAATATTTTGACGGCAAGGTGCCCACGGCCGGAGATCCGGTGCTGGAGGCAGACCGTCAGGTCAGGGACTTGGCGGTGGAGACCGTGGCGCACTACCGCGCGCGCATGAAGAACCTCGAGTTCCATTCCGCCATGGCCTCGATCTGGTCGCTCGTGTCCGGCCTCAACAAGTACATCGACCACAGCGCGCCGTGGACCCTGGCCAAACAGGACCAGGACCGGCTTGCCATTGTGATCTACAACATCCTGGAGGGCCTGCGCTTCATCGCCGTGATGATTGCGCCGGTGATGCCAGGAACCTCCGCATCCATCCTGGGGCTGATGGGATTGGCCCCCGAGGCCGGCATGAACGATCTCGAGTCCTTCGGCGCATTGCCGCCCGGGAATGCCCTCGGTGAGCCTAAGGCCCTCTTCCCCCGCATCGAAAAGAAGGCCCCGGAGACAAAACCCGGCCCCGCCGCGGCTGCAAACCTCATTGATATTTCCGAATTCGCCAAGGTCGAGCTCAAGGCCGGCCGGATTATTCAGGCCGAGCGGGTGCCGAAGTCGGACAAGCTGGTGCGTATGCAGGTGGATGTGGGCGCTCAGGTGCAGATCGTGGCCGGGATCGGCAAGGCCTATGACCCGGCCGATCTGGTCGGCAAATACGTGGCCGTGGTCACCAATCTCAAACCCGCCAAGCTCATGGGACTTGAAAGCCAGGGCATGCTCCTGGCGACCGATACGCCGGATAACGGCTTGACGTTGCTGGGCTTTGATCGGCCGCCCGCCGTGGGGGGCAGGATCCGCTAGCAAAGGAGGCTCATATGCAAAGGGTGCCGCTGGACATGCTCAAGCCGGGCATGGTGTGCGCCAAGGCCGTGGTCAACGATAAGGGCATGACGCTGTGCGCCGAGGGAACCGAGCTGAGCGCCGCCATGATCGAGCGCCTCAAACGCATGTGCGTCTCCTCGCTGGTGGTCAAAGGAGCCCCCATCGATACGGGGATCCCGCCCAAGTCCAAGGAGGAGCTCCTGGCTGAGATGCAGGCCCGGTTCGCGTCGGTGACAGGCGATGCCGTCATGGACAGGCTCAAGGATGCGATCGGCAAGGCGATTCTCTCCGCCCAGACCGAGGAAGAGGAGAACGCGCCTCATGAGTAAAGACCAGCAGATCAAGACCCTGACCAAAAGGATCCAGAGCCTGCCGACCCTGCCGCACGTGGTGGAGAAGCTGACCAAGGTCGTGGAGAGCCCTGAATCGACCGCCAAGGAGGTGGGCAAGCTGATCGCCTCCGACCAGGTCCTGGGGTCCAAGGTGCTCAAGCTGGTCAACTCGCCCTTCTATGGGTTTCCAGGCCGCATCTCCTCCATCAGCCATTCCATCATCCTCCTGGGCTTTAACGTCATCAAGGGCGTCGTGCTCTCCGCCTCGGTCTTCGACCTCATGGAGCGCTCCATGATGGGGTTGTGGGAGCACTCGCTGGGGTGCGCCGTAACCGCCAGCACGATCGCCCGCAGCCTGAAGATGCCCGATCCGGAGGAGATCTCCACCGCCGCGTTGCTGCATGATATCGGCAAGGTGCTGGTCAAGGTGTCCTTAAGTGATGATTATGACGCCATCCTCTCGATCGTGGAGAAGGAAAAGCTCTCCTTTCGGGAGGCCGAGGTGCGCGTCCTGGGCGTTGACCATGCCGATATCGGCAACTGGCTGACGAATGAATGGAGTCTGCCCGACAAACTCATCACCCCCATCACCTACCACCACCACCCCGAAGAAGCCCCCCGGCTCAAAGATCGCGCGGCCGTGATCCACATCGCAAACAGCGTCACACGGGCCTTCGGCATCGGCTTCGGCGGTGATCCCTGGGTACCGAGGATCTCCAAGGAGGCCTGGGGCCTCCTGGATATGGAACATCAAGACCTCGACGCCCTCATGCGGCAGGTCATGATGGATCTGGAAGAAGTCAGCACCTTCGCGTTTTAGGGGAGGGAGCAGCGGGTGAAGGCAGTCGTCGTCAGCAAAAAAAAGCTCGGGAAAAAGCTTTCCTCGGTCTTCGACTCCGTGTGTGAAAGCGTCTACCATATCACCAAGCCCAATGACGCCATATCGCTCATCTATTCCGACCCGCCCGACATCATTATCGTGGACAAGGGCTTCGTGGTGGAAAACCACGGCCGGGTCATCCAGGAGTTCAGGAGCAACACCCTGTATGGACATCTGCCCGTCGTGGCCCTGCTCGATCCTCAGGACCTGGAAGGAATCGCCTGGAACGAGCTTTCCATCGAGGATTTCATCCTTACCTCCGACAGCCAAGATTCCATCAGCGCGCGCCTGCCCTTTATCGTCAGCCGGGCGATCAGGGACCTCGACACCAACCCCCTTACCCGTCTGCCGGGGAACGAATCCATCATCCGCCATATCCAGCGCATGCTCGACCAGGAGCAGGAGATCGCCATCGGCTGGCTCGACCTGGACAACTTCAAACCCTACAACGACTATTACGGCTTTGCGCGGGGTGATGAAGTCCTCTTGGCCTGCGCCCGCATCATCACCACCGCCATCAAGGAGCTCAAGGTCGAGCAGTCCTTCCTGGGCCATATCGGAGGGGACGACTTCGTCATCATCTGTGCCATGAACGCCATAAAGCCTCTGTGCGAAGAGATCATCGCGCTCTTCGATATGGTGATCAGAAACTTCTACAATGATGACGACCTGTTCCAGGGGCATATCGTCTCGCGCGACCGCAGCGGCAAGACCAAGATGTTCCCCCTCATGACCGTGTCCATCGCCGCGGTCCTCAACCGCGGGGGAAAATACAAACACTACGGCGAGGCCTCGCGCGACGCCTCCGAGATCAAAGAGCACATCAAATCTCTGCCAGGCAGCAATTACATGATCGATCGGCGGAGTTGACCGAAAGACGGTCCGCCGCAAGAGTCCGGCCCATACAACCGGCGCCGACATGCAGGGTGTGCACATTTACGCTTGACCTTCGGCTGCTTTTCTCTTTCAATGACCAATCTATTCATATTGATAAGGAGGTCTTGCATGCCCGATACTCTGTTTGAGGTCAAGGATTCCATCGCGCTCATTACGCTCAACCGCGCCGAGAAGCTCAACTCGGTAACGCTGAACCAGCTGGAAGAGCTGGTTATCAAGCTCAACGGCTTTGAGCAGGATGACAGCGTGCGGGCCGTTCTCATCACGGCCACGGGCCGGGGTTTCTGCACCGGGGCCGACCTTTCGGGGGGCGGCGGCCGGCACGATGTCACCACGCCCATGGGGATGAAGCTCAGCGCCCATGTCTACGGCCGGATCTGTTTCACCCTGGCTACCATGGAAAAGCCGGTCATCGCCGCGGTCAACGGCATCGCCGCCGGCTCAGGCTGCAACTTAGCGCTTTCCTGCGATATCATCTATGCCGCCAGGAGTGCGCGCTTCATCCAGATCTTTGTCAAGCGCGGCATGTGTCCGGATTGCGGCGGCACCTTTTTCGTGCCACGCCTGATCGGTCTGGCCAAGGCCAAGGAGCTCTTCTTCAGCGGGGATAGCGTGGACGCGCAAACCGCGCTTGAATTGGGGATGATCAACAGGGTCGTCGATGACGACCAGTTGATGAATGAAGCCCTTGCTTATGCCGGAAAACTCGCCCAGATGCCGACGCGTTCCATCGGCATGATCAAGCGGCTCTTGAACCGCTCCTCTGATTCCGATCTCTTGACCCAGCTCGATTTCGAGGCCGCCTACCAGGGTCTGGCAACGAGCACTTCGGATATGAGCGAAGGATGGGCGTCGTTCTTTGAAAAGCGCGAACCGCGCTTTCAAGGAAAATAAAGCGACGGCATGAATGGCGGCCTCTTCTCGCAGGCGCCATTCATGCCTGATTTCAAGCCTGCATCGTCAGCGGGCCTTGTCAGGCGCACCAGTGCGCGGCACAAGGCCCTGCAATCAATCCTACTGTTGGGTCAGGGGCGATATTTCCAGCTCTACGCGCCGGTTCTGCTGCTTACCCGCTTCCGTATCGTTGCTGGCGATCGGTTTGGTCTCACCGAAGCCCTGGGTCGCGATGCGCATGGAATCGACCCCCTGGGAGACCAGGTACTGTCCGACTGCGGCTGCCCTCCGTTCTGAGAGGGCCTGGTTGCTGGCGTCATCGCCGACACTGTCGGTATGCCCATAGATATCGAGGATGGTTTTCGGGTATTCCTTGAGCACCAGGGCCACCGAGTTGAGCGCCTCGAAGAAGCCTGCATTGATGTCCGCGCTGCCGGTTCTGAAGGTGATGTTGCCGGGCATATTGAGGATGATGCGGTCACCCTGGCGGGTAACGCTCACGCCCGAGCCCTGCAGCTTCTGCCGCAGCTTGGCCTCCTGCTGGTCCATGTAGTTGCCGATTCCGGCGCCGGCCAAGGCGCCGACGCCGGCGCCGATCAGGGCGTTGCGGCGGCGTTGTTTGCTGTTATGGCCGGCGATCATGCCCACGGCGGCGCCGGAAGCCGCGCCGATGGCGGTGCCCCAGGTTGCCTTGCTGGTCTTCTTTTCTCCCGTATAGGGATCGATGGTGCTGCAACCAGGTATGATAAAGCTGGCCATTACCAATATGGCGATCGCATGTAGTGCCTGTTTCATAACCGTTCCCCCCCTTGATTTTTAATTGCGGCTTACGCCTGGAAATCTGGATGCTTTTTCCCAGTTATCGAGAGGATAATCGCTTTTGACCGGCATGGCAAGGACTTTTTCTTGGGTGAAATCGACATCTGAGCTGTGGTAAAGAGAGAGATAAGCAAAAGACATCACGACCGTACACGCGCAAGGAGTAGTGCTATGAACTTTGAAAAGATCGCCCTATCGGTACCGCGGATCCTGCTGCCCAAGGCGGGGATCGACCTGCGGAAGTGGGCCGTCGTGGCCTGCGACCAGTACACCTCACAGCCCCTGGTCTGGGAAAAGATCGAGGAACTGGTGGGAGATGAACCATCGACCCTGCACATGATCTTTCCTGAAGTCTACTTGGAAGAAAGCGATTCTCAGGCGCGCATTGTCGCGATCAACAGCACCATGGAACGCTATCTGCAAGAAGGCCTCTTGACTGAACAACGGCCCGGTTTTGTCCTGCTCGATCGCCGCACCGCGCATGCCGCTTCCCGCAAGGGGCTGGTCGTGGCGCTCGACCTTGAGCACTATGATTTCAGCGCCACATCCAAGACCTTGATCAGGGCCACCGAAGGCACGGTCATCGACCGCCTGCCGCCCAGGATCAAGATCCGCGAGCATGCCGCCCTGGAATCGCCCCATATCATGGTCCTGATCGACGACCCGGAGCGCACCGTGATCGAACCCTTGTTCCATAAATCCCTACCAATGCTCTATGACTTCGATCTGATGATGGACAGCGGCCATTTGACCGGCTACCTGGTCGAAGATGAAGGGCTGTTGAACGCTGTTGCCGCCAGCCTTGAACGCCTGGCCGATCCGGCGTATTTCCAAAAGAGGTACGGCGTGCAGGACGAGCGCGTGCTGCTCTATGCCATGGGCGACGGCAACCATTCGCTGGCCACGGCCAAGGTCATCTGGGAACGGCTCAAAGAACAGGCCTCGGACAAGGCGTCCATCATGCGGCACCCGGCCCGCTACGCCCTGGTCGAACTGGTGAACATCCATGATCCGGGGCTGGAGTTCGAGCCCATCCATCGCGTGCTCTTTCAGTGCGCCTTCGACGAACTCTTCGATGCCCTGCAGGCCTTTTGCAAGCCCCAGGGCTCGCAGTGTTCAGTCAGCTCATTGGACAGCCTGGCGGCCTTGCGGGCCTATCCCAAAACGCAGGCGGGCGCGCATGTGTTCCCCTTCGTGAACGAAGGCCGCTTCGGCGTGCTGACGGTCGAGCATCCCAAGCAGTACCTGGAGTACGCCACCATCCAGACCTTCCTGGATGAGTACCTCATGCGCCATGGGGAAACCCGGATCGACTATGTGCACGGCGAGGCAATCGTGACCGAGCTTGGATCAAAGCCCGGCAACATCGGGTTTTATATGCCCACGATCTCCAAGAACACCTTCTTCAAGACCATTGTCCTGGACGGGGCCCTGCCACGCAAGACCTTCTCCATGGGACACGCCGACGAAAAGC
>JAKQBR010000358.1 GCA_029574005.1 Deltaproteobacteria bacterium | reverse complement strand
TGGCGATCGGCGAGGAAACCGGGGACATGAGCGGCGCGCTCGGCCACATCGCGCAGCGCTACGAGAACGAGCTTGACCGGTCCGTGAAAATATTCACCACCGTTCTCGAGCCGATCCTGATAGTGCTCATGGCCGTGCTCGTCGGCTTCGTTGCCATTAGCATACTGCTCGCGGTTTTCGACATGACCAGCGGCCTGAACGCATAGCGCCATAATCAACAGGGAGGAACAGCCATGAACTCACGCTTCGCAATCACATCCCGGCGCGCCGCGCTGTCCGGCTTCACGCTCATCGAGGTTCTGCTGGTCGTCGTGATCATCGGCATCCTGGTCGCCGTGGTAGCCCCAAGGCTTGGCGGGCGCGTGGCGGAAAGCCAGATATCCGCCGCAAAGCAGAGCATGGACGCCATCCGGCTCGCGGTGGACATGTACGAGGTGGACAACGGGTACTATCCCGCATCCCTGCAGAGCCTCATCACGAAGGGCGGCGAGCAGAACTGGCGCGGGCCGTACATAAGGACCGGCGCCCTCCCAAAGGACCCGTGGCAGCGCGAATTCATCTACACCCGCTCCGAAAACAGCTTCGAAATCAGGAGCATGGGACCCGACGGCGCGGACGGCTCCGCGGACGACGTCAAGGTCAACTGATCCTTCCGCCGCAATGAGGCCAGCGCCAACATCCCGCGCCGGCGGCCGCGCCGGCTTCTCGCTCATGGAGCTGCTGCTGGTCGCCGTGATCATGGGCATCGCCGTGGGCGTCGCCGCGCCCGCGATGATGCGCTCGATCGCCGGCAACCGCCTGCGCACCGCCGGCCGCGCACTGGTCACCAGCGCGCGCTACGCAAGGAGCATGGCCATCCTCCACCAGGTTCCGGTGACGATCCGATTCAACCTCGACCGCGGCGGAATAGAGGTCGCTTCGCCCGACCCCGGAACCGAGGGCCTCAGCAGGGTCATGGACGGCGTGCGCCTGCAGTCGCTCCGGATCGAAGACCAGGATGTCTCCGAGGAAGGAGTCATCGAAATAGTTTTCAGCCGAAACGGGACCTGCCGCCCCTTCGAGATAACGCTGGCCGACACCGCCGGAAACACCATGACGGTCAGCGTGGACGCCCTGGCCAGCGTCAAGGCCCGGACATTCGGCAAGAACTGAGCATGCTGCGCCTTTGGGACCCGACATAACTTGGATGTTGTATATTCCTTGCTGGTTATTGGATAATCAACTGGCTGCAAATTACCGGCTGGATTGCGGGCAACGCCCGTCTTGGCTGACAAACATGCAAAAAAACGCGAAATATGCCTCTGTTCAGAACGGCTTCACGCTCATCGAAGCCGTCATGTCCCTGGCCATACTGGGTCTCACCATCGCGGTCATGGTCGAGGCCACCTCCCGCTGCCTGGCCGTGATCCGCATCTCGAGGAATTACCACGCGGCCCGGACCGTGCTCGAGCAGGGCGAGCTCGAGCATCCTCTTGCGGAGTCGAACAGCGTCCCGGACAACATCGTGATGCCCGTGGATTACGGAAACGGGTTCACCTATTCCCGCGACCTCGAGCAGAGCGCCGATGAAGAAGACCTCTACGTGGTCAGATCCCGCGTGACCTGGGCCGAAAAGGGTCGCCATTCCTTCGAAGAGGTCGTTTCCTACTGCTACTGCCCGGAGGAGAAATGATGCCCAGGCAAAAGGCATTCACCCTCCTCGAAGTCCTGATCACGCTCGTGCTCACGGCGCTGGCCATGAGCATCTGCTTCGCCGCATTCTCCGGAATCTCCCGCGCCTGGCAGCGCGGGCTGGCCCTGGCCGACGACCTCAACCACGGCGACTATGTTCTCGATCAGGTCGCGCAGGGGCTGCGCTGCGCCTTTTTCCCGGTCACGGCCGGCAAGAAGAAGCGCTACGGATTCATCCTTGAAAACAACGG
>JAKQBR010000335.1 GCA_029574005.1 Deltaproteobacteria bacterium | reverse complement strand
TCCTTGAGGTCATGGCCGGAGATGAGGATGCCCGGGTTGGAGCGCACGCCGATACTGACCTTGGTCACCTCCGGGTTGCCATAGGTCTTGGTGTTGGCCTCATCGAGCAGGGCCATGGTCTTTGCCGCCGTAGCGCCGGTCTTCATGACCAGGCCGACCAGATCGTCAGCGGAAAGGTCCTTGGTGGTAGCGGCCAGGCTCTCGATGATCGAGGCATAGATGGCGTCGTCTTCGTAGCCCAGGACCAGGGCATGGTGGGCATAGGCCGCAATGCCCTTGACACCATAGGTCATGAGCTCGCGCAGGCTGCGGATGTCTTCATTCGCCGTGGCAAGCACGCCGACCGAAGCAGCCTTGGCCTTGAAAGCGGCCGCGTCCGTTGCCGTCCATGTCAGGGCGTCATGCCCGGCGGCGACGCCTGCCCGAGACTTGAGCTCGTCCCTCAAGGCAAGGCCCTGTTGTATGTATCCAGTGATACGCTCGGCATCGAAATTCGCGTTCGTGATGGTTGAAAAGAGCGCGTCGAGCAGGAAACGGCCGTATTTCCTGTCGAGTGGCCGGGAGGCTTGCTCAGCCGCCAGGGCTATGCCCTTGCAGACATAAAGCAGCAGGTCCTGGAGCTCCGCGGTCTCAACGCTTTTCCCGCACACGCCGCCGGCCGTGCAACCCGTGTTCCTCGCTGTTTCTTGGCATTGGAAACAGAACATAATCTTCCTCCTATGCAATCTTTATAGTGTATTCTTCATCTTACGGCCGCCTCCGGCAACAAGCAGGGGGCGCCGGGAAGATGATGTCACCCTTATGCAATGGCTGCTTCCTCGATGATCTCGCCGGTGCGGGCTATCTTCACCCGTCGCATGGACATACTCGCCCCGGCCCTCTGCGCGGCCGTCAGCGCGGCCTGCACGAAACCGAAGCAGCAGGGGACTTCCATGTGCACGACCGTCAAGCTCTTGGGCCGCGCTGTCCTGAGGATGTCGGCCAGCCTGGCGATATGGACCTCGATATCATCCAGCTTGGGGCAGCCCATCGCCACTGATCCGCCTCTCAGGATTTTGCGGTGCAGATCAGGCATGGAGGCGGCGCAGCAATCCGCCAGCAGGACCAGATCCGTATCCTTCAAAAACGGCATGGCCGGGTTAAGCAGCTGGAGCTTGATGGGCCAATGGGTAAGCTCGGAGGCCTGCTCGGCGGACGGTTCACCCTGGCATGCGGCGCCTTTCGGTTTCAGGGCGATGGCCGAGGCAGACGGGCAGCCGCACGGCAAGGTATTCAAGGGCGCGTGCTTTTTTGCTTCCAGTTCCTTGACTGCTTCTTCTCTGAAGTCTTCCGCCTCGCGCTCGATGATTCGAAGCGCGCCTTCCGGGCAGTTCCCCAGGCAGGCGCCCAGACCGTCGCAATAGATATCGCCGACCAGCTTCGCCTTGCCGTTTACCAGTTTCAAGGCCCCTTCGGCGCACGAATTTATGCAGAGTCCGCACCCCGTGCATTTGCCCTCATCGATCTCGATAATTTTTCTGGTTTTCTTCATCTCACAGCCCCTTGAGTGTAAGGTCCGCCAGTGTATTCTGAGAAAAAAATTCACGCACCTCAGCGTTGATCTTTCCGAGAAACGCGCTGATCTTGCAGCCGCCCAGCGGGCATTGTCCCATGGCCAGCAGGCACCCACCCTCCTGAATAGGGCCTTCAAAGAGCTCGTAGATCTCAATGAGCTTGATGTCCTCTGCTTTGCGCAGTAGCACGAAGCCGCCTTTCGGACCTCTCTCGGAAGACACAAGGCCTGCCATGGAGAGTCTCTGCATGACCTTTGAAAGGTGTGCCTCCGAGGCCTTCAGTATCGGCGCCATGGCCTTGACCGACCAGGAATGATCCGGGGTCGAGGCCAGAAAGACCATGGCATGTACGGCCAGGGCCGTTGCTTCAGATAGCTTGGTCACGTTCGAGTGTCTCATGTCCATTCCCTAATTGTTATTATGGTAATTAAATACCAAAATACCGTTTAATTGTCAAGGTACTTTTTTCATCCACCCTCAATTATTTTACAGATGCATGGGATCATTGAAGATTACTTGGTCCGTGGGCAAGGTCACCCGGCGGGGCATGGTCCAAAAGGAAGCCCATCGCCACGATCAGGGCAGGAACGGCCTGCCGGGACAGGCCTTTTCGCTCCGCTGATGCCAAAGGCAAGACCTTATCTCGGACAGGCGGGGTTTCAGCACAAGAGGCGTGCCCACTTGAAAAGAGCACGAGGCCATCCTATACATAGAAACAAGAGAAACTAAGTCAAACAACCTCCTCTTTTCGCAGGTCGCCTCAAAGACCTGCTTTTTTTTTGCCCTGAATCGGGGATGGACAGATCTCTTCGCGGATGTGATTCTTTCAGGCGCTGAAGGCCGCTGCGTATCCAGCGGGAGCCTCCATTCCGGCTTGGAATATGCTTGCAGTATTCACGCCCGCCGTGGTAGCACGGCAGGACTTTTGCAAAGGAAAACAGCATGATTCATCTCAGCAATATCAGCAAGCAGCATGGGGCGCAGGTCCTGTTCAGGGACGCCAGCTTCCAGATCCTGCCCGCCAGCCGCAGCGGCCTGGTGGGGCCCAACGGGGCGGGCAAGACCAGCATCTTCCGCCTGATCATGGGCGAGGAGGAATTGGACGGCGGCGAGATCACCAAGGCAAAGACGACCACGGTGGGCTACTTCTCACAGGACGTGGGCGAGATGTCCGGCCGCTC
>JAKQBR010000328.1 GCA_029574005.1 Deltaproteobacteria bacterium | reverse complement strand
TCTTCTCCACATTGGTGTCCATGGGGCGCTCGTCGGTGTCGAACACGATGGGGTCGCCCTTTTTCTGCGGGATGACAACCGGGATGATCTCATCCTTCAGAATGCCGGCGGCGATGGCCTTCCTGGCGCGGGCGTGGCTTGCCGCTCCCAGGGTGTCCTGTTCCAGGCGGCTGATGCCGTACTTCTCGGCGATATTCTCGGCCGTGATCCCCATGTGGTAGCCGTAGAAAATTTCATACAGGCCGTCGAACACCATGAGGTCGGTGACCTGTCCGTAGGGCATGTCCATGCGGTAGCCCCAGCGGGCCTTGGGCATGGCATAGGGGACATCGCTCATGTTCTCCATACCGCCTGCGATCATGACCTCGGCATCACCGGCCTTGATGGCCGCCGCAGCCAGGGCGATGGCCTTCATGCCCGATGCGCAGACCTTATTGATGGTGTAAGCCCCGGTTTCCTTGGGCATACCGGCCCGGATCATGGCCTGACGGGCCGGGTTCTGTCCCTGACCCGAGGTCAGGACATTGCCCATGATGACCTCATCCACCACGACTTCCTGGCCGCCTGACCACTTTGCATATTTCTCTTCGACCGGACTCAAGCCCTGATCTCTCATCTTATCCGGGGCGTCTTCCTTGGCCGAGGCTGACAGGCCCGGCTTGAGGCCGACCTTTTCGAGCGCGCCCTTGATGACCAAAGCGCCCAGGTCCTTGGCCGGGACGTCTTTGATGGTGCCGCCGAAGGCGCCGACGGCCGTCCTGACTCCGCTTACGATTACGACATTTGACATAGTGCCTCCTTACTGTACAAAGAGTTAAATTTTAGAATATACAGTATTGCACAAACAGGGGCTTGAGGCAATAAAAATTGACATCTCAGTCAATAATCGTCCGCAGGTCTCACCCTCCGTGTCGGTCGCGCCCGGCACAGCGACCCGCTGTCGTTCGTGTGCCCGAGCCGACCCCGCCCCACCAGCGCGACCGTGAATCACCCGATGGGCGCATTCCACAAAGGCGCCCTGAACGATCCGCCACATCGAGCCCTGTGGAATAATGTGCCCAAGGATATCATCGAATCGTCAACCCAACACGCCCTGCAGCTGATTAACGATAAAGGATCGAGAGTTGAGGGCACATACTGCCACAGGGTGCTTGAAGGCGCGTTCCTAACGGCCGGGCAGGGGGATGATATAATACGTGCAGGTGGAGGTCGCCACCACGGTGCCATGCGTATCGGTCACCGCCATGTCCAGCACCCACTCGCCTTTGCCGCGCTCCTCGATGGGCCTCAGCTTGGCCAGGGCCTCCTCCTCCCCGATAGTGAGCTCACAGGCGATATCCGTGGCCGCGGGTTTGACATAGCGGATCGTCATGGCCTTGTTGATGGGCACGAAACGCTCGATGCCATAGGCCGAAACGAACAGCGCCGCACCGGAGACCTCCATGAGCATGAAGGATGTCCCCGCATACACCAGTCCCACATGATTCAGATGCAAGCCCTCAACGGGCACCGACAGCTTGACATGCCGCTGTTCAAAGACATCCACGCTGAGCCCGCTCATCCTGATCCACGGGACGGTGTCGGTGAAGGCCCTGCGAATCGAGTCCCGATCCATGGCTGACCTCCTGCATGCTAAGACGGCCGCAGGCCGTCATCAATCCCAATGGCTCTGACATACCACATCCTCTGACCAGGATAAAGGCTTCTTCGGGGAAAAAAGAAGCGTCACCAAGATCGGACGCCAGGCCCTCGATCCATTTACTTCCCTCTACCGTCATCATAAAATCAAAGTATTAGACAATGAATGCGGAGTGTTCTAGAAGCAGGGTCAATATAGCTCTCCGATCTATACGACGCTATAGACCTCCTCTTTAGGCCCACTACCACCTCTCGTGAGTGGGTCCTTTTTTTATGCTCGCGCCTCTGAAAGGGTATGATCGCGGGGCTGCGCGATCATGGCGGGAGGTTTTCCAGGCCACTGAGGGATGGGTCTTATACCTGCCTTCATCTTGCCGCTGAAGGGCTTGCCTCACTGCCTTTTTTTAGTGTACACAGGAGCGCATGGAATTGGACTATGATACGCTGCTCGAGCGCTACCGCATGCACCTGCTCGACCAGAAGGGGCTTTCGGTCGAGACCTACCGGGCCTATATCAATGACCTGACGGACATGATCGCCTTCATGCGCGAACGTGGCTCGCTCGATAAACGCGCGGTGCGCGCCTATATGATGCACATGCACAACCAGTATGCGCGCTCCAGCATCAATCGCAAGCTGAGCGCCATCAAAGGCTTCTTTGATTTCGTGCGACGGGAAACGGGTCTGGAGACAAACCCCTTCGCGCATGTGCGCTCGCTGAAAAGGCAGGACGTGCTGCCGCGTTTCTTGAGTCCGGACGAGGCCGTGGACATGATCGAGGCCACGGAGAAGCTGCGCGATCAGGCCATCCTCGAGCTCCTGTATTCCACGGGCATACGCGTGGGCGAGATCGAGGGCATGGACTGCTCGGATGTGGACCGGGAGAGGGGCTTTATCCGCGTGCTGGGCAAAGGCTCGAAGCAGCGCATGGTGCCCGTGGGGAAGCATGCCCTGAATGCCATAGGCGCCTACCTGCGCACGCGCGGGGTCAATGACCCGATCTATGTCAACGCGCCGCTGTTCTTGAACAAGAACGGCACGAGGCTTTCAAGCCGCAGCATCCGGCGCATCGTGGGACGCTGGTCGCGGCATGCAGCCCTCAGGTCGCATGTTTCGCCGCATGTCCTGCGTCACAGCTTTGCCACGCACCTCTTGGATGCCGGGGCAGACCTGCGCTCGATCCAGGAGATGCTGGGGCATGCGAGCCTGTCGACCACGCAGCGTTATACGCACCTGAGCGTGGACAAGCTTATGGAAGTCTATGACAAGGCTCATCCCAAGGCCAAGGGATAAATCAGTACGAAAGGGGCGACCGGCCCACGCCCGAGTGGAGGAACAATGGAAATCAGAGGAACCACCATCATCTGCGTACGCCGTGGTAATAATGTCGTGCTGGCCGGCGACGGCCAGGTCACGATGCAGAACACCGTGATCAAGGCCAAGGCCAAGAAGGTGCGCAAGCTCCATGAGGAGACCGTACTGGCCGGGTTTGCCGGCTCCACATCCGACGCCTTCACGCTCTTCGAGCGTTTCGAGGCCAAGCTCAAGGAGTACCGCGGCAATTTGACGCGCGCGGCGGTCGAGATGGGCAAGGACTGGCGCACGGACCGCATCTTGAGGCGCTTGGAAGCCCTGATGATCGTGGCCGACAAGGAGAAGACCTACCTCCTGTCCGGGACCGGCGACGTGGTCGAGCCGGATGACGACGTGTGCGGCATCGGCTCGGGCGGCAACTATGCCATGGCGGCGGCCCTGGCGTTGCTGAGGAACACGGACTTGAGCGCGCGCGCCGTGGCCGAGAAGGCGCTGGATATCGCCTCGGATATATGCATATATACCAACAAAAATACGACAATTGAGGAATTGGCATGAAGGAACTGACACCGCGCGAGATCGTGGCCGAGCTCGACAAGTATATCATCGGCCAGGACAAGGCCAAACGCGCCGTGGCCATTGCGCTGCGCAACCGCTGGCGGCGTCAGCAGGTCACGGGCGAGATGCGCGACGACATCTATCCCAAGAACATTATCCTGATCGGTCCCACCGGCGTGGGCAAGACCGAGATCGCCCGCCGGTTGGCCAAGCTCTCCGGGGCGCCCTTCATCAAGGTCGAGGCCTCCAAGTATACCGAGGTCGGGTACGTGGGCCGGGACGTGGAGTCCATCATCCGGGACCTCATGCGCCTGGGCGTCCAGATGGTGCAGAGAGAGGAGAGCGAACGCGTCAAGCAGCGGGCGGCCGAACTGGCCAAGGAGCGCCTTCTGGATTACCTGCTGCCCATGGAGAAGGATGCCCAGGACGGCCGTAATGAGACCCGCGAAAAGTTCAGGGCCATGCTCGAGCAGGGCCAACTGGACGAACGCACCATCGAGGTGGAGATCCGCGAGACCGCTACGCCGGCCATCGAGGTCTTCACCGGCCAGGGCATCGAGGAGATGGGCATCGATTTCAAGGAGATGTTCTCGAACATCCTGCCCAAGCGCTCACGCCGCCGCAAGATGAAGGTCAAGGACGCGCGCGAGTTCCTGACCCAGGAGGAGGTGGCGCGACTGATCGATATGGAGAAGGTCACCCAGGAGGCCAAGCAGCGCGTGGAGAACTCCGGCATCGTGTTCATCGACGAGCTCGACAAGGTGGCGGGCAGGGAGTCCGGCCATGGACCGGATGTCTCGCGCGAGGGCGTGCAACGCGACCTCGTGCCCATCGTTGAGGGCACGACCGTCAACACCAAGTACGGTCCGGTCAAGACCGATCATATCCTCTTCATCGGCAGCGGCGCCTTCCATGTCACCAAGCCCGCCGATTTGATACCGGAGATGCAGGGGCGCTTCCCCATCCGGGAGGAGCTGAACCCCTTGAGCGGCGAGGATTTCGTGCGCATTCTGACCGAGCCCAAGAACGCGCTCATCAAGCAGTACACGGCGCTCCTGGCCACCGAGGGCGTGGCCCTCGAGATTACGCCCGATGCGGTGGCCGAGATCGCCAGGATCGCGCAGTACATCAATGACCAT
>JAKQBR010000323.1 GCA_029574005.1 Deltaproteobacteria bacterium | reverse complement strand
TGTTTGCCTACCACCGCGAGTACCGGACGGAGAACGGCAAGGAAGCCTCGGTTCTCGATGCCTTCGGCCGCGTTGCACCGCGCAGGGTCATCCTGTGCGCGGCGCTTGTCATGGCCGGCATGTGCGCCGCCCCCGTGGCGGTGATGAAGGCCTTGGGGCTCATGGGCCTCTTCTGGGCCGTGGGCGCCTATGTGGCGGTGCTGCTCTTGACCCCGACCCTGCTGGTGCTTCTGCCGGCCCCTTCCAAGACCGTGCCCGCTTCCGGCATGGAAGCGGCCGTGATCGACAAGGCCGCCGGGGCATGGAGGTTTGCCGCCCTGGGTCTGGTCATCGTGGTGCTGGCGGTGGGATCTCTGGCCTATACCCGCCTGGAGATCGGCGGCAATGTCCCGGGCACCGACTACATCCGCGCTTCGCACCCCTGGAACCAGTGCTTCAACCTGCTGGCCAAGAAGTTCATGGGGCCCCAGCAGCTCCTGGTGTATGTCAAGGCTGACAAACCCGGCGGGCTGGTGGAGCCCGAGGCCATGAACGCCATCGGCGATTTCTCGAGTTACCTGGTCAATGAATGCGGCGCGCGCGAAAGCATCGCCTATGACATGATGATCAGGATGTGCCGCTGGACCCTCATGGACGGCAACCCCAAGTGGATGACCCTGCCCTTGACCAGGCAGGAGATCGAGGGCCTGGCGGGTACGGTATACGAGCAGGGCGGCGTCGAGGACTTCATGGATCCAAGCTTTACGCAGGGTACAATATCACCCTTCTTTCCCAACCGCGACAGCCGCAGCATCGACGGCTATGCCGAGAAGATGCAGGCCTATATCGACCAGCACCCCGTCAAAGGCCTTACCTTTGCGCTGGGCGGCGGCCTCTTGGGCATGACCAAACCCCAGAACGACGCCACGCGTCTGTCGTATCTTCGGGTTATTGGCGCGTCCCTGCTCATCGTGCTGGTCCTGGGCGCCCTCGTATGGCGTTCGCCGCTGAAAGGATTGGGTCTCGCATTGTCGGTCTGCACCGTCCAGGCGTTGCTCTGGATCATCATGCTCGCCGGTGGCATGCCAATCAGCCTCGCGGTCCTGAGCGTGGCGGCCCCGGCCATGGCGTTGGGTTTCATCCATGGCTCGGCCCTCATCGATTCGGCGCCATCCGGAAGCGCAACCGCCTTGGGCCTGCTGATCTTCGCGGCCAGTCTGCCGTTCTTCTTCATCGGCATGCGTTTCCAGGCCGTCATGCTGCTCATGTTCGGCGTCTTTGCGCTGGCGCAGACTGCTGCGGGACTACTCATCATCCCGGCGCTCGCGGCAGGAAGAAAATCATAATGGTTAAAACGCGTATGAAATCGAGCAAGAAACACGAGGAGGAATCAAACATGGGAACCAAGAAGAAGATCTGCATCACCGGCGTGACGGGCTCCATGGGCGGAGCGGGCTTGAAGGAGCTCATCAAACACCGCGATAAGTTCGACATCACCTGCCTGGTGCTGCCGACCAAGCAGGAAAAGAAAAAGATCATGCCGTATTTCGGCCAGCGCGGCATCCGCATTGTCTTCGGCGATCTGATCAATTACGAGGACGTGCTGAGCTTCGTGGACGGCGCGGACTACGTGCTGCACATCGCGGCCGTGATACCGCCCAAGGCCGATCACGACCCGGATTACGCCTATAAGGTCAATGTGGGTGGTACCGCCAATATCATCAAGGCCATCAAGGC
>JAKQBR010000303.1 GCA_029574005.1 Deltaproteobacteria bacterium | reverse complement strand
GATAGAATTCACCGAGAAAGGGTACTATCTCACGAACGCGGATGCCATCGCCAAACGCGCCGGCGTGGGGCACGGGACATTCTACCTGTACTATAAAAGCAAGAACGAAGCCCTGGCCGATCTGCTCCTTAAGGCCCTGGAAAAGACGCCATACACGCGTTACCGCAATGACGCCAGGTTTCTGCTGCGCACGGTGCACAGCCGCTCGGATCTGGATGTGGCCATCCTGGAGTTTCTCGAACCCATGCTGCAGTACTCGGGGCTGTTCAAGGCCGTGGTGCAGAGTATGCTGCAGGACAAGGACATCCTGCACCTGGCCGAAGATATCAGGGAAACCGTCACCCGCATGTTGAGCGCCGTCATTGCCGCCCGACAGAAGCAGGGCCACCACAAGGGCTATGACGCCCGCGTCCTTTCCGAGATCATTACCGTCTGTCTCATGTCCTCATTTCTGATGTTCGAGCTCGGGGTCATCTCCTGCAGCCCGGAAGCCCTGGCCCATACGCTCTCCGGGATCATCCACCCCGTGCTTTACTGCGCCCGGCAGAGCCTGCACACGCCTGCGGTGCGCGCCGCCATACCCGAAAACGACGAAAAGATCAGGCGCGATATCCTCCAGGCCGCCAAGGCGGAGTTCATCGCCAAAGGCTATTTCGAGGCCAAGATCACCCATATCACCCGCAAGGCCGGCTACAGCCGCGGGACCTTTTATCTTTATTATAAAGACAAAGAAGACCTGATGGAGGCCATATTCTACGACATGGTGGGCAGGATGAACCGGCGCGACACGCTGACGGTCGACTCCATCGATGCCGTGGACGCAACCTCGCTGGAGGACCTGGTGCGCGTCCTGACCGAGATCGTCAAGATCTTCGACGCACCCATCAACTGGAGTCTGACGCAGGGCTTTTTCTCCAGCCCCAAGCTGAGCCGTTTTTACAAGGACATCTTCACGGTCTACGGCGCGCCGATCGTGAGCAAGATCAAAAGACAGCAGGATCTCGGCCTCTGTCCTGACATCGATCCGGACCTGGCGGCCCCCATCGTCCTGTCCACGGTGAGCTACTCGGCCTTTCTGCGGGGCGCCGGCGTCATTGCCTGCACGAAACGCAAATATGCCGCGAACATGGCCTGGTTCCTCTATGTCTTTGTCAACCAGTCACGATGATCCGTGCCTGCGAATTCCACCAGGAGGTCGGCATGCCGCTGGCAAGACGAGGCGTCATGAGACATTCTACGAATCCCATATCTGACGCATTGTTTATGGGAATACTTTATCAAGGATTTTTTTATTTATTTATCTATGAAAGCCTTGACACCAACCAATCTCTGCTTATCATAGTATCATTACATGACTTGCTGTCTATGATATGTTTTGTGTCGCTATCAATCATTGAGAAAGGGGAACCCCTATGGATGCGCAATCTCAAATAGTGTGGAATTTCTTTAATCTGGCCTATCGGCGAGGCTTGATTGACGAACTCATGCCCCTCGTCGGGCGTCTCATGGACCCGGACGCGGAGCTGGGAGACTTCCTTTCCCAGATGGAGGATGCCCTGGCCGAGGCTGACTTCGGTCCTTTTGAAACGCTCTGGAAGGATGCCGCGCAGCCGGCCATCGCATCGCTCACCAATGAGGCCGCCATCGACACCCTGCGCTCGCTCTTGAAGATCCTGCGCCCCTTGATCGACATCGCCGCGGCCAACCGCGGTGCGTTGGCCAAGACGCTGAGCGAGGTCGCCGAACTCAAGCCCGACCTCTCCGCCCTGCTGCCCGCCGCAGGGGTACTGGCGGGCGCCGGGATCAAACAGG
>JAKQBR010000297.1 GCA_029574005.1 Deltaproteobacteria bacterium | reverse complement strand
TCCTTGCCGACCCCGGTTTCCCCCAGGAGCATGACCGGGCTGGAAAGGGCGGCTACCTGACGGACCATCTCCATCACGCCGGCAAGCCCTCTATCCGCGCCGATGATCGCCTCCCCTGGATAGCGCAGCAGCTCCTGGTTGAGTTCCCGGTTCTCCTCATCCAGCATATCCTTGAGTTTAAGCACCTCCTGATACCGCAGGGCATTGGACATGGCAATGGCGAAGGGCTCGCGCAGCAGTGAAAAAAGATGTGCCTGTTCCTCGGTAAAGGACCCGTAGCCTTCGGTGAACACGGCAACACCGCCGATGTAGCTGTCCATGGCCAGATGCATCACCATCAGGGAGGGGTCCTTGGTTTCAAAGAAGTGCAATCCGGCCATGGCGATTATGTTCTGTTCGGGATAGTTTTCGATCTTGACGGCCTGCCCGGTCTCTTCCCACTGCCGTATCTCCTTCTTAATGAACTGGTTCAATTCAAAAGGCGGTTTGATGGGAGGAATGGTATTCATCTTTCCGGATCGCGTGATGGTGAACAGGTTCTCTATCAGTGTGAAATCGTGAACGAAATGCGCGAGCGTTAATTCCGAGATCGGGATGTAAGGCTGCGCGAATGCGATAAAATCCATCATGGCCTTGCCGATATCCAGGCTGCCACAAATCCTGCGCGACGCCTGACGGAAAAATTCATTTTCATCGATCTGCATGCCACCCTCCACTACAGAAGTTTCCATACGATATAGGCTGTGAGCCCTTGCGCCATAGCGGCCGGCCGCCGAAAACTCGGATCGGGGCGATCTTTGTTGCCGTTCTCCACACCCCTTTGCCTAGAGAATGTCCTGGTTTTTCTACCAGCAAACAGGGCAAACCACGGCCGAAATATGACAACACGGACACACCGCAATAGAGTCATGCCCCCTCATTGATAACGATATCATTCAATAACAAATCATAAGAAGTAAAGTACCAGGGTCAAGACCGCAATGCAATATTTCCTACTCTGCACTATTTATTACTCATGGGTGTCTTTGGTACAAAGCCGCATAACGGGAGCGGCTTAAGAACACAGCCTTTGCAAGGCCCGGCGCGAGAGAACCGGAAGGCCGCAGCGCGCATACCCCCCGATTCTCCCGTATCGTGCCGATTTTTCGCGGCGGCACCCCGCCCTTGGGGCGGGTCCACCGTCAAAACGTTATCTTAGCCCCTATGGTTGCCATATAGGCTTGACCGCTGACCTTGTAGGAGTTCTGGGTATACAGATATGACGGTTCTATGTCCGGATCAACGGCTTCGCCCCACGTCACACCTTTTACGCCGGTCTTATCAACCGTGAGATCGTCGAAGGTGAAATAGCGCAGTGCACCGGTCAGCTCCAAGGGGAATCCCCTGAGCCTGTAGCCTGCACCTGCTGAATAGATGGCCTGATCCATATCGATATAGTTGGTGATCTTGCCCGACTGGTCAGGCACCGGCGACCTCCTGTACTCGAAGCCCGCCGTAAGCCTGATTTGATCGTCCCAGCGATATTCGCCGCCCACGTGGATATCGATCGTATCATCGAATTCCGGCCCGTCCGGGATGATGCCGACCATGCCGTACCTCGTGCGGTTGGCTTCGGAATATACCGCCTTCTCGGTATCGTTGTAATCGAAATCACTCCACTTTTTGAAAACCACGTCGCAGGCCAGCAGCAAGGAATCGAATTGATACGATATCCCCAGGGTATGGGTGTCGGGCGTATAGTTGGTATAGATCTGAGAGACGAACGGCATATCGATGGGGTCCGGTGTGTTGATGCTGGCCACGATTGCCAACGGGTCGACATCGATCTGGTTATTGCGCCGGTACGAATACCCAAGTTTGAGCTTCTGCTCCAGCGGGGTCAACAGGATGCCGAAACAGGGGGCGAGGTTGCCCTCGACCCTCATCCCTATATCGAATGGCATCCACTTGTAACCTTGATTGAGTTGTGTGTTTATTGCATTAACAGCCCCATCCGAAGCCATCCCGAGGCTTATGCCCCCGCCCACGTAGAGGAGCTTTTCAATGGCTTCGACGCCGAGGCTGATATTGCTCGACAGATGGTTGGTAAGATCGCCATAGGAGAGGAAGTGCGGCAGATCGGGTGGAAAATACCGGATAATGAACAGGTTTTGCGGCACCTCCATCAGCACACCCAAGGTAATGTTAACCGGCAACTCGATGTATCTTTCCATCACCTGGTTGACATTGACCGCCAGGCCGATGACGGCCGCATAGTAATCAAGGCCGTCGCCGGTCACGCCGTCGGTCGGGTCCAGGCGCACCTTCTTGTCCGGCGTCATGACCAGAAGGTCTCCTCCGGCCACCAGGTTTTTCACCGTGATATCCGGCTTTACATATATGAACTCCAGCCCCGCTTGGCTTCTGGTCATCTGACCCAGGCCGGCCGGATTGTAAAAGGTCGCGGAATAATCATCCGCCACCGCCGTAAAGGTGCCGCCCATGCCTATGGCGCGAGAACCGATCCCGTAGTTGCCCATCCATGCATGCACCGGCAGGCAATAGCCGATAGTGAAAACAGCGTACAACAAACCTGTAACGAGCAATCTCCTCATGCCTCCCCCCACTGTTCGTATTTGCATCGGATGGGACCAAGGCGATAGAGCCTGGCCCCATCCGTCAACTCGATCACTACCAACTGTTGACGAGCACCGACAGCGCATCGAAGACCGCGATGTAGAGCCTGGTTCCCGGTTGGAAGTCATAGTTGTCGATGATTGCGCATATATCGTTCATGACCCCGGTGATTTCAATCGGCTGGCCGTGGTATTCCAGATGGATGGTCTTTAAAATCATGAGCATGACCGGGTCATTGCCATTGTAGGACAGACACAGGGAGCGGATGAAGTTCCAGGAGTTTCTATCATCGAGGTCGTCGCCCAAGATCTTCTCGAGGAAGTGCTTCGCCGTGGCATCCCAGGGCTGGCCGCCGTCGATGAGTTGCCAGAGCACGTCGCCATGGCCATTCCCTTTATCATCGGTTACGTCCCTCAGGAAATCCTTCAGCGGGGTGGTATCATAGAGGCCGGTATCATCGCCGACGAGGTGATCGACCACGTCCATGAGCGGTGTATCATCGGTGATATCCATGGCATTCGCGCGGGTATTGTATGTCTCGTCATAGATGCCGGCAAGCTTGTATCCCAGCGACTTGAGGTTAAAGATAAAGGGGTTCTCCCGCCCGTTCACCTCCTGGGTGAGGTAGTCGATAAAGGGCTGCATCCTGCTGTTGGCCGGATCATAGGTGTAGTCGTTGATGGTTGCATCGTGAATCTGCTTCAGAGCAGGTACGGCCCGGGCAATATCATCAAAGATGCGTTCACCTTTCTCACACACCGCGGCGGCAAAATCACCCGCGGCGGCAATGACCTCGGGGTCCGTATCGGTTTGATTCAGGCCGTTGACCACCATGGCCCTGACGGCATCGCGGTTGTCCTGGAGCCCGCTGCCGAGCTTGGGCAGTACGCTCTTTCTTAGCAGGCTTACGATATCGTCGGTGTACAGGATATCTTCGTGTGGATCTTTCGGATTGAACGCGGCCAGCATGACATCGCCCAAGGCCGCGGCAACCCGCGCGAGGTGGGCGTGATTGTCATGGATGAAGGTGTAGAGGTTCTCGATTGCGCCATCGGCCTTGAAGAGATGATCCGCGTTCCAATCCCGCCAATCCTCAAACTGCGTATCATAGTCATACGGGTTCTTGTCGGGGTTGCCCAGGTCTTCCGGGTCCTCCGGTTCTTCCTCGGTCACCATGTCGCAGAAGGCCTTGGCCAGGTTGCCGTCGCCGTATCGAGTGGTGACGAACTTATTGGCTATGCGTACCGCCAGATCCAAGGCCGGGTCGCCCAGATCGGCTTCGTTGTCCCAGCGCGCGTCGGATGCGCCGCGCAGGGTGTAGTAGAGGAGGCCGTAGCCATAGGGCCCCTGAATGGTCTCCAAGCTTGTCATGGCATTGGTCTGATAACGGTCTTCATGCAAGGTGGCGCCGTTGGGCCAATAGGCGATGGGCTTATAGGTGAGGGGGTCTATCTCATCGATCTCCAGCGCCGCATGGATGAGCTCGGCGGGATAGCCGGCCTCATAGTACCACTTGAGCGCGGGGGCGATTAGCTTGAACATCTTGTGGTGCTGACCGGTAGTGGCGATCTTGCCAGTGCCGCCGCTCACCGACGTGATGCTGTCCAGGGTTTCGGCCAATACGCCCAAGAGATAGTTGAACGAATTGGGGATCGTTATCAGATCGATAAGGAAATTCACGTCCGGCAGAGGTATCAGCAATCCGGTCAGCGGCTCTTTGACCTTGAAGGCGTTCTTGTAGAAATACCAGTCCTGCCCCTGGAGCGTGTCCGGATAGACAGGCATGAAGCCCGCTGTTCGGCCGGGGACGGTGAACGTGTTGTGGTACGATCGAGGATACCGGTAGCACGACTGGCCCCACCAACCGATCATGAACTCCAGGATACTGTTCCGGGTGTCACAGGCCGGCCCTTCCGGATCGAGCTTGATGATGCCGAGAAGGGCTTGGCTCGCCGGGCCCTGCAACAAATCCGAGAGCCTGCACATGACATCGAAGAGCAGGATGGTGGTCTCCAGCTGGCTCATCTTGATGCTGTGGGTCTCCGTAGGCTCTTCGAGCTGATTCAACTGCAGAGCGCAACGATAGATCCCATAGTCGAGATCATCGAGGTCCTGGATGGTATTGCTGTAAGGGTCGCGCTGTGCGGCCAAGCTGTCGAGTATCTCCATTGCCATATAGATATTGTCAGGTCCGTCCGGCTTGCCGACCTCAGGCTTCGGCGCCTTGATACAGTGAACGGCATTGAGGGCCTTGCGAACAAACTCCTTCAGGGCGCCCCTTCGTTCGGGCTTGAGGATGTCCTCGAGGCAGAAGAGTATGCGCTCGCTATCGGTCATGGTCCTGGTGTCCCAGTCCTTATTGTGCCCGTCCGCGGGCTTGGGCGTGTTCATGAGATAGCCGGTCGCATACAGCAGCTTGTCGATATCTTCCTTGATCTTGGGGTCTTCATCGTAGAGCTGATGTATGGCATGCGCCACATCGATCAAGACCGGCAAGGTATCCAGATCATCGATATCCATATCCGGCAGAATGTCCTTCAAATCACCGACCGTGACATCGAGCGTCGCATTATCGATGGCGGCATCCAACGCGTCCCATTTCTTGCGGATATCCTTGTATTCCGGATTTTCGGTGTCCAGGAAACCATGCACGACGGACATCATGTCCTTGAAGTCGCCCTCCTTGAGTATGCCGGTGTTGAAACCCAGATCATCGATGGTGATCCCGTCAACGGCATCCTGCACAACCTGGTCGTCGCAGGCCATGACATAGGTCATCATGGGGAACACGTTATTGGTCAGGATGTCCCCTCCGGCGGCGTAGATGGAGCGGGTCATGAGATCGCCCACATTGTGTTCAATCATCATCCTGAGAATCTGGACCCCGGGGGTATGATCGGGATCATCCTCGGTTTCCCAGGCCGCCATCCAGTCATGGATATTCCTCATAATCTTCTTCAGGTCCCGGAAATCCTCGGCGGTGGCGTCGCCCGCCCGCATGGCGGCGACCATGTTCAGCATCATCTTGTCGGAAAGGTCAAACAGATCGCGGGAGCTCATGTCTCCAAACAGCTGATGGAGATACCGGTACTGAGAATCTTCGCTGAAGAGGGCCTCGGTGGTGAGGCTGTCAAGGTCTGTCTGTTTTGTTTTGGATGTCGAGCACGCGGGCAGAATACACCACAAGATGACGAGGACCTGCGGGATCAGTATTCTTATCCTGGATTTCATCTCATCCTCCTTTCCTCAAAAGACCTGCCATCCGGTTCAGCACGTCAGGGCCAAATCTCATTCCACAGCGCAATGCAATCATCGTGCTAACTTTTACAGTCAGCAAATTGACCCGTATTTTAATGCAGTTCAAGACAACTTGAGCGGATCGTTCCTCAGCATTTGAAGCATCAGTTTGTACAGATCTTCGTTGCGGTGATTGAACCTGAACTCTGTTTCCTTGACATGGAGATAGAACGTATTTTTATTGAGGCCGCGGAACTTGGACAGCCTCATCTTTGCTATCCCCCAGAAGTTGTCGATGCCATTGATGCCAGACTTCTTACCGGCGGATGCATCCCTTGCAGGGTTCATGCGGTAATGTCTCTTATTGCCCAGATCCACAAGACCTACAGAGGAATGCGAACCGTCGCCAGGGATGATGCTGCCCACGTCAACCCGGCCTTTGACAATGGCCTGCAGCGTCTTTCTGGGGCAATCCGATATGATCTGGGTGAACACCTTATCTTGGCACTGCACGATCCCGAAGACAGGGGTCTGGCCGCCAGATCCGTGGCAGTCTTTCCCCGGTGCCCCCCTGGCGCCGGGATCTGCGTCGCGCAACCCGGTCCTTTCAGAAAAGGGCGACTGGCTTTCACACTGCTCCGCCAGTCTCTTTCGCAGCGCTTTCAGGATGCGGTTCACACTGTTCCTGCTGATACCCGTAAGCTCCGCGATCTTTGTGGCCTCGAGATCCATGGCAAAGTACCGTATCACCTGCCTGAAAATCCTCTCAGAAATGTGCGAACGGTGACAATACTTGTTAACCTTGTCCATACAGCAACCCAGAGCATCCTCCCTTTCCTGAAGTTGTCATGAACCGGCAAACGATACGATCGATTGTCCGCACTCTAGCAGTGTCCTATCCTGCACATTGTGGAAATAATCTTCCATATCCAAGAGGAAAGATTGTCATCTCCATGTTCTGTTAAAAAGGGAGCTTCCCGGATCGTACGCTGTCGATCCACCACTGCGGGGCGTAAGGCGTGGGATCGTAGCCCAGAATGACATGGGTACGGATGGACGCGAGCGTAAGGCACATGACGGCGATCGCCACGTACCTGCCGAACAGGGCACCGAAACCCCGCCACCAACCGACTTGGGGGTCGCTCTCGTATCTTTTCTTGGCCCAGACGCACAACAAGTACATGAACATTGACCACGCGGCCACCGCCAGAGGCACCGATTTCAGCAGTTTGGTGCCGGGGATCAGGCTCTCCCGGGGATGCCAATACACCCAGAGATCAAAGTGGCAAGCGATCGCCTCCACAAAGAAGTCCCAGACAACCCAGATCAGGAAGACCACGAGGTAGTACATGACGGGCGGGAGTTTCCGCAGCCGTTGTTCCTGGGTCATGAGGACTCCTATGACCAGCGGGAAGAACCAGGCCCAGGCGAACGGCAGGAACAGCGGGAAGTGGCCGAACATGGGGGTGAACTTCTCATCATAGTGCATGAACAGAATGAAGTTGTCGATAAACCACTCCATCGGGAACGACAACAACGCGGTCAGGGATATCCATTGGAGCACGCGATGTTTCTTGAAAATGGTGAACATCAGTACCACCGCGATGAGAAACTCGACATAGGTCCCATATTCAAACAACTTGACATACAAACTGTTGTCCATGTCGCCTCCCGCGTCAAACCCGCGTACCGGTGAAAGGCAGTTCAGAACTCCGCCCGGACCGCCAAGTCAGACCCTCACAGAGCCGTGTCAATTGCATCCCAGCACGTTGTAACCGGGGATAATCGGCGGAGTGATGCGCTTGTTCACGAAGACATTCGCGATCTTCTCTACGTTCTTCGGACCGGCCAGCCGCATGGCCCGCTCCATCATGCCCACGTGCGGACGGATCAGCGTCCACCAGACATAGGTCTTGAGAAGATACATGTACGGGAACAGCTTGGTGAAGCGCTTGAACTCGGCTAAGGCCTTGGCCCGGTCGGTGACCGCCGTGGCCGCGACCTTCCCGCTTACCAAACCTCCGGAGATGCCGAAACCCAGGAAGGGATCGATGCAACCGGCTATGGTGCCGGCGAGGATGGCATTCTTCCAAAAGAGGCGGGGTTGTTTCACGCTGGCCACGCCGGCGCCGCCGGTCACGTATCGCCAGTTGTCTCTCGGCTCTATGCCCTTGATGCGATACATGAAGTCCTGATACTTGCGCAGGGCCTCTTTGCTCACGGATTTGCCGTTGCTGAACAGCATATCGAAGTACATGCCGTTGGCCACGGTATAGTACCCGTATTCGGTTATGCACTCATCCATCCAGCACCAGCATAATGGGTTCAAATCGGAAGGCCCGTAGCATATCCATGCCTCCCAAATCGCGCAGGGAAGGTCCATGATCCTGTAGCTTGCCGCGTCCAGGCCGCAGGCGATGATGGTATCGGCACTCAGGTGTTCGAGGTTCTTCTTGTCCAGGCGCGATTCCCATACGAATTCGACACCCAGTTCCCGGCACTTGTTGTACAGTATGGTATCCAGGCTGGATTGCCGGTCTCCCCGCTCCACGGCGTAAAAGCCCTTGAAAGGAAAACCCACCTCGAGATCATGAAAGTACGCCAGCAACTCGTTCAACGGCAGGAAGGCGCTGGAGATGTCTATCCCGATATAGCGGGAAGTGTCCTCCAGGTCGAGCGGTGTCATGTGCAGCGAGGGGTTGAAGACGCTCGACCCGCCGTACTTCTTTTCCAGATCGTGCACCGTAACCTTGTGTCCTTCCCTGGCTAGATTGATGGCGGCCACCAGCCCGCTCAACCCGGCCCCATAAATGGTAACGTTCTTCTGAGCCATGCCTTTACCCCCTCCCATTCGCATGCAATGTCCACATGGACCACACACAATATTATATTGACGATACGCTAAAGCGGTTCCGGTCTGCCGCTCCAGGCCCTTTCCGTCACGAGCTTGGCTATCTTGGCCTGGGCCTCGGGTTCCATGCGTGTCGTGGAAGGATCCGCCTCTTCGCAATAGATGTAAGCATCCGCCACACGGTTCGGATCGATCCTCTCCATCATGGCCCTGGGATACTGGTTGAAGTTGGCCTCCATGGCGCTGAAGAGCTTCCGCGCCGGCGGCAGGATAACGCCGCTCGGTTCCTGACAACGTTCGAGGAACATGGCGGTGAAATCGCGCTCCATGGGTTCGACCATGTGGATCTGCTCCTTGACGCGCTGATCGTAGAGCCAGGGCTCCTCGCAGTGGCTCTGCAGGTTCTCCTCGCAGAAGAAATGGCACGTGCCGTCGCCGTTGTCATCGAGGCAGGCCCCCTTGGCGATCCACTTCTTCTTGATGGCCACGGTGTCCGCCGAGGCATCACACGCGGCATAGTGGCTGTCATCCTGGGCGTAGCCGGTTATCATCATGCCGCCGCCGCGCATGGCATAGGGATAGATGGAATTAACCACCATGGTCCAGAAGTATATCTGCGCCATCGGCCCATTGCCCATGTCGAACTGCATCCCGCCCACCTCTTGGACCTCGTGCCGCATGACCGATTCCTGGAAATCCAGCTCCTCCTCGGAGTTGCAGATCAGGAACCAGAAGAAGCTCAGATTGAAGGCGGAAACCACTTCCTTGAGCGCCGTGGACGTCTTCCAGGCCTTGGACCTGACCATGTTGGGCAACATGATGCACAGGGCGGAACCATTCCCGGCCTTCATGGCCTGCTGTCCGATGCCTTCCTCGGCAATGGCGCCCGTGGCCCTGGCCATGGAATCGCGATCCTTGAAGACCTGCATGATCATCCGGCAGTTTTTGGGGATGGGGTGCGCGGTATCGAGCAGGAAGCCATCGAGTTCCGGTTTCGGCGGACCGGGATAATGGTAGATCTTCACGGCGCATTTGGTGAAGACGCCGTTGCCTCCCATACCGCCGAAACGGCCGCGGAAAATGCCGCGCAGTCCGGGTCCCGGACCCTCGGCTGTCCACCAGCCCAAGCCTGACCCGGGTGAGCCGACCTGGATCATCTCGCCGTTCGGTTGGATCCACTCCACGCCCAGGAGGTTGCGGGAGCTCCAGCCGTAGGCGGTGCCGTCCGGGGCGCAGCCCATCATCGACGTGGCGCTGGCCAGGGGCGAGGACGCGGCGCCCGCGGAGATGATATGGCAATTCAGCCCGCGCTTCATCAGTTCGGCCTGCAGCTGATTGCCGCACACATGCGGTTCAATCACGGCGTAGAGGTTCTTCTCGTCGATCTCGAGGATGCGGTCCATGCGGCGCAAGTCGATCTGGATGGTATTCTCCGAGCAGGCCCCGGTGGAACCCCAGCCGGTGCAGATGGCCTTGAAACGCACACCGTATGCATTGCAGATCCTGACGATCTGCCGGCATTCCTCGGCGCTGCCGGGCAGGACCGCGGCCTCGGCACGGGTGGTCCAACTGTCTCCGGAGACGTTCCACAGCGGCTGCCAGGCATAGCTGTCCAACACGCTCGGTTCCTGGGTGACGTTCTCAGGACCGAGCAGGTCTTCCAGTTCCTTGTACATTTCAGGCTTCAGCATCGTCCATCCCCCTTTCGGGTTAATCCTTTGTCAGCCCTCCTGCGGGTAGAGCGCATCGAGGATGCCGCCGTAGTCATGATAGATTTTCCTTCGCTTTATCTTCATGGTCGGCGTAAGGTAACCTTCCTGTATCGTGAAGTCGCGGTCCAGGATGGCGAAGTCCTTGACAGACTCGAACGAGGCCAGCTTCTTGTTCTTTTCCGCAACGATCTCCTTGACCACGTCTCTTATCTTCGGATGCGCACAAAGCTCCTGGTAGGACAGTCCATCACGGATGCCCAAGAGTCCGGCCACTCTGGCAAGTTCGGCCTGGTCCAGGGTGATGAGCGCGGTCAGGTACTTTTTCCTGTCGCCGTAGACTACCGCCTGACTGATCAGCGGGGCCTCCTTCAAGAACCCCTCGATCATGATCGGGGCGACGTTCTTGCTGCCGGCGGTAATGATGATGTCCTTGATGCGGTCGGTGATCTTGTAGAAGCCGTCTGTGTCGACCTCGGCGATGTCGCCGGAGTGCATCCAGCCGTCTCGGATGGCCTCGGCGGTCTCCTCAGGCTTGTTGTGGTACTCAATCATGACGTTGGGGCCCCGCATGAGGATCTCCCCCTCCGCTGAGACCTTCGTCTCTCCGCCGCCCCCCGGCCATTTCTCACCGGGCCAGTTCTTGCCGACGGTTCCGGGCTTTACAAATCCCGGATAGTTGGTGGTGGCGGGACCGGTCTCGGTCATGCCATAGAGTTCATAGATCGGAAGCCCTATGGACCAGAAGAATTCGTTGATCTCTTTGGAGAACGGGGCGCCGCCGGCGACGAAAAACCTGAGGTTGCCGCCCAGGACAAGCTTGCGGACCCGGGAGAAGTTCTCGGCATCATACCTTTCCAGGAGCTGCCGGTCTGAGTCGGAAACGGCCTTCCCCCCCAGTTCGCCATCGACCCTGACCCGTTTGGCGACGGCAAGGGCCTGCTTGAATTGCTCTGAGCTCAGCCCGGTCAGCTGCTCAGCCTTGCTCCATATCAATGAGTAGACCTTTTCAAAGAACCGCGGCGCCGACCGGGAGAAGTGCGGCTTGATGATGCCGATATCCGCGGCGACCGTCTCCATGCTGCGCGCAAAGGCGACCGTTGTGTCTCCACGGTAGATGTCCAGGAATGCCCCGGCAAACTGCTCGAAGATATGGGCCATCGGAAGGAAGCTCAGGTCGATGTATCCCGGTTCGGCAGGGAACCACTCAGCGCATGTCGCCACGGTGTACATGAGCGATTCATGGCGGTGCACGGCCCCCTTGGGCACGCCGGTGGTCCCCGAGGTATAGATGTAGGTGGCGATGTCGGTGAGCTTGCCGGCCTCCACCGCGTCTTCAAAGGCGCCGCTGTACTGAGCGCTGTTGGCCTCTCCAAGCTCGAGAAGCTCCTCGAACGACATGCACAGAGGATCATCGCCGCCATCACAACCGATCGTTATGATCTTCTTGAGCTGCGGATTTTTATCCCTGAGGGCCAGAATGCCGTCGCGCCTTGCCTTTCCCTCCACGAAGAGGAAGCACGAGCCCAGGTCTCCGAGGATGTAGTGGGCGACTTCAGGCAGGTTGTTGGGATAGATCGTTCCGGTTCTGCCGCCGATGGAATACAGCGCCAGATCGGCTATCACCCACTCCGGCCTGGTCGTTGACATGATCGAGATGACGTCGTCCTTCTTCGCGCCGAGCGCAAGCAGCCCCATCCCGGCGTTCTTGACCCTCCTGCCGACCTCACCATACGTCATGGTCCGTAAGACGCCGTCGTGCATGAAGGGCGGATCATCGCCTTCACAATGATAGATGAACAGCGGCTTGTCCCGGTTCTCTTTAACCCTTGCCCAGAATATCTGCGCAATAGTCTTGTCTGTTTCCCTCATCTCGTCCTCCTTAAAAACGGCGGATAAAAAGCGCCCAAACCCATCCGTCCGGATTGATCGCACATGGAAAAACCCTAATTGCATCCCAGAAAGTTAAAGCCGGGGATGATCGGGGGGCAGTGTTTGCGCTCTTCCACCGCGCGCCTGGCAACCCTTTCGATATTATCCGCACCGAGTATCCGTATGCCCATTTCCATCATGCCCACATAGGGACGGAAGAGCTTCCACCAGATATATTTCTTAAAGATATAGCCATAGCGATACATGCGGGTGAAGCGCTTGAAATCGGCCTCGGCCCGCGCAGGATCGGTAATGGCGAGCGCGGCCACCTTGCCGCTTACCAGGGCGCCTGAGATGCCGAAGCCCATCATGGGGTCCAGCGTGCCGGAGATAGTGCCGCAGAGCACCGCGTCCCCATAGGACAGGCGGGGTTGTTTCCAGGTGCCCAAGGGGTTGGCGCCCGTGGCGTATTTCCAGTCTTTGTGCTCCTGGCCTTTGATGCGGAGCATGAAATCCTGATACTTATGCAGGCATGCCTTGCTCACCGGCTGCCCCATGGCAAAGAGCATATCGAAGTACATGCCGTTGGCCGTGGTCATGTAGCCGTATTCGTTGATGCCTTCATCCATCCATGCCCACGTCAGCGTGTCGAGATCGGTAGGGCCGAAAGAAATCCATGCCTCCCAGATCATGTGCGGTATGCCCATGAGCCGGTAGGTCGCGGGGTCCATGCCGCAGGCGATGATGGTGTGAGGCGGCAGATGATCGAGCTGCTGCTTGTCCAGCCTTGAGTTCCACACGAACTCAACGCCCAGCGCCAGACACTGGTGATAGAGCAGGGTATCCAGGCTGCCGGGCCGGTCTCCCCGCTCCACGGCATAGATGCCCTTGACCGGGAAACCCACGGGACGGTCATGGAAGTAAGCGATCAGCTCGGTCAACGGCAGAAAGGCGCTGGAGATGTCAATTCCCAGGTAGTTTGAGGTCTCATCCACGTCCAGCGGGGTCATGTGCAGCGAGGGATTGAAGATGCGCGATCCGCCGTAGGCCGGTTCCCGCTCGTGCACCCTCACCGCGTATCCCTCACGCGCCAGGTTGATGGCCGCCACCAGCCCGCTCATCCCCGCCCCGTATATGGTAACGTTCTTTTCAGCCATGGTCTATGCCCCCATCAGCTTACATCAACGGCGTTGCCTGTCAGCCTTATCCGGCCGGTGCATTTAGACGGCATCCAGACCGGCCCTTGCCGTTAGCGGCCTTGCCGCCTCTTCTTGCACGGTCTTCGCCTTCGTTGCCGGTGCGGCGGGCTCCAGCGGTTCCGGCCTTCCGGTCCAGGTCCTCTCCGGTATAAGTCGGTTCAGCTTGGCCTTGAGTTCCTCGACATTCATGAGCTCGGGATCCATCCTTTCCCATGACAGATCTTCCTCGTCCGCATAGGTGAACGTATCCGCCACCCGGTTCGGGTCGATCTTCCCCATGAGCCCCTTGACATACTCATTGAAGTTGCCTTCCATGGAGCTCAAGAGCTTACGACACTGGGGCATGAGCACGCCGGCCTGTTCCTGACAGCGTTCGATCCACATGGCCAGCAGGTCGCGCTCCATCATTTCAACCCCTTCGCGATGTCTCTTGATGCGCGGATCGAACAGCCACGGTTCCTCGCAGTGGCTCTGCAGGTTCTCCTCGCAGAAGAAATGACAGGTGGCATCACCGTTGTCATCGAGGCAGGTGCCCTTTTCGATCCACTTCTTCTTGATCGCCACGGTATCCGCCGATGATTCACAGGCAACATAGTGGGAATCGTCATTGGAGTAACCGGTGAACATCATGCCGCCGCCGCGCATGGCAAACGGGTAGATGGCATTGTCCACCATGGTCCAGAAGTACATCTGCGCGAACGGCCCGGTGCCGGCATCGAAGTGCATCCCGCCGACCTTATGGGCCTCGTGCTTCATGACCGATTCCTGGAAATCGAGCTCCTCTGAGGAATGGCACATCAGGATCCACAGGAACGTGAAGTTGAAGGCCGACATCATTTCCTTGAGGGCCTTGGATTTCACCCACGCCTGCGTCCTGACCATGTTGGGCAGCATGATGCATAGCGCGGACCCTATGCCGTCCTTCATGGACTGCTGGCCGATGCCTTCCTCGGCAATGGCGCCGGTGGCCCTGGCCATGGCATCACGATCCTTGAAGACCTGCACGATGAGCTTGCAGTTTTTCGGGATGGGGCAGAGGGTGTCCATCAAGAAGCCCTGGATCTCAGGCTTCGGCGGCCCGGCATAGGGGTAGACCTTCAACGCGCATTTGGTGAAGACGCCATTGCCGCCATGACCGCCGAAGCGGCCGCGGAAGATGCCGCGCAGGCCGGGGCCGGGACCTTCGGCCGTCCACCAGCCTAAACCCGACCCGGGCGAGCCGACCTGGATCAGCTCGCCGCTCGGCTGGACCCACTCCACGCCCAAGAGGTTGCGGGAACTCCAGCCCATGGAGAGGCCGTCCGGGGCGCAGCCCATCATGGAGGTGGCGCTGGCCAGGGGCGAGGCCCCTGCTCCGGCGGAGATGATATGGCAGTTCAGACCCCGCTTCATCAATTCCGCCTGGAACTGATTGCCGCACACATACGGTTCGATCACGGCATACATGTTCTTCTCGTCGATCTCGATGATCTTGTCCATGCGGCGCAAGTCGATCTGGATGGTATTCTCCCCGCAGCACGCCCCCGTGGAACCCCACCCGGTTGCGATGGCCTTGAACCGCACGCCGTATTGATTGCAGAGCTGCACGATCTTCTGGCATTCTTGCGCGCTGGCGGGCAGGACGACGGCCTCGGCGCGGGGGGTCCACATCTCGCCCGAGTTGTTCCACAGCGGCTGCCAGGCATAGCTGTCCATGACGCACGGTTCCTGGGTGATATTCTCGGGACCGAGCAGGTCTTCCAGTTCCTTGTACATATCAGGGTAAAGCATCGAACATCCTCCCCACGGCTATTCCAGAGAAGCGAGCATGAGCTCGGTCACGTCATACACAGCCAGCTTGGCCCCGCTCTCTTTGACGGAGTCGCGGAAGACCCGCTCGCACCAGGGACACGATGTCACCAGGGCATCGGCCCCGGTTGAAAGGGCCTCTTCGATCCGCTCATTGCCCGTCCAGGCCGTGAAGTCCGGGAAGGCCTGGAAACAGCCGCCGCCGGCGCCGCAGCACCAGGAATACTCGCGCCGGCGCTCCATCTCGACCAGCTTCACGCCGGGGACGGCCTGGATGAGCTCGCGCGGCTGGTCATAGATACCCTTGAGGCCGGCGCGCTTCAAACGCGGGGGACGCTGGAGCTTGTCGCCCTGCCATTCCGGAATATAGGGCTCGCTCATGCGGCCCAGGTGGCAGGGGTCATGGTAGGTCACCACCAGGGGAACCCGCTTGCGCAGCCTGAGACGGCCCTGTTTGACCAGGCGGTTCAAGAAATCGGTCACATGGATGACCTCGACCGGAAGCCTCTTGCCCATGCGCGGATAGAGATAATTGAATGCCGCATAGCCGTCCGAGCAGGCCGTGAGCAGGGTCTTGGCCCCCGAGGCCTTCACGCGTGAGAGCGTATCCTCGACGTACTTTTCGGACTCGGCGCGATAACCCATCTCATAGGCCCGGCCGCCGCAGCAGGTCTCGGCCTTGCCGCCGATGGCGAAATCCACCCCGGCCTTTTGCAGCAGGCCTGCCACGCCGCGTATGACACCCCACAGGTCCCTATCGAAGGAGAAGCGGCAGCCCACGTGCAGGAGCACCTCGGCCTTTTCGACATTGGCATCCTTGATGCCCATCCCGTCGGCCCAATCGCCCCGCCCGGCCTTGGGTTCGCCCAAGGTATTGTCCTCGCGCTTGAGGCGATCGATCATGTCAAGGTGATCCGCGTTCACGAAGCCGTTCTGCACGCAATGCGTGCGGAGCTCCATGAGCACCTCCATGAGGTCGATATCGTTACGATAGACCTTGCAGGCCATATCGCAGGCGCCGCACATCTGGCACTTGTAGATGACCTCGGCGGCGTAATCGGACAGTTCGCTGCGCTTGTCGAGCAGCGAGCGCGTCATGTTGAGCTTGCCGCCGCCGGAATAGGCATGAAAGTTATAGCGCGTCACGGACGGGCAGTTCTTCGCATACCGCCAGCTCTGCGTCTTATTGAATGGGATCCACTTGCAGGACGAGCAGCGTGAACATCCGCCTGCATCTCTGGTATAATCTTCTAACGCCATGGTCTTACGCCTCCTTGAAACAGAGCTTGCCGCGGTTCAGTATCCCCTTGGGGTCCACAACGTCTCTGAAATTTTTCATCAATGTGACCGCTTCCGGACACTTGGCATAGGCAAGGTCCGCCCATGGCCCGTAGGGACGCGAATAATACGCGCCGGCATCCAGCATGACCTTGCTCATCTCCGTGAACATCCTGTCGGCGTTCATCACGGCCTTGTCGCTGCCCGTATCATGCGTGAAGGTGAACTCGCAGTGGCAGATGCGTCCCTGCAGGACCGGCTGCAGATAGATGCCGATCTCCTCGGCCGGATATTTGAACTTGACGGCAACCTCCCGGGCCTTGGCGACGAAGCCGGGGGCCTTGTCCAAGGTGGTGAGAAAGAACACCTCGCGATAACCGCCCTGGGCCCGCTCCTTCCAATAGGTTCCTTCGCAAGGATTCTCGACAATGTCCTGGATCTTCGCCGCGCTGGCGCCGATGACCGCGCGATCGATCTTCACGCCGGTCAACTGCGCGAATTCCATAATGCCCTTTTCCTGATAGAGCATGCGCTTCTCGGGGAAGTGCCGGTAGCCGCAGACGTTGTAGACGGCCGTCCAGGGGGCCTGCCTGGCTCTCAATGTCTTGATCTCGGAGGCGTCTTTGCCCAGCATGGTGGCCAGCGCCTGCGCATTGAGGATGAAGAACTCGTCCGCGTACTTCAGGCGGCTGACCTTGTAGGCGAACTCGATCAGACGCTCCAGAGAAGTATCCGGCGCAAAATAGTAGTTGTTCAGGCGCGGTTTCATGCCCAGGCGCAGAGAAATCCAGGTGACGATCCCGTAGGTACCCTGGGCGCCCTGGACCACGCGGCCATAGGAGGTCTGGGCCGGACCTTCATTGTTCTTCTGGGCCAGGCCGTGTTTCCACTGCTCTTCCAGGCTGCCCGGACCGCAGGCCGAACCGGTGCGCATGGCGTTGCCGTTGCCGAAGACGATCTCGGTTGAGAGCACCGGGTCCATCATGTCCCAGTGGTACTTGGGGATGGTAACCGGTTCGCGCTCCATATAGCTGGCCAGGACCGACTTGGTCGGACGCGGCAGGAGCGGCATGAAGAGTTTCATGTCCTGCCTCTCGACCGCGGCCTTGAGCTCGGCGAAGTGAACGCCGGGCTCGATCATGGCGACGTTGTTCTTGCCGTCGACCCGTATGATCTTATCCATGGAGGAGAGGTCCACCACGATGCCTTCGCCGGTGGGAACGGAATCGCCGCGTACGCGCGGTCCCGTGGAGGAAACCGGGACGACATTCATATCCAGATCGTTTGCCGCCAGCATGATATGTTGGATCTGATTCCGGTTGCTGGGCCTCACCACGCAGACCGGCTTGCCGTCAGCCACGGGCCACAGGCACGTCGCATAGGGACTCAGGTCCCGGGCACAATCCGCATAGCGATCATTCCCCACGATCGCGCTCAGTCTTTCCTTCAACGCTTCCTTCTTTGCCATCCCTTACCCCCCTTATGCCTCGCCACGCACCGCCTGCACCATGGCCTTGGTGAGAAACCGCACCCCCTTGCGGCGCACAACCTCGAACGAGAGGAGCCACCCGCCCAGCCGTATCAGCGTATCATTGGACAAAAGCTTGAATGCCCACCCATATCGATCCACCAGGCGCTCGGCCTTGGCCAGGTTCTCCTCCGTGGCGTTCTCATCCATGACGCTGAGCAGATCGATCAAGGAAATCCCTTGGCCCACCGCGTTCTCGAGGGCCTCGCCGAGGATCTTATTGCCTTTCTCCATGGCCCCGAGGCGATATGCCTTCTCGAAGAGCGCGAACACATCCTTTGAAGCGACCGACATCGTGCCTACCTCCTTCATTGTGTCTATTCATAGCAGGCTTAACCGGGTTGACCGGTCTGCGAACCGGTCCCGCCTCGACATACCCTCACCGCTATGAATATCTTTCTTGAAATCATTACATTACAGGGAGATACGACTCGTCCCCCCCATCAAACATCACAGCAGTAGCAATATACGTGCCCAGGGGAAAAACATGAGCCCAGTGCCAAGCGATACGAAAAGGCATCTGCGCGGCATGATATGCATTCAATAATACAGAACATTATCACACCAGCCGACCTGGTCCCGTGTGGTCGATGGGTTCCTGAGAGATGGAACCCTACAGGACCATTGCCGCGGACCCCGATACCATTAAATCCAACGATAGCGGCCGTTAAATAGAATGATTCGTCGTATATCACGCCGCCCGGCGGATCTCCTCCAGCACCACGGGACCCCCGGTGCGGTAAGTCGACGGAAGGCCCCCCAAGGCATGCACGGGTGCCGTTCAAGGCAGTGAGCTCATCGTCTCTGTCGTTTCAGGGGTGGTAGTCACCAGCGGGCCTTCGCGTCTGTACTTCTCCTTGGTGGCTATTGAGCACAGCTTCTTGAAGCCCCAGACCGAACCGTGTTTGGCGAAGAAGTTGACCACGGAGACCGGCACGCTTCCACCCGGATCGATCATGGAATGTATCGTAAGCTCTGAATGCCGGTCGTCCATGGGGATTACCGTATAATTCAGGGTGTTGACCGGGCAGCGGATGACGTCCGGACGTTTGTTGACATCGGTCTTGATCGCATGACCACGGCAGTAGAGCGTCCCGGTCTTGGGATCGACCGTGAACCTGACCACCCCTACGTTATCACGGTCCGAAACCGGCCAAGGCATGTCCACCCTGGCATAGACATAATTCATGTCTTTGGTCGGTTTTTCATAGCCCGGCACCTCAACGATGCTCACATCCCTGGTGTTGATGACGTATTCCTGCATGGAATTCGGGTCACGCAGCATGGCCTCGATGGACGCCACATTGGCATTGACGATACCCCTGGTCTTGCACTCGTATGCGCTGCTGGTCGCGGATTTGCGAATATATACCGAGATGCCGTCGCTGTCCTTCACCTTCTCCCATGCCGCTTCCTGCGCAAAAACCGTAGAGCCGAGAACCATGACCATGATCATGCCGAGCAGTTTAGCGTTCCCCATGATAGTTACCCTCCTTATGATATCAATTGGCTGATTCGATACTGGATGTGAAATATCTCCTGTACCCCAAAGCAATATGTGTGCCCGAAAAATGCGCTTTCCCGTGCGTAGTGATCCGCGCCAGGGCGAAGAGGCCCCCTTTCCCGTCACCTTCCCTGCGGCTGCTTGAGATGATCGTACAGATACATCGCGCTCAAGGCCGCGGCCTCGGTCGCCACGCTTCCCCAACCGACGTCCGTGCCCACATAATACAGATTCTTTACCGGTGATATCATGGAGGGCCGCATGTCTCCCATCTGGCGGGCGCTCTGAGCCGCGCCGACCGAGTCGCCGTAAAACCGGCCGTTGAACCTGGCTATCTGATCCGGATTCTCCACCCGGCAGAAGATCGTGTTTTCGGTGATACCGGGCAGCAGTCTTTCAATCTGTCCCTTTACAGCCTCCATCCATGGGTCCCAGTTGAACTGTCCCGGTTCCATAACGGGTCCGCCCGAGATACAGGAGATGGTCTGACAGCCTTCAGGCGCCAGGCTGGGGTCGATGTTGGATGAGGCCACGAACATCACGATGAATTTTTCCGGTTTTTTGCCCGCCACCATATCGTTGTAGCTCTTTGCAATGTTGAGCGGCATATCGCCGCCCCAGGCATACTTGGTCACCTTCTTCCTCAGGGCGAACTTGAAACTGAAGCCGCTGCACGCGTATTTCAGGTTCTCAATCATGCGCACATAACCGGGGTCGAAATGTTCCCGGCCCGCCAGCTTGATGACCGTGGGCATGATCCCGGCGTTACTGATCACCCGCCTGGCCAGGATCCGTTCGCCGTTCACCACCACGCCCCTGGCCTCGCCGTGCTCGATGATGATGTTCTGCACAGCGGCCCCGGTCATGACCTCGGCGCCGAGCCGCTTGGCCGCGCGCACGAACGAATTGGGCACCGCGGATACACCCTCGCCGTTCACGGGATATCCGGCGGCCCCCTGGCATCGGTTGCTGCTGCGGAAGACCCGGATCATCTCGCCGGCCGAGACCTCCCAGGCCGGGCATCCGAACAGCCCCACGGCACAGCACTCCAGGATCGATTTCATATAGGGATTGCCCTTGTAGGGCGTCATGAAGGTCTGGAAGTCGACGTTGTCGTAGTGTTTTATCTGTTTCTCAGTCATGAAAAGGATGCGGAGATTCATCTTGGCCTCGGCCAGTGCCTGGGGCAGCGTAAGACCGATCTTGCGGGCAAAGGCAAACCCTTTGCCGGTTAAAAAGAAATGCACGGGATTGGGGTACAGATCGAGCAACTGCTCTCCGAGCAGGCCCTTGATGGGCCAGTCCTTGGCATAGGAAAACTTGGGTATCAGGTCCCGGCACCGTACTATCCGCAGGACCTCGCCGTGCGGCCCTTTGTCGCTGCGGGACAGGACATGTCCATGATCGAGCTTGAAGCCGTCTTTTTCAAAGAGGGGCGCCTTGCCGCCGATAACCTTGTTCTTTTCCAAGAGGAGCGTCTTGTGTCCCAGGTAACTCATCAGCGCCGCGGCGGCGCTTCCCCCGCAACCCGAGCCGATGATGATCGTATCGTAGGCCTTGTTCATTTTTACCCCCTCATTCGATCTCCTGCCTTTACGCGAACACAATACGATCGCCGGTGAATTTGTCGCCAGCCTTCAGCGATTCTTCCCAGGTTACTTACGATAGGTGGCGGATAACGCAAACACCCCGCACTCGGATTTGTATCTGCCGACGTTCGTGGTGTCGGTAGCGGTCGTGATAGTATTGTCGAGGTACAGGTAAGAGATACCCAGATCAACCGTGAAATCTTTCATGGCCTTCACGCCGAGGCCCGTATGGAACGTGTGCATCGTGCCCGGCGAGGGACACAAGGCCCTCGCGTATGCCTCCGGTGTCGCGGAGTTATGGTTGGAATATCCCAGGCGGACCGCGAGCCGGTCACTGAGCTCATATTCGCCGCCGAGGGCTATTTCCACTGTGTTTTCCCAGCGAGTTTCCAGGGTATCAATCAGCTGCGTGCCGCCGGGCAGCGTTGTTGCCGTCGTCATATCTTCATTGGAATCTTTATACAGGATGTATTTTACATCGGCGGCCAGGAGCACTCTATCGCTGAGCATGAGGGCGACCCCTCCGCGGAACAGATGCGGCGCGGCGTAATCGACCACGGTATCCAGGGCAATGGCCGATCCATCGGCGGGATTGATCGTGTCGGTATCACCTTTGGCCTTGAATTTGAGCTTGTTGCGATAGCTGAAACCGAGCCGCACCCTGGGCACGGGTTGATAGAAAACGCCGACCTGGATTCCTTTGAGGTTCCAGTCCGATATATCGAGATCGTTCTCGCCCACGGATGCGCCGGAGGAATTCGTCGCGAAAGAATGAGTATTGGGATCGATAACCGGCGTAGCGCACGTTTCAGAGAAATAGGTGGGGCGCCACATGACGGCAACCGAGAGATTATCGCGGATCCTCACCGATACCGGGAACGCCAGCTCCATGACGCCGAGATAGGCCTCCAGGTCGACCTTCAGGTGAGGGAGGGCCTCGGGCATGGGCTGGTAATCTTTATACGTCACCCCGAAACCGGAGGTCGGATACATGCCTGCCCCGACCACGATCCAATCCCGCACGCGGTATGCCAAGCCGATGAAAAACACCGTCGAAATATCGTGTTCCGACTCGAGCGGCTCATACCCTATCCCGGTCGAGCGTACCACGGGCATGGGCGCCTGCATTTTAGACCAGACCGTGCTGCAGTCCAGCGTCCATACCGACCTACCGATCTGATCAAGGGCCGCGGGATTTGCATACATGGCCGCGGCCGAATCGAGATAGGCCGCACCGGTCCCACCCATGCCGGCCGACCGGGCATCGTACAGGCCGGGGAATTCCGTGCTTGTCAATGCCCCGCTGGCGGCGAGCGTGACGAGCGTTATGATGAGGCAGATCTTTCTCATTGCTGGAACTGCCCGAACGGCCGGTATTCGAACTGGGAATAGCTCGCTATGGGGACTTTCTTCTCACCCAGATTGATCATCCGGCCGCTCATCCACTGCACATGCCCCTTGATCTCGTTCAGGCGGCAGTCCGCGGTCCACTTGAAGTGGTTGGCGCCCAGCCGGATATCCAGTTCCGAAGGGTAGCCCGCCTCGGCGTACGTGTTCCTGAATTCATTGTCATGGCTGGTGACGGGCACGCCGTTCTGAACATAGTAGCTCAGGTTCCAGCCGCCGGGGCCGCAGCCTACTATGCCATAATCCGTGGTCTCGTCCTCATAGCGGTTGGCGAAGACCAGCCAGTAAGACTCGTGGTAGAGATAGGTCTTGCACTGGGTCCAGGCGATGCCGTGCGGCAGCCAGGCCTGATCCATGCCGCCGAAACCGCTGACCTCCTCGCCCATGACGGTCCCGGTCACGGCGCACAACTCCGAGGTATAGTACGTCTCTTCGTTGATCTTGCCGCCGGGGCTGAACAGGCGCATGGCCGGGCCCAGGGCCGTGAGATGGAGATCCACCTCGCCGTTTTCCTCCTGCCAGTGGAACCGCTGCGGCTCGATCACCACCTTGAAGTGGTGCTTGGATGGCGCCGACTGGGCGATAACCATGTCCTTGTCCTTGACCTTTTCATGGAAGCAGAAACCAACGTACATGCGCTTGAAGAGCCGGGGAGAGATCTCGGATGGATCGTCCAGCATATTGCAGGACATGAAATTACTCGAACTGGCCTTTTCATACCCCCTGGTCAGGCCGTAGCGCTTGCCTTTCTTGGTCTGCACGATAGCGTAGAACCAGGCCGCGTCCCAGCCCAGTCCGCACCGGACCGTGGTCCTGAGATAATCTTCAATGACCGGGGTAAAAGGCGTTATGATGGTCTGGGTTCCATAGGCCGCCGCGATATCATCAATCTTTCCCACCAATGCACCTCCGGTTCAATCAAGTTGTATATGTTTGAGCATTTCACGTAATTTGAATTTCTGGATCTTTCCCAGGGAATTCAAGGGAAGACCATCCATGAAGACCACCCCCTGCGGCTTCTTATAGCTCGCCAGGCGTTCCTTGCAGTATTGTATGACCTCGTCTTGCGAAAGGTTCTTCCCCTCAGCGACCTTCACGACGGCCAGGATTCCCTCGCCGTATTTGACGCTCGGCACGCCGATGATCGCGCAATTATCCACGCACGGGTGCGTGAGCAACACGGCCTCCACCTCCTGGGCGAAGACATTTTCTCCGCCGCATTTGACCATGTCTTTCTTGCGATCCCTCAGGTAATAGAACCCGTTGGAATCCTGCTCGAAGATGTCTCCCGAGTGGACCCAGCCGTCTCGGAGGATCTCGCTGGTCAGCTCCGGCCGGTCGAGGTAACCGATGAAACTGGAGGGGGTGCGCACAATGGCTTCCCCCATCTCACCGACCGGCACCTCGGCCCCTTCATCATCAACGAGCCTGATGTCGGTAAAGGCGATGGGCCTGCCCACGCTCTGGGTCTTTTCCGGCTCTTTCACGGCCATGTCCGCGGTGAGTTCATGCACGGTGCCCGAGCCGGTCTCGGTCTGGCCCCAACCGTAGAGGCAGAGCTTGAGATTGGGGAATGTGCCGTAGAGCGAGCGCACGATGTCCGGGCTGTTTCCCCCGGCCGAGGTGACGACCTTCGTGATCGTGCTCACGTCGAAATTCCTGATCTCGGGATGCTCCGTGAGCCTGCGATACAATTGCGGCGGCACCAGGTAGAGAAAGGTGATGCGCTCGCTTTGGATCAGGCCCAGGATCTCCAACGGATTCAGGGTATCGACGATGATGGCGCTCCCCCCGGCGGCCAGAACGGCCAGGGTCTGCCCCATGCCGGCCAGATGGAACAGGGGGGGATGGTTCAGGTATACCTCGTCGCTCTGCAGTCTGGTGGTGAGCATGTTGATCAGGCATTGCCAGAGGTAACTGCGATGCGTATAAATCGCGGCCTTGGGCTCGCCCGTGGTCCCGCCCGTAAACATCAGGCTGGCCCAATCATCGGGATTCAGGACCACGCCGGGGGGCTCGGCATTGCCTTCCCGGCAGAGTGACTCTAAATCATGCGCGCCCGCGGGTATGTTCGCCCCGCAGTACACGATGCGCCGGGCCGTGCCGAGACCGCCATTCAAGGCGTTGATCGTGGCCGAAAAACGCTCGCTGTACATCAGGGTGGAGCACCGGGTTTTGTCCAGAACCCATTTGACCTCGTGGGGATGCATGCGGAAGTTTACCGGCACCGCCACCGCCCCGATCTTCAAGGTGGCGAAGAAGGCCTCGACAAGGTTATGGCAATTGTAGAAATACAGGCCCACGCGGTCGCCCTTGCCGACCCCCAGTTCAAGCAGGTTATTGGCCAGCCGATTGATGCGCCGGCCCATCTCGGAATAGGTGATTCGGCGCGCTCTATAGACCAGGGCGGTCTTTTGAGGAAACCTCCTCACATTGATGTCGAGGAGATCATTGATCGTCATGCTGTCGTACATCGGATGTCCATGCCTCATGATGGTGCATGCCCGTGACGTTTCCCGCTCTTCCCTGCACACCATGTACTATGAACGTTACTCTCCATCAGCCCGGCTTCAGCGCGCCAAGATCATCTCGGCCGCGTCGACGCCGGATGCCGCGGCCAGGTCATACCCCCATGCCCCGGCCTTGACCGTATCTCCGATAAAGTACAGTCCCTCGATACCGGGCGCCTTGATCTCCGGATTGGGAATCGTGGTCCATTGCACCACGCCCCAGGATGGTTGATGGACGCCCACCTTCTCCATCTCCACGACGTCCGCGAAGGAATCGGAACACAGACCCTGGGCTTTCAAGGTCTCGAATAATTCAGGCATCCATTTCCGGAAGTTCTCCACGGTGCGCTCGATGGCATCCCAATCGCCTTCGGTTTCCTTGCCGTAAAACCTCTCGATGAAAAACAGCTGTTTGCCGTCCGGGGCGTGTCCGGGCGAGGTATTCGACAAAAAGAAGGCGCCGCCCTCGTATTTGCCTTGGGTGCCGATTTCCGCATGGGGCGCCAGGAGCCGGATATAGCGGGTCATGTCCGTGACCTTCTTGCGCAGTCCGTAGAAGACGCCCACCGCGAACCCTTGATACTCACGATGCTG
>JAKQBR010000285.1 GCA_029574005.1 Deltaproteobacteria bacterium | reverse complement strand
CCTTCTCTTTCTCTTTGAACCTGGGGGCCTTCTTGGCCGGCGCGCGGGCTGCTTTGTCCTCCACGACCTCAGGGGCCGCAGCCTCCCCCTTGCCTTTCTTCTTGGCCTTTTTCTTTTTTTTCTCTTCTTCTTCCTCGGTGGTCGTTGTCGTCGGAGGGGCTTCTTTTTCCTGAGGTGCTTGGGCCGGCTCGGGTTCAGCCACAGGCGCCGCCGGCGCGGGTGCGGTTTCGATCTCGGGTTCGGCCTTGGTCGGTCGCTCTTTGGCCGGGGCGGCCTTGGGAGCTGGCTCGCTCGCGGGCGGGGCTGCGATCTCGGCCTCCGCCAGGGTTTCCGCCTTTGCGGGGGCCTCCTCTTCCTTGGGTGCTTCGGCCTCCACCGGCGCGGCCGTGCGGGCGCGCCGTCTAATCACCTTCGAGCTGACCCGCTCTTCTTCAAAGGCCTCGGTCTTGACCTCCTCATGCTGTTTTTCGCTCTCCCGCTCGAGCCGTTTCTTGATGCGTTCGATGTCATGCACATCCACCATGCTCATGTTGTTCTCGACGGAGATGGCCAGGTCCTTGGCGATCTTGAGCAGGTCCTTGGCCTCGATGGCCAGCTTGGCAGCTAATTCAAACACTCTCATCTTTTTCATGCTAGAACACCTCAGAAGACAACCTTTCAAGTAACTGCAGATCCCGCGCAAGCGCGGTCAGAAAAGGGTGACCATCCTTGATCGGGGCAGGACCGGCATATCCGCCGGGTTCAACGCCGGGGCGGTTGTGTTCGCACAAGGCGCGGGCGATACGGAGCGGGTCCGACCAGTCCTCGACGCCGGATTCCTTCAGATACCCCATCCTCGCCGCACGCTCTACCGTGCGGGCGATCCCGCCGGCGTAGTGTTTCCGCATTTCTTTCACGATGGTCCCGATCTCGGTAAGGGAAAGGTTGAAGCGCGGATGTCTGGCCTTGGAGGCCTTGCGCAGACAGGCGACATCCGGGCACACATACCCTCCGCGGCCAGGTGCCTGCCGGGAGGCGTCAAAGCATACGGCACCGTCCGGCTGTTTCACGAGCCGCAGGAGCTCATGCCGGGGGAACACCCCTTTGCATCCCAGACACTGCCGCATAGGAAAGGTCCTATCCCTCATGTATGATCCGGTTCGCCTTTTCAATCAATAGCTTGGCCAGTTCTTCATCAACGCCTTCCACCTCGATGAGTTTTTCCACCGTGGCCTTGGCCAGATCGTTGATGGTCCGGAACTTCTCTTCCTGAAGCGCTTCCGCCAGGGCCTCGTCGATCTCATCCAGGCGGCTCAGCGCGTGTTTGTCTTCCGAGGAGACCACCTCTTCCATGCCCTCGGAACGCACGTCGATCTTCCAGCCCGTCAGCTTGGCAACCAGCCGTACGTTCTGGCCCTTGCGGCCGATGGCCAGACTGAGCTGGTCGTCCGCCACCACGACGTCCATGGCCCGCGCCCCTTTGTCAACGATGACCTTGGAGACCCGCGCGGGCGAGAGGGCATTGCAGACAAAGCGCACCGGGTCTTCCGACCACACCACGATATCCTGACGCTCGCCCCTGAGTTCCTGGATGACGTTCTGGACACGCGCGCCCTTGACCCCAACGCAGGTGCCCACCGGGTCCACCCCTGTGTCGTGCGATCGTACGGCGATCTTGGCCCGCACCCCTGGCTCGCGGGCCACCGCGACGATCTCGACAATACCCTCGGCGATCTCGGGCACCTCCATCTCGAAGAGTTTCTCCAGAAACTTGGGATGCGTGCGCGACAGCTCGATCTGCGGCGACTTGAGCGACTTGGTCACATCCAGGATGTAGGCCTGCACTCGATCGCCGCGGCGGAAAGATTCGCCCGGGATCTGTTCTTTCTCCTTGAGGATGGCCTCGGCCTTGCCGAGGTTCACGATCACATCGCGGCGGTCGAAGCGGTGCACGAACCCGGATATGATCGCGCCCTTGCGGTCGATGAACTCCTTGTATACCGCGTCGCGTTCAACCTCCTTGACCTTCTGCATGATGACCTGCTTGGCGTTCTGCGCGGCGATGCGGCCGAGCTTGGAGGTGTCCAGCTTTTCGCCCAGCTCGTCCCCGATCTCGCAGCTCGGGTCCAGATGACGAGCGTTCTCGAGATCGATCTGCATGTAGGGTTCGGTGACATCGTCCGAGACGACCTTGAACTGGAAGACCTCGACCTCGTCGATCTCGGGATTATACTGGGCTTCGATGTTGGGGTAGTCGCCGTAGACCTTTTTGGCCGCCGAGAGGACCGCCGCCTCCACCACGTGGACCAGGTCATCCTGCCTGATCCCCTTTTCCTTCACGATCTGCTCGATCACCTTCGATATATTTAAAACCATACCCTCTCCCTAAAACTCAAAGTCGAGATTGGCCTTGATAATATCCGCCAAAGCGATGTCTTCCGTCGCTCCGTCCACCTCAAGGCGCACGCTGTCCCCTTCCAGGCCTTGGAGTATCCCGCGCCTGCTCCCCTGTTTCAGGACCAGCTTCACCCGGCGGCCGGCAAAGTGCTCGTAATCCCTGCGGCTGACCAGCTTGCGGGTAAGGCCCGGCGAAGAAACCTCGAGACGGTAGCGTCCTGGTATATAATCCATCGCGTCCAGGGTGAGTCCCACGCGGCGGGTCACGGCCACGCAGTCTTCGAGCGTCACCCCCTTGGGGGTATCGATGGTCAGCCGCAGGAGCCCCTGGCTGAAGCTCACCTCGATGAGATCGAATCCCATCGCCGAGACTTCGCCGCTCACGGCGCCGCGCACCTTTTCCGAGATCTCTTCCGCTCGCATATGAAACAAAAAAGTGGGCAAAAGCCCACTTCTCCCTCCCTCGCGCTCGCATTTCTGGAGCGGGCAACGGGGTTCGAACCCGCGACATTCAGCTTGGGAAGCTGACACTCTACCAGCTGAGCTATGCCCGCCCAGTGACTTCTAATAGACTAGGAGCATAGGATTTGTCAACTGCTTAAAACCTGCTTGTCCGCAGGTCTCATGTCTCTAGGCTGGGGGCTCGTCATCTTTTGGCATTGAACAATATGCATGCATTGGTTATAGGGAGGCGGGACGTGTACGATGATCAATTTGCTCGACCTTGACCGCGAAGCCATCACGACCCTGATCGCCGACAAGCCCTACCGCGGCAATCAGGTATTTCAATGGCTCTACCAGAAGCGTATCGATGATATCGCCCGGATGTCCAATCTGCCCAAGGAACTGCGCGAGCGGATCGCGAGCCAAGCCGTGATCGCATACCCGAGCGTCGCCCGGCACCAGGTGGCCTCCGATACGACGGAAAAGTTCGCCTACCGGCTCGCTGACGGGCAGATTATCGAGAGCGTGCTCATCCCCGAGGAAGACCACTGGACCATCTGCATCTCATCCCAGGTCGGCTGCGCCATGGGGTGCCGCTTCTGCTGCACCGCGCAACTGGGATTCAGGCGAAATCTCACCCCGGGCGAGATCCTGGCCCAGGTGTTCATGCCCATGCGGCGCTATCCCGAGCGGTTGTTCCGCAATATCGTGGTCATGGGCATGGGCGAGCCGCTGCTCAACTATGCCAATGTAGTCCAGGCCGTGCGCATCTTATCCGACGAGCAGGGGCCGGACATCTCCACACGCCGTATCACCATATCCACCTGCGGCATCATCCCACGCCTCGGATCGCTCTGGGGGGATACCCGCGCGGGCCTGGCCGTTTCGTTGAACGCCGCCATGGACGCGAAGCGAACCGCGCTCATGCCGATCAATGCCAAATACCCGCTGCCTCAGCTGATACAGGCCTTGCGGGACTATCCGTTACCCCCCCGCCGGCGTATCACCATTGAGTATGTCCTGCTGGGAGGCGTCAATGACGGGCCCGCGGACGCCAAGGCGCTGGTAAAGATCCTGCACGGCGTACGCTGCAAGGTGAATCTGATACCCTTTAATCCGTGGCCGGGAGCGCCGTTCACGGCCCCCGAACCCGAGGCGGTGCTGGCCTTCCAGGCCTACCTCAAGGCGCGTGATTTCAGCGTCCTGATCCGCCGGGAACGCGGTCGGGACATCCAGGCCGCCTGCGGACAGCTGGCCGGCGGTGCATCCGACGGGATGGGGTGAACGGTGCGGCCTCGCGCGGCTGACGGATGGAAGTTCTGCTTGAATAAAAAAAACCATTTGACGATATACTGCAACAAAGGGGAATGCATATGAAGATGAAAAATGTTCTGATGTTGCTCGTCATATCGCTGCTGGCTTCATGCGCCACCATGTCGGCGCAGAAACGGGATATTTCGCGCCCCATGGTAAAGCTCGGCATGGAAAAGATCGCCAAGAATGACCTCCAGGGCGCCCTGATCGATCTCAAGAAGGCCGAGGAAGCCAACCCAACGGATCCCGAGGTCTATTACGGTTTGGCGCTGACCTATCGTCAATGGGGCAAGCCGCAGCTGGCCCTGGAGTATGTGGGCAAGGCCATCCGTTACGGAGACAGGCTTGGATTCGAACATCCGGGGATGAAGAGCGAGGCATACAACCTCAAGGGCGATGTCCTCAGCGGCCTCAAGCGGTATGACGAGGCCATGGACAGCTTCGAGAAGGCCCTGAGGGACGACATGTACACCACTCCCGAATATACCCTCTATAACATGGCGGTCATCTCCGTGATACAGGGCAAAATCGAGGAGGCCCAGAACCGACTGAATACCGCGCTGATGAAGAACTCTCACTATGCCCCGGCCTGGCTCCTGATGGGCAAACTCAATGTCCAGAAAGGGTTAAACGCCGAGGCTGAAAATGCCTTCAAGCATGCCATCCAGGAATTCCCCGATTTCACCGAGGCGCATTGGGAGCTGGCCTTGCTGTATATCAAGATCGAGGCATATCCGTCCGCGATCGAGCACCTGCGCGAGGTCGTACGCCTGGACAAGGATGGACCGCTCGGCAAACAGGCGCAACGTACGCTGAACGACATGGGTGCCTACGGGGAATAATGGATGGGTAATTGCACCCTGTGGATCGCCGGGGAGATCGCCAAGGACCTGGGGCTTTCCGGCCAGGAGTTTCCCAGCAGGATCCTGGGAGTCAAGCAATTGCTGTATGAGGTTTTAAAGGACGGACAGTCCCGCGACATCATCATGTTGCCTTTTTTCAGGAACTATGGCGAGGTCGTCGGACACATCCGCGACCGCGGCATCGTGGGCCCCATTATTATCTATACCCAGGGTGAGACGCTGTTCATGAATATCAGCGATATGGCCAGCCAGGGTGTGCTCTTTATGGACGCCTCGCGCTTCGGCAAACCCATGATGGTAGGGTTCCTGACATTTCTGCGCCTGAGCCAAGAGGCGATCACGCCCGAGGTCGAACCGGTGCAGCTTCCTCAACGCCTGCCTTCCAAGGCCACCAGGGATGTGGACGAGATCAAGGATATGATACGCCAGGTCATGCGGCATCGGGCCAGGCTGTTGGTCACCTGCCAGTTCCGGGAAGACCTGCCCACCTTGAGCGTCACCTGCGAGGTCATTCAGATGGTGGGCGAGGTCGAGACCAAGCTGGTGCTCGATAAATTCAACCCCAGAGAATTCGTGGGGCTCTATCACGCTATGGCCAAGGGTAAGCCTTTGATGGCCTATATGACCACCGATGAGGACTCGCTGGGATTCGAACTGCGCGTGGTGCATACGGTGATGGATAAGATCACGGCCCTGCTGCCGGTGAGTATCTTCGATAATAAACGTCGTTTTTTCCGCGTGGAGCCTGATGTCAAGGACCCGGTAACCGTCCATATCCTGCCCGAGAACAGCTCCACGAAAAGCTTTGCCGTACGGGACGTGAGCGAGGGCGGGATCGGCTTCAGCACACCGTTTGCGGGCGTTAACCTGCACACGGTCTACCCCGTCGCGCTTGCGCTTCCCGGAGGCAAAGTGATCCTGGGCAACGCCAATACGGTGGTCAAGGAGGCCCTGCGCGCGGATCTCTTCACCTACGGCATGACCCTCATATTCAACGAGACCGATCTCATCAGTGTGCGCCAGTATGTGTATAAACGCCAGGCCGGAATCCTGGCGGCCATACGCAATCAGAATCTATGAGGATTGCAATCCCAGCTTGACGGCCTGGATGCCGGACGGGGTCATGCCTTCGATGAGCATGGCCTGTCCCAAAGTGGACGGCCGCACCGAGGTCAGCCGGTCCTTGAGCTCGTTGGACAGGCCCGGCAGAGCGGTATAGTCGAAGTCGTCCGGTATGCGGATATGTTCGAGGTTCTTGAGGCGCCCGATCTCCTTAAGCTGGCGTTCGATATAGCCGGCATACTTTATGGCGGTCTCAGCCTCGATGCCCACCAGTCTCGGCAGCGGCGGCACGAGGTTAAGGCGCTGCAGGTCGTCGAGATGGATTTCCGGCCGTTTGAGCAGACGCTCCAGTGAGATCTTTTCCCCGGGGTCGATCTTCTCCGCTGTGAGTCCCGCCGGGATGACCACGGTTGTGCGCGTCATCATGCCCCGTAGCTCTTCGATCCGGGAGGAGAGCTCTTGGACCTGTTCGTGGCGTGCGCGTGTAATGAGCCCGAGATCGAAGGCCCGTGATGAAAGCCGGAACAAGGCGTTGGTTTCGCGCAAGAGCAACCGGTATTCGGCGCGCGAGGTGAACAGGCGGTAAGGTTCGCTGGTGCCGCGCGTGGTCAGGTCGTCGATCATGACCGCGATATAGGCCTCTGAACGGTCGAGCACGAACGGGTCTTGCCCCCTGACCGCCAAGGCGGCGTTGATGCCGGCC
>JAKQBR010000276.1 GCA_029574005.1 Deltaproteobacteria bacterium | reverse complement strand
CCAACAAGATCGAGATCAAGGACGCGGTGGAGCGGCTCTACAAGGTGCACGTCATGGACGTCAAGACCATGGTCGTCAAGGGCAAGGCCAAACGCTTCGGCCGGCACGCCTATCTGCGTCCTGACTGGAAGAAGGCGGTCGTGACGCTCAAAGAAGGCGATACGATCGAGTTCTACGAAGGGGTATAGGTATGGGTATACGGGGATTTAAACCGACTTCGGCCGGCAGAAGGTTCATGACCGTCAACACCTTTGAGGAGATTACGGCGCAGGAACCGGAACGTTCTCTGTGCGTGAGCCTGCGTAAGCGTGGCGGCCGCAATAACTTGGGGCGTGTAACGGTCAGACACCAGGGCGGCGGCAGCCGCAGGCTGTACCGCATCATCGATTTCAAACGTGATAAGACCGGCATTCCGGGAACCGTTTCCACGATCGAATACGATCCCAACCGCAGCGCCTGGATATCGCTCATCACCTATGCCGACGGTGAAAAGCGCTACATCCTCTGGCCCGAAAGCCTCAAGGTGGGGTCAAACGTGATCGTGAGCGAAGACGCCGACATCAAACCCGGCAACTGCCTGAGCCTCAAAAGCATCCCCCTGGGCACCTTCGTGCATAACGTGGAGCTCAGGCCCGGCAAGGGCGGCCAGGTCATCCGTTCGGCCGGTACCTTCGGACAGGTCCTGGCCAAGGAAGGCGGCTATGTGCATATCAAGATGCCCTCGGGCGAGGTCCGCAAGGTCCTGGACAACTGCAAGGCCACCATCGGACAGGTCGGCAATCTGAGTCATTCCAATATCACCTTCGGTAAGGCCGGACGCAGCCGCTGGCTGGGCATCCGCCCGACCGTGCGCGGCGTGGCCATGAACCCGGTCGACCATCCCCACGGCGGCGGTGAAGGTCGCGTCAAGGGCAAACATCCGGTCACGCCCTGGGGCATATCCACCAAGGGACACAAGACCCGCAAGAAGCACAAGGCCTCCGACAAGGCCATCGTGAAGAGGAGGAAGTAAACCGTGGCCCGTTCACTTAAAAAAGGACCCTTTGTCGATGACCACCTGCTGAAGAAGGTGTTCGATACCCGCGAGAGCGGCAGCAGCAAGGTGGTCAAGACCTGGAGCCGACGTTCGGTGATCCTGCCGGAATTCGTGGGCATCACCTTTGCCGTGCACAACGGACGCAAGTTTATCCCGGTGTACGTGACCGAGGACATGGTGGGGCATAAGCTCGGCGAATTCTCGCCGACGCGCACCTTCTACGGACACGCGGCCGACAGAAAATCAAAGGGGAAATAGGCCATGGAAGCTCGCGCCGTTTTACGACATACCCGGGTAAGCCCCCGAAAGACTCGCTTGGTGGCCGATCAGGTACGTGGGAAGACCATCTCCGAGGCCCTTACCATCTTGAAGCTCATGACCAACAAGCGTTCGAACGTGATCGCTAAGGTGCTCAATTCCGCCGTGGCCAACGCCATGCAGACGGGGTCGATCGATGTGGACAATCTGTACGTCAAGTCCATCCAGGTGGACGAGGGCGTGCGTCTGAAACGCTTCATGCCGCGGGCACAGGGGCGCGCAACCAGGATAATCAAGCGGACCAGCCACATCGCGGTAGTGCTGGACGAGTTATAGAAAGGGGTCACGCGTGGGACAGAAGATACATCCATACGGATACCGGCTGGGGGTCACCAAGGATTGGAAGGCCAAATGGTTCGCGGAGAAGGGATTTGATCATCTGCTGCATGAGGACTACCGCATCCGGGAATACATAAACGGCTCCCTGAAACACGCCGGCGTATCGAATATCACCATCGAACGCGCCGCCAACAAGGTGAAGGTGGTGATCTTCACCGGCAGGCCGGGACTGGTTATCGGACGCAAGGGCCAGGGAACCGAGCAGCTCAAGAACAGCCTGGCGGCCTTCGTGAACAAGGAAATCATGTTGGAGATCAAGGAAGTCAGGCGTCCCGAGGCCGACGCCCAGATCGTGGCCGAGGGGATCGCCGGACAGTTGGAACGACGCGTGGCCTATCGCCGCGCCATGAAAAAGGCCGTCACGCAGGCGCTGCGCTTAGGCGCCCAAGGCATCAAGGTGGCGTGTTCGGGCAGACTCGCCGGGGCCGAGATCGCTAGGCGCGAATGGTACCGTGAGGGCAGGGTGCCGCTGCAGACCTTGAGGGCCGACGTTGATTACGGTTTTGCCGAGGCGCGCACGATGTACGGCGTGATCGGCGTCAAGGTATGGGTCTACCACGGCGACATCATCAAGGGGAAGGAAGAGGCGTCCGCCTAAGGAGAAATGTCATGTTGATGCCAAACAAGGTCAAACACCGGAAACAGTTTCGCGGACGCATGAAGGGCAGCCCGGAAAGAGGCTCCCGGGTGTCGTTCGGCAGCTACGGACTACAGGCCCTTGAGCCCCATTGGATCACGGCCCGTCAGATCGAGGCGGCCCGTATCGCCATCACCCGCTATGTCAAGCGCGGAGGTAAAACCTGGATCAGGATTTTCCCGGACAAGCCCATCACCAAGAAGCCGGCTGAAACCCGCATGGGTAAAGGCAAAGGCGCGCCCGAGGAATGGGTGGCGGTGATCAAGCCGGGCCGCATACTCTTCGAGATCGACGGGGTCACCTTGGAGCAGGCCAAGGAGGCCTTCCGCCTGGCCTCGCATAAGTTGCCCATCAAGACACGCTTCGCGGTAAAGGAGGGTCTCCATGAAGCCCAGTAAGATGCGCGAGAAGAGCGTGCAGGAGCTCAAGGACCTGATGGAGAAGAACAAGCGCGAGCTCATGGATGCGCGTTTCAAGAACGCCATGGGGCAGTTGAGCGATAAGAGCATCTTATCTAAGCTCCGCGCCGATGTGGCCCGCATCAACACCATCCTCAGGGAGAAGCAGTAATGGAAAAAGCGAGAAAGATGGAGCTCGAGGGGATCGTCACCAGCGACAAGATGGACAAGAGCGTGGTCGTGACGATTGAACGACTGGAGAGGCACCCCGTGTTCAAGAAATACATCCGCCGTCGCCGTAAATTCATGGCCCATGACGAAGGCAATGCCTGCAAGATCGGTGACCGGGTGCGGATCATGGAATGCCGGCCGATCAGCAAGGGGAAGTGCTGGCGGGTGACGGCGATCGTGGCACGACAGGAATAGCGGAGGCTACAAATGATTCAGCAGCAAACCAGACTCAAGGTGGCGGATAATTCCGGTGCGAAAGAGGTCATGTGCATCAAGGTCCTCGGCGGCTCCAGGCGCAGGTATGCCACGCTCGGCGATATCATCGTATGCAGCGTCAAGGACGCCATGCCCAATTCCAAGGTCAAGCGCGGCGACGTGGTCAAGGCCGTGGTGGTCAGGGCCAAGCGTACCTTCAAGCGCGGTGATGGCAGCTGCATCCGCTTCGACGAAAACTCGGCCGTCATCATCAACAATCAGATGGAACCGGTGGGGACGCGCATCTTCGGGCCCGTGGCGCGCGAATTGCGCGCGCGCAAGTTCATGAAGATCGTATCGCTGGCGCCGGAAGTGCTGTAGGAGAAACGGCCATGCCCAAATATGAATCCATGAAGGTGAAGAAGGGCGATACCGTGGTGGTGCTCTCCGGCAAGTCCCAGGGACGGCAGGGAAAGATCATCAGGGTCCTCGCCAAGAAGGACCGTGTCTACGTGGAACGCGTCAACATGATCAAGCGCCATACCAAGCCCACCAAGAACTCGCAGGGCGGGATCGTCGAGAAGGAGGCCTCCATCCACGTTTCCAATGTGGCCCTGTATTGCCCCAAATGCGCCAGGGGGGTCAGGGTAGGTTACACGATCCACAAAGACGGCAGCAAGGTTCGCGCGTGCAAACGTTGCGGCCAAGAGCTTTAGAGGTACGAGGTAGGTTATGGCGAGGCTGAGTGAATTTTACCGGAATGAGATCGTGCCCGGCCTGATCAAGGAGTTCGGGTACGCCAATATCAACCAGGTCCCTAAGCTGACCAAGATCGTCATCAACATGGGGCTGGGAGAAGCGGTTCAGGATGTCAAGGTCATCGACAAGGCCGCCGAGGAGATCGCCGCCATCGCGGGACAGAAACCGGTGGTGACCAAGGCGCGCAAGTCGATCGCATCCTTCAAGGTACGTGAGGGCATGCCCATCGGCTGTATGGTGACGTTGCGCGGGGCGCGCATGTACGAGTTCCTGGACCGGCTGGTCAATGCCGTGCTGCCGCGTCTGAGGGACTTTCGGGGTATTTCGCCCGAGGGCTTTGACGGACGGGGCAACTACACCTTGGGCTTGAAGGAGCAGGGTATCTTCCCGGAGATCGTATACGATAAGATCGATAAGACGCGCGGCATGAATATCACGGTAGTGACTACAGCCCGGACGGACGAGGAAGGCCGCAGCCTTCTGACGGCATTCGGCATGCCATTTCGGAGATAAGGGGAGCGTATGGCCAAGAAATCGTTGATCGCAAAACAGAAGAGAACGCCCAAATTCAAGGTGCGCGTATATACACGCTGCTCGATCTGCGGGCGGCCGCGGGCCTTTTACCGCAAGTTCGGCGTATGCCGTATGTGTTTACGGAACATGGCCATGCGGGGTGAAATACCGGGCCTGAAGAAATCCAGCTGGTAAAGGGGAGAAGAGCATGGTTAATGATCCAATCGCCGATATGATAACGCGCATCAAGAACGCCGCGGGGGCCCGCATGGAAAGCGTGGATATACCGGCCTCCAAGATGAAGCTGGCCATCGCCGACATCCTTCTGAAGGAAGGTTACATCAAGGCTTACAAGGTGATCGAGGATGCCAAGCAGGGGATCCTGCGGGTAAATCTCAAATATCACAATTCCCGGCATGTCATCACCACCATCGAGCGGGTGAGCAAACCCGGCCGTCGCCTGTACCAGGGGGCCGAGAAGTTGCAGACCGTGCGGGACGGATTGGGGATCTCGATCGTCAGCACGTCGCAGGGTGTTATGACCAATGTCAAGGCCAAGGCGCTCGGCATCGGCGGCGAGGTCCTCATCAACGTGTGGTAAGGAGTGGTTGAGCCATGTCAAGAATAGGAAAAATGCCCATACCGATCCCGGATGGGGTGACGGTAAAGATAGAGGATGGGGTGATCAAGGTCAAAGGCCCCAAGGGCGAACTGTCCAAGAAACTGGTGGGCAATCTTGGGATCTCTCAGGAGAACAAGCAGATCACTTTCACAGTCCTGGACGATGAACGTCAGACCAACGCCTACCAGGGGCTCATGCGCGCGCTGGTCAACAATATGGTGACCGGCGTGACAACGGGGTTCGTGAAACGCCTGCGCATCGTGGGCATCGGGTATCGCGGCGAGACCAAGGGCAACAATCTGGTGCTCAATGTCGGTTATTCGCACCCGGTGGAATTCGCCCTGCCGGAGGGCGTCAAGGCCTCGGTGTCCAAAGAGGGTATGATCGATCTGGAGGGCATCGACAACGAATTGATCGGCAATACGGCGGCCAAGATCCGCAAGATCAGGCCCCCGGATTCCTACAAGGGCAAGGGCATACGCTATATCGATGAGGTGGTACGCATCAAGCCTGGTAAGAGCGCGGCCAAAGGCTAAGGCATGAGGGGAGTTGAACCGTGAGCAGGATTTCAAGTAAACAGGCACAGGTGATCAGGAAGAAGCGGGTCCGGAGAACGGTGAGCGGTACTGCCGCCCGGCCGCGTTTGAGCGTGTATCGCGGCAACCGGCATATCTATACCCAGATCATTGATGACACCTTGGGCGTAACCCTCGTGGCGGCATCAAGCATGAGCAAGGAGCTCTCCGGAAAGCTGAAAGGCAATACGTGCGAGACGGCCAAGGAAGTCGGGGCGCTGCTGGCCTCGAAGGCCGTGGCAAAGGGCATCGAACAGGTCGTGTTCGATCGCGGCGGATACAAGTACCATGGCAAGGTGAAGGCCCTGGCGGAAGCGGCGCGTTCAGGCGGCCTCAAGTTCTAGACAAGGAGTTGTGCTTTGGCTGAGAGAGAGAGACTGGAAGAAGGAGCGGATCAGTTCATCGACAAGGTCGTGTTCGTGAACCGGGTGGCCAAGGTCGTCAAGGGCGGCAAACGTTTTCGCTTCAGCGCCCTGACCGTCGTGGGTAACGGTAACGGCAAGGTCGGACATGGGATCGGCAAGGCGCGTGAGGTATCGGTATCCATCCGTAAAGGCGTGGAGGTTGCCAAGAAGGCCATGGTGGATGTGCCGATCGTGGGCGGGACCATCCCGCACGCGGTGATCGGGATCAGCGGCGCGGGCCGCGTGCTTTTGAAGCCCGCACCGACCGGTACCGGCATCATCGCCGGCAACGCCGTGCGCGCGGTCATGGAAGCGGCCGGCATACATAATGTCGTGGCCAAGACCCTGGGCAGCCGCAACCACCATAACGTGATCCAGGCCACCTTCGATGCGCTGGCGCGGCTCGAAACGGTCGAACAGGTCAGTCAGAAGCGCGGCATCGAGCTGAATGCAAGGGCATAAGATCAAGGAGTAGGTGGGGGAACTCATGGCAGGCACTATCAAGGTGACACGCACCGGTTCGGTGATCGGTTGCACCAAAAAGCAGAAAGAGACGGTCAAGGCCTTGGGGCTTGGCAAACGTGGCAGCTCCCGGGTGCTGAACGACAGCCCGGCGGTACGGGGCGCGATCCGCAAGGTAGCGCACCTGGTTGCGTTCGAGGAGGTTTAAGATGCTGAATCTTTCCAATTTGAGCCCGGCGCCGGGATCACGGAAAAAGGCCAAACGACTGGGACGCGGCGATGCCTCCGGCACCGGCGGCACCTCGGGCAAGGGACATAAAGGACAGAAGGCCCGCTCCGGGGCTTCCATCCCCGGGTGGTTCGAAGGCGGTCAGATGCCGATCTACCGCAGGCTGCCCAAACGCGGCTTCAAGAACGCATTCCGCACGGAGTATCTGGCCGTGAACATCGCCGACCTGGCCGGTTTCGAGGCCGGCAGCGTAGTCGACAAGGCCGCCTTGGTGGCTAAGGGAAAAGCCAAGGCCAAGGCTGACGTCAAGCTGTTGGCCAAGGGCGAGATAAAAGTTGCCCTGACCGTCCGGCTGAGCAAGGCCTCGCAAGCGGCCATCGATAAGATAGTCGCCGCCGGCGGTACCTTCGAAAGCGTGTGAGGTAAGACGTGGCGTCCGGATTCGAAGGACTCATGACCGGCAAGGTCCCCGAGCTGCAGAAGCGCATCCTCTTCACGCTCGCCATGCTGCTGGTCTATCGCATCGGCATCCACATCCCCACCCCGGGGATCAATTCGGCCATGATGCAGGAATGGTTCGATGCACAGTCCGGGACGCTTTTGGGCATGTTCGACATGTTTTCCGGCGGGGGCCTGCGCACCCTGTCCATCTTTGCGCTGGGGATCATGCCCTATATCAGCGCCTCCATTATCGTACAGCTCTTGGGGATGGTGTATCCCCCCTTCGAGGCCCTGCAGAAGGAAGGGCCGGCAGGCAGGCACAAACTGACGCAGTATACCCGTTACCTGACCGTGCTCCTGTGTGTCATCCAGGGGTATTTCATGACCATGGGCGTGGAGCAGATGGCCGGACCCGGCGGCGAGACCGTGGCCTATAACCCG
>JAKQBR010000266.1 GCA_029574005.1 Deltaproteobacteria bacterium | reverse complement strand
CCCAGAGCTTGGGCCCGGCGGCGCGGTGAATGGCCCCCGCCACCCCTCCGCCCGGCGCCAGCTGCGCGTTGGCCGCGTTCACCACCGCCTCGGTATCCTGCCGGGTGATATCGCCCACCACCAACTGAAACACGGACTTGCCGACTGCTATCTCATGCACCTCACACCCCCTTGAGACAAAAATGGGTACAGCCGTCAGATCCCTGTATAACGGAGCGCATCAGATTGCAATCTCTTGGATGGCGGAATGCATCACCCCCTGCGGTCCCAGGTTTTTATTGACATTCACCCCTGATATCCGTATCGCTGGAGTATGGAAAGACAGATGGACATAGGCGCCCTGGTCCGCTCCATGAAGGCAAGGCCGGATTTCGCGAAGGTCGGCATGGTCCTGTGCCATAACGGAATCGTGCGGGGCACATCACGGGACGGCAGGCCCGTTAAGGGGGTCAGGGTCACGGCCGATCATGCCGAGCTGGAAAAGATCCTGGCCGAGCAGCGCAGCCGCCCCGGGATCGTGGACATCCAGGTCAGGGTCAATGAAGGCGAGCTCAAGGTGGGTGATGACCTGCTCCTGATCGCTGTGGCCGGCGACATCCGCGAGCATGTCATCCCGGTCTTGAGCGATACCCTGAACGCGGTCAAGGCACGGGTGACGCGCAAGACCGAGCACGGCGTGGATTAAGCGTCCCTACCCCTGAGACGTCTTGAATTTCTTGACGTTCTCGGCCAGGTCCGTGGCCTCGCTCCGCAGATGATCCAACGTGCTGGCCAGCTCCTCGGCCGTGGCGGCATTGTTCTGGATCGATGAATCGATCTGGCCCACCGCCTGCGCCACGGTCCTGGCGTTCTGGTTCTGCTCGTCGCTGGCGGCATTGATCTGATCCATCATGCGGAAGAAGAACTCGAATTTGGCCATCAGCTCTTCCAGAGACACCGTTGTCTTCTTCATCATCTCGTCTCCGGTGACGATGCGCTGGACCGTGCCTTCGATCAGCCCGCGGATCTCATGCACCGCTTCGGCGGAGCGCTGGGCCAGGGCCCGCACCTCGCCGGCCACCACGGCGAAGCCTTTGCCCTGCTCGCCGGCCCGCGCGGCCTCGACCGCGGCGTTCAAGGCCAAGAGGTTGGTCTGAAAGGCGACCTCGTTCACGGTGGCCACGATGTCCTCGATCTTCTTGGAGTCGTGCGATATCGACTCGATCGCCCGGCTGAGCTCGGAGAAGACCGTGCGGCTGCGGTCGATCAGCTTCGTGATGAGCTGGGAGGCATCCCGGCCTTCGTGGAGCAGTTGGACGTTGTTCTGGATCGTGGCCGACATCTCCTCGATCGAGGCCGAGACCTCTTCTACCGATGTCGACTGCCGCTGGGCCGTCTCTGACAGACCTTGGGCACTGGTAGTGACGTTCTCGATGGCCTCATAGAGATTGAGCGACAGGCTCTTGACCTGTGCAACCAGCCCTTCGAGCTGATCGACGAAACCATTGAACCAAAAGGCGAGCTCGCCGACCTCATCGGAGCCTGAAACCTTCAGACGCCGGGTCAGGTCCCCCTGTCCAAGCGCGATATCCTTGAGCATGGCCGAGCCGTTGCGGATGGAATCGGCGATACGGCGCATGAGCAGGGTGCCGTTCAAGACGGTGAAGACCATGGCCTGGAGCAGGACCAGGGAGTAGCCGATGCGGAAGGTGGTACGGTCGATATTGACGATAAATGCCAGCTCGGTCGAACAGATCAGGATGATGCAGGGCGGTATGACGATCAGGAGGATGGTCATGATGAGCTTGGCATTCAAGGAGATGCTCTTCAGCGAGACGGATGGATTATCCAGGACCCCGCGCAGCCCCGTCTTTTCATAGAATGGCAGCAGGCTGTTCTCGGTGGCCAGGAAATAGAAGGCGGCCGAAGAAAGACCCGCCGTTGAGGTAATGTAGGCAAAGAAGAAGGCGTCGATGGGCACGAGCTTACCCATCAGCCACAACGGCAGATAGGGCGACAACCAGGTCAGAACGCCGAAACGGATGAAGATCATCAGGCCGTCGACCAGCGGCAACACCGTGGCCGCCTTTGCTGCCCGAGCGACCTGGGCGGGATCTGTGCCGCCGTTCTCCATGCAGTCGATCACCGGCTTGGCGATCGTGTACTTGATCCATGCGCCCACGGCGCTGGACGGCACGATGTAGAGCAGCGAAAAGAACAGCAATAGGCCGAGGTTATTCCTGATGGAGGCCGAGAAGGTATAGGAAGAGAAACAGATCAGCGGAAAAACGACCAGAACGGCAACGCCGTCCTGGATCAGAAACGGCCGCAGCCAGAGCCTCTTGGTATACTCGCGCATATCGACTCCTATCTTCGCTCGGTCATATGTTGCAGTTGGCAATCATATCGGAAAGATCGATCGGCAGGATAACAGTCGACTGTGGGTCTGGGATTTTTTTTCGATCCCTCCGCTCCCGTTCCTGTGCGGTCCGAACAAGGCCGAAACATTCCCCGGGCCGACCGAGAAAACTTATCCTGTTCGGCGCGGGTGCCGCGGCCAGGCCGCGGTCTTGCCCGCGACCCGCATGGTCACGGCGAGAGATTACTTCCTGGCCTTAGCCAGGGCACGCTCGATGTCGCCCATAATGTCCTGCACGTCTTCGATGCCGACCGAGAGGCGGAAGAGCGTGTCGGTGATGCCGAGCTCATAGCGGGCCTCGCGGGTATAGTCGTAGTAGCTGACCGTGGCCGGATGGGTGATCAGGGTCTCCACGCCGCCCAAGCTGGGCGCGATGTAGATCATCTCCAGGGCGTCCATGAAGCGTTTGGCCAACTCCAGGTCGCCCTTGATATCGAACGAAACAACCCCGCCGCCGCCCACCATCTGCTCCTTGGCGATTGTATAGTGCCGGTGACTTTCCAGGAACGGGTAGTATACCTTCTGGATACCTGCATGGCCTTCAAGAAAACGGGCCACGGTAAGGGCCGATTTGTTCTGGTGCTCCACGCGCAACGGGAAGGTCTTGAGACCGCGCAGCAGAAGATAACAGCAGTGGGGGTCGATCAGGCCGCCCATGGATTTGTGGAGCGCCCGGATTTTATCAATGATCTCCTTCTTGCCCAATACGCAACCGGCCAGGATGTCGTTGTGGCCGGCCAGGTACTTGGTGGCGCTGTGGGTGACCAGGTCGATGCCGAACTCTAAAGGCCGCTGGTTGAAGGGTGTTGCAAAGGTGGAGTCGATGATGGACATGATCTTGTGCCGCCGGGCGATCTCGTTGAACCTCACCAGGTCGAAGACGTTCAGGTAGGGGTTGGTGGGCGATTCGGAGAAGATGAAACGGGTGTTGGGCTTGATGGCGGCCTCCAGTGCCTCGTAATCGCCGAAGGGCACGATGGTGCACTCGATGCCGAAGCGCTTCAGGTATGAGTTGCAGAACTCCAGGGTCTTCTTGTAGCTGTCGTCGGTCATGATGATGTGGTCGCCAGTGCGCACCAGGGCCAGGATGGTGGTGGTGATGGCCATCATGCCGGACGAGAAGACCAGGCAATCCTCGGCGCCCTCCAGATCGGCCAGACGCCGCTCCGCGATCTTCTCCGTGGGGTTGCCGTAGCGCCCGTACTCGAAGCGGTCCTTCTTCTCCTTGGTATAGGCCTCGATCTCCTTGCTGTCCTTGAAGGTAAAGGTCGAGGACTGCACGATCGGGGTCGTGAGCGAATCCGCGTACTTCTGACGTCCTTCACCGGCATGTACGGCCCGGGTCGCCAGTGAACCGAACGATTTGCCCTTATCCTTCCACATACACACCTCCGCACACCATCCCTACTATCTGGGATGGGTAATATACCGTCGGAGGGACTGTCAAGATAAAACCATGTGTTCTCTCAGGGCGAAAGACCTTGTCAGGTCCGAAGTCTGTATGCTATCCGGCAAGACCATGCAGCACATCATCAACGCCGTGAAGGGCTATTGCCGGGATGTCTTCTCTGATTCAGAGCTGAGCCATAACTGGGACCACACCGAGCGTGTGTTCAATCTGTGCATGCATATAGGCGCCATCGAAGGGGCTGATCTGCAGGTTCTCTCCTTGGCCGCCTATCTGCACGACATCGGCCGTTCCCACCAGGACCGGTCCAGGGGCGGGCTCTGCCATGCCGAGGAAGGCGCGCGCATGGCACGGGAGGTGCTGGACGGCTTTTCCATGCCGCCGGAACAAAAAGACAATGTCATCCACTGCGTCCTTACCCACCGCTATCGCAATCAGCACATCCCGGAAACGCTGGAGGCCAAGGTGCTCTTCGACGCCGACAAGCTCGACGCCATCGGCGCGGTCGGGATCGCGCGGGCCTACCTCTTCGCCGGCGAGGTGGGCGCCATGCTGCACAATCCCCATTGCAACCCCTACGATACGCGGCCCTACACCAGGGACGATACGGGCTACCGCGAGTTCACGGTCAAGCTCCGCCATATCAAAGACCGCATGCTCACCTCTGAGGGCAGGCGCATGGCCCAGGAACGTCACGCCTTCATGGAGCTCTTCTTCGAACGCTTCCTCAAGGAGCACGCGGGCGAGATTTAACATGGACCAGGATTACCTCGCCTGTGACCTCACGGCCGCCCGTGCTATCAGTGCCGCACCGAGTGCCCCATTTATCTGAGGATCAGTTCCGCATTTCTTCATCTTCACGCCCAGCACATCTCCCAGCACTGAAAACAGCCCCACATTCTTGGCGACGCCGCCAGACATGACGACATCCTCTGCCACCTCTATGCTTTTTGCAAGTGCCGCCACCCTAAATGCCATGGCCCTGTGCAGTCCGCTGACGATATCCGGGACCGCCTTGCCATCGTTCACCAGCGACACGACCTCGGACTCGGCGAACACCGTGCATTGATTGGATATGCCGGCCGGTCTTCGGGATCTGAGCGACACCTCCCCCATATCCTCCAGCCGCAGTTCAAGGGCGTCCGCCATGATCTCCAGGAAGCGCCCCGTGCCCGTGGCGCAGCGGTCGTTGTAGGCATAGCGCACGATATCGCCCGCGCTGTCCAGCCGGATGGCCTTGGCGTCCTGTCCGCCCACATCGATGACCGTGCGCGCGGAAGGAACCAGCCAGTTGACGGCCTTGCCGTGGCACACAATCTCTGATACCACATCGTGCACAAAGGCTATCTGCTTTCTGCCGTACCCGGTACCGACAATGTATTCAAGGTCGTTCAGGTCCAGCCCGGCCTGTGATAACGCGGCATCCATCACCGCCTTAGCAGAGACCACCGGACTGGCCGTGGCCGCTACCACATGGGTGGACAGAATTTTCTCGTCATCCATGATCACCGCCTTGGCCGTCAGGGACCCGACGTCACACCCAGCTACCATCATGGGTTGCCCCCCTTCGTCACTTTTTCATATGCCAGTACCGCCGCTCCAAGGGCCCCGACCAGCTGCGGATCGACCTTTGGCAGCCGTTTGACCTTGACGCCCAACAGGTTTTCGAGCGCCTTGACCACCCCGGCATTCTTGGCCACCCCCCCGGAGATACAGACATTCCGCTCCGTCCCGAGGCTGTTCACGATGATGGCCACCCGCTTGGCCATGGCCTGATTCACTGCCGCGCAGATATCGGGAATGGACTTCCCGTCATTGAAATGGTGGATCACCTCGGCCTGGGCCCATACGGTGCAGGCCGCGGCCAGATTGAGAGGATTTTTAGCCTGCGCGGACAGCTCTCCCAGTTCATCCAGGCGGATACCGAGATGCCTGGCCATGACCTCCAGGAACCTGCCCGTGCCCGAGGCACATTTATCATTAGTCATGAACTTGATGATCCTGCCGTCCTTGTCAAGCTTGATGGCCTTGCAGTCCTGTCCGCCGATATCGATGATCACCTGGACCCCGGGCATAAGCCACAGTGCTCCCTTGCCATGGCAGGAGATCTCGGATATGGCCTCATTGGCAAAGTCGATCTTGTCCCTCCCATATCCGGTGCTGACA
>JAKQBR010000250.1 GCA_029574005.1 Deltaproteobacteria bacterium | reverse complement strand
CCCGGATACCACCCCCTTCGTTGTTCCCAGAAAAACGATCAGCCAGACGACCATCAGGGAAAGGGTTGCCAGGCCGAAGAAGTAAAAGAGCGATGAAAACTGCGTGGCCTTCCAGGCGGCGTGACATGGCTGGAGCAGAGGAATGCCCTGGCGCGACGCCTGCCTACCTTTAGTATCTTGCGTGTACGGTCAGGTCTTTTTGACGGAAACACAAGAACCGCCTTGACGTCCGAGACGCTTTTTCCTATCGTTGTCCGGCCTTCGATCAAGCAGCGGCTCGTCATATCATCGCATGGAGGGCGCATTGTAGTGGAGAGCGCATCAAGAACGAGAAACCGGTTTGACAAGATGGAGTGGGCCGGGGCCTTCGGCGATATGGGTACGCTGATCCCCTTTGTCGTGGCCTACATCACGATCGTGAAGGTGGATACCCTCGGGCTTCTCCTGATGTTCGGTATCGCCCTTCTGGTCTCAGGCCTCTACTACCGGACGCCGCTCCCGATCCAGCCGATGAAGGCCATCGGCGCGGCGGCCGTGGCCGGAGGGATCAGCCCGGCGGCCCTGTTCGCATCGGGCCTCACCACAGGGCTCTTCTGGCTCCTGGCGGGCCTGACCGGCGCGATCCGGCCGATTGCCAAGCTCGCGACGAAACCGGTTGTCCGGGGCATCATGCTGGGCCTTGGACTCTCCTTCATTGTCGACGGGATCCACCGGATGATCTCGGCACCGCTCCTGGCGGGCATCGCCCTCGTGGTCACCTATCTCCTCCTGACAAACCCGAAAATTCCGGCCATGTTCATGCTCCTCGTCATCGGCGTCGCCTCGGCGGTGATCATGGACCCGAACCTCCTGACCGAACTGGCCAAGATCCACGTGGGCTTCAAGCTCCCGGCCTTCAGCCTTTCAACCATGACCTGGAACGACCTCGTCACGGGGACGCTGCTCTTCACCCTCCCCCAGATCCCCTTGACGCTGGGAAACGCCGTGATCGCCATCGTCGCTGAGAACAACGAGCTCTTCCCGGACCGGAAGGTCACGGAAAAGAAGATCGCCGTTTCCCAGGGGATCATGAACCTGGTGGCGCCGATCTTCGGCGGCGTGCCCATGTGCCACGGCGCGGGCGGCATGGCGGGCCATGTCCGCTTCGGGGCGAAGACCGGCGGCGCACTGGTCATCCTCGGGAGTCTCCTCATCCTGACGGCCCTCTTCTTCAGCGATTCCGTGGGGATCATCTTCAATATCTTCCCGAACGCAATTCTCGGCGTGATCCTTTTCTTCGCGGGCTCGGAGCTGGCGATCGTGGTCCGGGACATCGGGGAGAAGAAGTCCGACTTCTACGTGATGCTTATCGTTACCGCCTTCGCCATGTGGAACATGGGCGCGGCATTCCTCGTCGGGATCGTCCTGGACACGGCGCTGAGCCGCGGATGGATAAAGATTTAGTGCCTCAGTAAGATTAGGGAGGGTGCAACATCATGTCCATAGAACATATTGCGGTCAATGCGAAGGGTTGCTCGTTGCTGACGGGAAGAAACACTTCAATCATCGTGCTGGCATCTGCCGCCGTCCTCTTATTAACAAGCTGTCTAGTACCGCCGCATGCGGAACGGCAGGCCATGGTCCATGCCATGGGCCATCAGGTCATGCCTTTTGATTTGAGCATGACCCGGCATATCTTCGAGATGACGGAAGACGGCGGCGTGCAGCAGGTTATTGTGAAAAACCCGCAGGACAGGGAGCAAATCCAGCTTATTCGGGCGCATCTCCAACATGAAGCCATGCGGTTTCAGGCAGGCGACTTCGCCGATCCGGCGGCACTGCATGGCGCAGACATGCCCGGATTAAAAGAGCTTGCCGCTGGAACGACGCGGATCAAGGTAGCGTATGCTGAGCTGCCTCTGGGCGCCCAAATCGCATTCACGACGGATGAGTTACGCCTCATCACGGCGATCCATCGCTGGTTTGGCGCACAATTGTCGGATCACGGTCCGGATGCAACCTATCGGTAAAGCTCCCATGATGATCCGGGCTATGGCCTGCCGGAGCGCATCTCAAAAATAGTACCCCACCCGGAACTCGATCCGGTAGTCGTTCTGCTTCCCGCCGAACTCGGTATCATGCCCGCCCGCAAGAAAGGCGGCCTTGAGGCGCAGCTCCCAGTTGCTGAAGCCGGTATAGGCCAGCTCCGGCGTCAGAGTGTAGCTCCGGTCCTCCAGGTTCACCATCCAGGTCAGGGAGGGGGTGAAATAGAGGAGATTGAAGGGCTCCTTCTGACTGAGGCGGACATAGAGGTAATCCTTCCCGGAGTTGGGCCTGCCGTAGCCGCCATCCGCCAGGTTTTTGAGGTTTGTCAGGCCGGTCGTCTTCCCCGTGGTCTGATAGAGATTGTAGGCTCGATCGATGGCGGTGATGAATTTCGTGCGTTCGTCGTCCCTGAACCCGGCGTCGTTATGGTAATACTCGACGATGGTCGTGAGGTCGAAGATCGAAAGGTGGCGGATGCCGACCAGATAGTTATGGGCGTTTGCTTCGACCTGTCTCGTTTTAGCGGCCGTATCCAGAACGGTCTTGCGGGTGTTCCGGACATAGGCGTACTCGCCATGGATCT
>JAKQBR010000246.1 GCA_029574005.1 Deltaproteobacteria bacterium | reverse complement strand
CAGGTGGATACTTCGGGCCTCCAAATGCGGAAGGCATAGTTGAAATAGGCTTTTCAGTTATGCCATCATGGCGAGGCTTGGGTCATGCAAAAGGAATTGCTAGGGTACTTGTGGATAATGCTTTCGTGATCCCCGGATTCAAAAGGTCATAGCCCATACGACACCAAAAAACTCGGCATCACGCAAGCAAGTTGATAAATGCGGCTTCCATTAAGGAACGAGAACCATGGATACCGGTTATGATAGTTATGAAATCCTAAGGAAAGTGACCCCATAACCAGCACATCAAGACCGACGCGGGCTGCTGCCCGCGCGGCTGATGCGCGCGATAAGCTCTCAGCTTTTCTCCCAGGTCGTGCCGCTCGGCGTATCCTTGAGCTGAATCCCTTTGGCCTTGAGCATGTCGCGGATCTCGTCCGAGCGCTTGAAGTCCTTGGCCTTGCGGGCAGCCGCGCGCTCGGCGATGAGCTCGGTGATCTCGGTTTCGGACAGGCCCGTGGCGCTGACGCCAGAGTGTTTCATCTGCTCCAGGAAGACGGCCGGGTCGTCCTCCAGGATGCCCAGCACATCGGAGATCAGAGAGACAAAGCCCTGCATGGCCCTGCGGTCGTCAGGGTGCACCGCCTGGCCCTGGTCCAGGACCTTGTTGACGCCCGTGGTCAGGGTATGAACCTCGGCTATGGCCCGGGCCGTGTTGAAGTCGTCGGCCATGGCATCGTCAAAGGCGGCGGTGAAGGTCTCGAACAGCGGGGCCAGGCGCGGGGCCGTCGCGGTCTCCTGCGCGTGGTTCACGCGGTCGAGCATCTCGTAGAAGCGCACCAGGCCTGCGCGCGAGGCATCAACCGCCGCGTGCGAGTAATCGATGGGGCTCCGGTAATGGCTGGAGACCATCAGCAAGCGGATGATCTCGGGATGGGTGTCTTTGGTCAGCTCGCGGATAGTGATGAAGTTGCCCAGCGACTTGCTCATCTTCTCGCCCTCGATGGTCAGGAAACCGGCGTGGGCCCAGTAGCGCACAAAGGGCACGCCGTAGACGGCCTCGGACTGGGCGATCTCGTTTTCATGGTGGGGGAAGATGAGGTCCTTGGCGCCTCCGTGGATATCGAGCGTGGGGCCCAGGTAGTGCGTGCTCATGGCCGAGCACTCGATGTGCCAGCCGGGACGGCCCTTACCCCAGGGGCTGTCCCACCACGGTTCGCCGGGTTTGCTCGATTTCCAGAGCGCGAAATCGAGCGGGTTTTCCTTGTGCTCGCCGACCTCCACGCGCGCGCCGGCCAGCATGTCCTCGGTGCGGCGTCCCGAGAGAACGCCATAGGCGTGGAACCTGCCCACCCGGAAGTACACGCTCTCGTCCGCCTCATAGGCCATGCCCTTGTCGATCAGGATGCGCACCATCTCGATGATCTCTCTGATGTGCTCGGTGGCCTTGGGCTCGATGTCGGCCGGGCGCATCTTGAGGACCTGCATGTCTTTGGTGAACTCTTCGATGTAGCGTTCGGCCAGCTCCCGGCTGCTCACGCCTTCGGCGTTCGCCCGCGCGATGATCTTGTCGTCCACGTCCGTGAAGTTGCGCACGAAGGTCAGGTCATAGCCCTTGTGGCGCAGGTAGCGCGCCATGATGTCGAACACGATCATGGTGCGGGCATGACCGATGTGGCTCATGTCATAGACCGTCACCCCGCAGCCGTACATCCCGACCTTGTTGCCAAAAAGCGGCACGAATTCCTGTTTCTTCTTGTAGGGGGTGTTGTAGATCTCGATGCTCATTTCAGTACTCCTTGGAATTCAGAAGTCAGAAGACGGTAGCCGGAATAAAATCCGAGTATGATTCTCATTCTGACTCCCGACTCCCGACTTCTGACTTCTTGGTTTTCGTTTCCAGCAGCACCACGGCCTGGGCGGCAATGGCGTTGCCGGCGCCGATATCGCCCAGGCGCTCGTGGGTGCGGAACTTGACCGATACCTGATCGAGTCCTATTCCGAAGGCCTTGGCGAGGTTGCCGCGCATGGCGTCGCGATGGGGGCTCAGCTTGGGGCGCTCGGCGATGCAGTTCACGTCGATGTTCACGATCGTGTATGCGGTTCCCAGCTTGGCCATGATCTGGGGCAGCATGTCGAGCGAGTACATGTCCTTGGTCTCCTTGGCCGTGTCGGGAAACCAGGCGCCGATGTCGCCGGAGGCTGCGGCGCCAAGGATGGCGTCCGCCACGGCATGCACGATGACATCGCCGTCGGAATGCCCGAGCAGGCCTTTTTCGTAAGGGATCTCCAGGCCGGCCAGGATAAGCTTGCGGCCGGGCTCAAGGCGGTGGATGTCAAATCCGGTTCCGATCCTGTAGGGCATAAATGGCCTCGGCGAAGAGCAGGTCTTCGGGCAGGGTGATCTTGATATTGTACGGGTCTCCGTCCACGATCCTGACATGCCCGCCCTGGGCCTCGATCAGCATGCTGTCGTCCGTGGGCGGGTCCGCCAGGCCGATCGGCCGTTCGTGGGCCGCCAGGATGGCCTCGGTGGAGAAGGCCTGGGGGGTCTGGACCCGGTACAGGTTGCGGCGGGAGACGGTCGTGATTACGCGGCTGCCGATGGCCTCCTTGAGCGTGTCGGTGACCGGCAGTCCGGGAACCACGGCATCGCACCCGGCAAGGCCGGCGATGACGCGGTGGATCAGGTCCGGACCGACAAAGGGGCGAACGCCGTCATGGATGAGCACGATGCCGCTGTTCGCTGCCTCCCTGAGGCCGTTCAAGACCGATGCCGCGCGGGTGGGGCCGCCGGCCACGACGCAATGCGGCGTGGATATCCCGGACAAGAGCGCCGTGGTCGACGCCGTATCCTCGGCAGGCACGACCACGATGATGCGGTCGATTGCGGGATTGTCAGCGAAGCAGAGCACGGTCCTGAAAAGCACGGGCATGCCGCCTAGGCTGATGAACTGCTTCTTTTGTCCGAATCGGCTGCCGCTGCCGCCGGCAACGATCAGGGCGCTAAGCGTTTCCATTTTTCGGTGTGGCGAAGATCATGCGCCCGGCCGATGTCTGCAGGATCGAGGTGACGACGACCTCTCTCTCGCTGTTCAGGAGCGCCTCGCCCTGCTCGATGACCACCATGGTGCCGTCATCGAGGTACGCCACGCCCTGGCCGCGCTCCTTGCCCTGCTTGGTAATGGTCACGGTAAGGCTCTCGCCCGGCAGCACGATCGGTTTGACCGCATTGGCCAGGAGGTTGATGTTCAAGACCGTGATGCCGCGAATCTGGGCCACCTTGTTGAGGTTGAAGTCGTTGGTGAGGATGTCGGCCTCAAGGTCTTTGGCCAGGGAGATCAGCTTGGAGTCGACCTCCTTGATCTTGGGATAGTCGTGCTCCGTGATATCGATCTTGACGTTGGGTATATTCTGCAGCTTGTTGAGGATGTCCAGGCCGCGCCGTCCACGCGCGCGTTTCAGGCTGTCGGTGGAGTCCGCGATATGCTGGAGCTCGTTGAGCACGAACTGGGGCACGATCAGGGTGCCCTCGATGAAGCCCGAGGCGCAGATGTCCGGGATGCGGCCGTCGATGATCACGCTGGTGTCCAGGACCTTGGGGCGCGCCGTGCCGGCGGCCTTCTTGGGGGTGAAGATCGGCAGGGTGCTCAGCTCCTTGCCCCAGGACACGCCGATGGAGTAGCCCATGTAGCCGAAGAGGGTGTTCAAGAGGATGAAGATATAGACGCCGCCCTCGAGCTCCATGAAGATATGACCCAGCAGGCTGCCGATGACCAGGCCCAGGATGGTGCAGACAAAGCCTCCGACATAGGCCATGGGGTGCATGGCAAAGCCCTTGATCTCCTCGAAGATGATGGCGGCCAGGCACAGTTCGGCGATGCCCGGCAGGATCAAGACCCACATCCCGCCGCCCATGTACAGCACGGCGTAGTTATAGGTCCCGTAAAAGACCACGACCGCGATAGCCAGACGTATCAGCCACTTCATGCGTCAGTCCTATTGGGCCTTGCCCAATGCGTCGATGATCATCTTTTCCACCTTCTCCTTGCCGAACTTGCGGGAAATGGAGATTTCATTGACCAGGAGGTTCTTGGCCGTGTCATACATCTTGCGCTCGCCGAAAGAGAGCTCCTTGCCGCGCTTGAGCACGTTGAGGTCGCGCAGCACCTCGGCGATCTCGCGCGCGCTGCCGCTCTTGATCTTTTCCATATATTCGCGGTAGCGCCGGTTCCAGGTCTGGTTGTCGACGTGGATATCGCGCTGTTTCAAGATGGCCATGACCTGATCGATCTCTTTCTTGTCGATCAACCGACGGATGCCGACATTACCGGCGTTTGCGACCGGGACCATGACGGTCATCTGGGTGTCCAGGATCTTGAGGATGATGAAAGGGATGGATGCGCCGGAGATCTCTCTTTCGGAAATTGATTCGATCTCGGCAACACCATGTGCAGGATAGACAACTACATCGCCAACATTAAACATCAATCATATCCTTTCGAGAATATTACGATGATAACAATTCTCCCGCATCAAGTCAAGGTGCAAGGCAATGAAGCCAGGCGAGAAGCGAAAATGCAGGTGATCAAAGATAATGGATAAGTGAAAGGGAACGATGGCCAGGAAAGGTATTGGGGTTTTGTTTTCTCTTGCCGCGGGCCTCTTGTCCCTTATTCTTCCATCCCTTTTTCTTGACTTGGCACGCCATCCTGTGAGAAGCAATGATGGCATGAGATATCCCCAGGTGGATCCCGTGCTGGTGCATCTCGGGCCGCTGCAGATACGATGGTACGGACTCATGTATATCATCGGCTTTGCCTGCGCCT
>JAKQBR010000233.1 GCA_029574005.1 Deltaproteobacteria bacterium | reverse complement strand
GATAGATCAGCACGGGGATCTGTTCGGTGGTGTAGACCTCGGACAGGATATCGATTGCGGATCGCAGCACCTCCCAGGGCAGCTCCTGGTCGACGACCATGACCTTGATGCAGTTGAGCAGGTCCGAGAGGTTGACGCCGCGGTCGGACCTATCGACGATGAAGGCGGCCTTGAGGACGCCCTCATGCTTGAGGGCATAGAGCCGGGTCTGCCGGATCAGCCCCAGGCGGCTGTAGATCGCTTCCAGAGGCTCCTCGTCGGGATAGCTCATGCCTATCCCTAGGGCATCGAGCAGCAGACCGCCTGATCGCTCGGCGTAGAAATCCCGCAGGGGCCGCACATCCTCATCGGTGAGTGCGTCCAGGGTCCATCCAGCGGGGATCGCAGCCCCGTGGGCATGGGCATCCATATGGAGGTAGGCAAAAAGGTCCATGGAGCATATGCGGGGGTTGCCTGTCTTGCGGCAGTATCCGCCCTGGAAAAACATCATGAAGCTGTTGCTGGGGCGGAAATAGAACATGGCGTAGTCGATCTTCGAGGAAGGCAGCCGATAGACGCCGTCATAGATGATATTGTAGAGGTGCTTGAAGACCTCCAGGCCGATGCGCTTCCTGCCGTGCATCGGGCGGGCGGTCAGGTGATGCACCATCCACAGCCGCTGATAGGCGCGGATGAAGGACAAATGACCGTAGATCTTGCCGCTTTCCTGGTATGTGAAGTAGAAGAAGATGTCCTTGTTCTCCTGGTAGAGCTTGCGGTAGGTCTCCTTGAAGTCCTCGTGGAAGCTGCTGATGTATTCGTATTTCTGAGAGTAGACGAACCCGGTGTTGAAGAAGATATCCCAGAGGGCGTCCATGTCCTTCAGGCGGCTCATGCTGGCATGCGCGTCGAGCGCATTGGCGAGGATATCACAGAGCTGGATGAAGGCGTTGATGTCCATGTCGCGGATGGCGAATCCGACCCGAATGCGATCACCCTTGCGGTGGGTATGCAGCACCTGCGCCGAGCAGGAGATCCTGATCGAGTTGTCGAACAGGAGGGTCACGCGCGGGATGATCAGGCCTGGGATCACGAGGGTCTCGTCGCTGTGTTCGAAGAGAGAGAACCCCGAGGAGGTGATGTCGAAGATCTCGTAGGTCAGCTCCTTGGTGGACAGCGGGTGCTCGAAGACGGCCTTGGGGGTGGGGGAAAGGTGCAGGCGCGGGCTGCGGATGCGTTTGGACCGGAAGCGGCCGCGGCGTTTCATATCGGGCGGGAGCGGCTGGAGGATCAGGAAGTTGCCCTTAGGGCCGGATTCCCTGCGCAGGATGCGGCACGAGCCGGAGAACACCTCCGTGCCTTCCAGGCGCATGCTTGTCCGCACGGGCATGCCCGTATCCAGCTCGGACGCGTTTGCGGCCGGGTCCAGCCCCAGGCGGAACCCCAGCACGGAAAAATCTATCAAGGTGCCGGTCGTTCTGAAACCGCCCTGAGTGATCTCGCACTGCACCCGGCGCGCGACCAGGCGCGGCACCTTGCGGGTGCTCAAGACATAGCCTTCGGCGGGCAGCATGAGCGCGATGCTCTCGCGCGTAGAGGAGCTGATGGTTGTGGGTATGACGACGGCACGCTTGCCGTCCTCCATGACCAGATGGAGCACGCGCACCTTTTCGAGGTTCAGGCCTTCATTGTCGGCCAACTGGCAGAGAACCTCGTCGCCGCGACACAGACCGGACCGGACTCTCACCAGACGGTCTCCATCCCAGGACGGACCCTGCACGCGCGCCCACAGCAGGGTGCCGGTGAAATGGGCATGGTTGAGGGCGTTGATCAGGGCGCGCTTGCCGACCTTGACGGATTTCTTGGGCCTAATCTCAAGGTGTGCATGCTGCATCGATACGTTCCTCCTCTGAAGACAGGATCAAAGCCGGAACCGCGCGATCAGGACACTTCGGGCTTCAATCCATGGCAGATGATCATGGGGGTGTAGGTGAAGCGGCGCGGATCATGGGCGAGCTTATAGAAATCCTTCGTGAAGCCGTCGACACCGCCGGGATAGCCGGCGAATATGTCCTTGGCCAGGCTGGTCCACATCTTCATCTTGCGCTCCCAGTTGAAGGCGTCCTGCGGCAAGAGCTCGCCGTAGATCAGGTGGTGGGGCACCATATGCATCCGGATATCGCGGAAGCCCAGGTCATACATGTGCGCGAAGAGCTTCCGGCCGGCATAGGGGTCGAAATTGTGCGTGCGGGCCATGTAATCCATGGCCGCCTTGATGACCTGCTCCATGGCGGGGAGCAGAGGGTAGTGGTTCAGGGCGTTGTGGTCGAGGTCGAGCAGACACAGTCGCCCCTGCGGCTTCAGGTTTCGGACAAGATTGGCGACGATGTCGCGCGCTTCCTTCGAGAAGTACTCGAGCACGAAACGCACCCAGATGAAATCGAACTGGCCCAGATCGTCCATGGGCTGCGTGAAATCTTTCTGCTCGAAGCTGATATTGTCGGGCTGACCGTAGTGCTCGGTGGCATACTTGATGCGGCTGGGCGAAAAATCGACGCCCACGACCCGGCCCGAAGGACCCACGATGTCCCTGATCACGCTGGCGGCCTTGCCGGCGCCGCAGCCGACGTCCAGGACGTGCGCCCCGGGACCGATGCCGCACAAGCCCGCCTGATCCCTGACCGCTTCGGGGTTGGTCTTCACATCCAGACGCACCGCTTCTTCGCTGTGCTCCATCAGATAAGTGCTGCTCGAACCTTGCATCCCTCACGCTCCATATCAAGTAATAGATGTAGTATCCTATAACATAGGGCTGTGAGAGAGCCAACAGGAAACCCGACGTGCCGCGCCATATCCGGGCGGCGCATTTTTAAGGTGCGGACTGCCAGGCGATCCAGGCCTTGATATCATCGAGCAGACGGTCCCTGGCAGTCTCGGGCCTGATGATCCTGGCATGCGGCAACCATGGTTTCAGGCATACGCTGATCTCTTCGGGCGTGCAGGCCATGAAGCGCACCAGCAGGGTCCCGTCTGCCCGTCTTTCCACGATCTCCTGCAGCGGCAGGATGCGGCGCCGCTCGAAATATCCGGCAAAGCCGGGGGAGATCTCGACCAGCACCTCCAGGTTGCGCGAAAAAGAGAACCAGATGTTGGTGCTGTGCTCCAGGGCCTCGTCGATCTGAGGCGGCACGCCCTTGAACGTCCGGCGCAGGATCTTGAGGTCTGCGATCTTGTCCAAGGCGTACTTCTTGATGATGCGCTCGCCGGTGTCGCGCCCCACCAGGTACCAGATGCCGTCGAAGTAGGCGATGCGGTAGGGTTCGACCGTAGCGGGGTGGGAGGTGTACGTGAACGCCACGCAGCGGGTGGTCTGGATGGCCTTGATGATCGTGTTCATGAGGGGCCGGGACAGCCACACCGGCTTCTCGATCTTGACGATCACCGGCCGCTCGTCGGTAAAGTCGTTGAGGCGGTTGAAGACGTGTTCGGCCGCGCGCGTGAACGGCTGGCCCAGGTGCATGGTCAGGTCCTTGAGCGCCACGATCAATGCCAGATCGGCCTCGTCATAGACATCCAGATGCTTGAGCAGGCTCTTGTCCAGACGGTGCAGGCCGCGGCCCTGCTCATGGATGGGGAAGCCGGCGGCCCGCAAGGCCTTCAAGTCGCGCTGGATCGAGCGCGGCGTGATGCCGAGCGTCGTGCACAGCCGGTCCGTGGAGATGCTTTCCTGTTCGACCAGGAGCTTCAGGATGCGCGCCAGCCGGAACAATCGCTTGGCCACGCCCTTGCCGGAATCCTTTTCTGGCCTCATTGCTCTTTCCCCCCTGTCGTGCCGCTTTAAAGACTGTTACGTGATCCGGGCACGACCTGTAAAGCCCCTGATGAGGGACCGCGTGCATTTAAGGCGACATACCCTCGTCGTTTCGGGGCGGCGTGGATGCCTGCAAGGGGTTAGACAAGAGAAAAATTCAAAACGCGCCTTCTCCGGCGAAAGGAGGTCAATCATGGTGGTAATGGCGGGTCTGTGTCTGGTGGTTATGGCCGTTTCGGCCTGGGATGCGGCCTTGAGCGCACGCAACATCATCGCTATCCTGCTAACGAGGCTGCGCGCCCAAGACATGCCGGAGATTCAGCCCTACCAGGGTTAAGCGCCTGACAGGTATGGGCAAACGTGCTATAGGCCATGTCCATGAAGGCCTCCATCAAGCACATGGACCTCGGCAAAGAGTATGATACGCCCGAGCGGTGTTCCATCATCGAGCTTTCCAACACAGCCGACGATCCCTCCGCGTCGATCGCCCGGGCGCGCGTGGCGTCGGGCGTCACCACTCGCCGCCACAGGCTCAATGGCATCGTCGAGCGCTACGTGATCCTGGAAGGCTCAGGCCTGGTCGAGATTGAAGGCCTTGAACCCAGGGAAGTCGGGCCCGGCGACGTAGTTCTCATTCCGGCCTCGTGCCCGCAGCGCATCACCTGCATCGGCCGGGAGGACCTCATCTTCCTTGCCGTCTGCACGCCCCGCTTCAGGCCCGAGAACTACGAGGACATCGACACCGAACCGGGGCCGGAAGCGGACGAGGACTGAGCCTCCGGCAGATCGCTCCCGGCCCGGCCATGCTCACCGCGGGTTCAGGACAAAGTCGATCAGATCTTCGACCACCCCGCTGGGCCTGCGCGTGTTCCGGTCCGCGGCCGCGGTCAGGACGTCGAAGTGGTTGTAGCCTTCGAGCTTCAGATAGTCTTCGTCCATGGAGGCGCTCAGCATGGTGAAGGCGCCCTGGGAACCGATGAAGCCGATCTTGGGCAGGGCTTGGGCCGCCGCGTCGCCGTGCAGGTAATCGAGCCCGTACGCGCCGTTCCATGGCATGCCGGCGGCCATAAGGTCGAGCATCAGCCGTAAGGGGAAGTACCATTCCACCAGGTTGCTGGGCCCGTCATAGAACATGGGCGCAAAGTCCTGGATATCCGTTACCTCCTCCTCCATGGTCGTATAGGTCAGCAGGCCGTTGCGGCTGGTAAAGAGCGGATCGCCCCTATCGCCGATGCGGTCGAAATTGGCCCATACATACAAGGGCCCGGTCCCGGCCGGGTCTCCGGTCTCGTCGGCGATGAACATCCTGGTGGAGCCCATGAGCCTGTTCAAGGCGCCCGGCAGCGGGAAGCTCTTGGGCTCGACCGCGCCCTCGCCGGCAAGGAAGCCTAAGCTTGCCTGCATGATGTTGATGGGCATGAAGTTGTCGTCGAAGATCACCCCCAGCAGGGCCTCGTTGGTATAGCGGGTATCCAGGATGGACGGCCGGGTGTTCAGGAAGGCGGGCGCGTCTTTGGAGTGCAGCAGCCGTAGAAGGAAGTTGATCTCGCTGGAATAGGGTATCTCGCTGAAGATCGTAGACTCGGCCTGGGGCGCCCACCCGGCGCGCATGGCCGTGATCTCGATCATGGTGTAGGCCTCCGGGGACAGCCCCATGATGCTCAAGGGCAGCACCCTGGGCAACGTGCCTGAACGCAGGCCTTGCAGGGCCGCGCCATAGCCGGATTCGGAGAGGTTGTCCACCAGCGCCCGGGTGTCTTCGGGGAGCAGCGCCAGAACGGGCGCGAGCATGGAGCCCATGGACGCGATCACGGTGTCGAGCGCCACGAAGCCCGCGCAGTTGTTGTACCCGGCGTCGTCGAGCGTATCGGGGTTGCCGTCGAAGTCCCAGCCCGCGAACACGGCAGTGATGAAGCCGGCCAGGGAGTGCCCCCCCACGAAGACCTTGCGCTGTCTGAAGGAGCGGTCCGGCGCCATGGTGGTCAGGATGGTGTAGAGGTCTTCGCAGATGAGCTTGAGGCCGAATTCGGAGAGGTAGGGCAGGTCCTTGTCCGTGAGGTAGCCGGCGAACGCATGACCGCCGATCGGTTTGCCGCGCCAGTAGTAGTCGATGGCCGGGCGCGTGTCGCGCGCCTCTTCGGCGGCGTTCAGGCCGCTTAAGTCTTCGGCGCAGTTGGGCCGCCGGTCAAAGGCCCACAGCTCGATGCGCGCCGCCCACCGGGTCTTGGCCGTGTAGACCAGCTGGCGGCCGAGGTTCCTGAAGCAGGTGTTGCCCTCCAGCACCCCCGGCATGAGCAACAGCACGGCGTCCGTGGCGTCCATGTCCACCGGGGTCTGTCCGGCGCTTACGACCCGGCGCGGGGGATTGCCCGCGGCCGGGTCGCCATGCGCGGTGTCCCTGAGCCGGTAGCGGAGGAAATGGATGGAGTTGCATGCGTCGGGCATACTTATATTATTGTTTACCGGATTGACGGGCGCGGGCGAGGGGATGACGATCTCCTCCATCACCACCAGGCTGTCGACCGTCGCGGGCAGCCAGTCGCGCGGCACGCCGGCCGCGGGCTTTTCGGGCACGAACTTGCACCCGCCCAGGATGGCGATGACGACGATGCACCCCGCCGCCAGAACGGAACCTCTTTGCATGCGGCACCTCCTTGAATCAATGAGATTGAATGCCATGAATCACTCTGGCACAGAATAGCGCGCCGCCGGTCAATGTCAAGACGGGACCGGCGACGGGCGGGCAGGGAGGGGGCGCATTAGAATTCGCGCAGCGATTCCTGGATGCCTTTGTGGATCTCGTACCAGTAGGAAAGCCCGGCCTCGCGCTTATCCTTGTCAAAGGCCTCGATCCAGCCTGAGAGCTTAGGATCGCTTTGGTTTTCCACCTCCCGGGCGCGTTTGAGGAAGGTGTGGATGAAGTCCAGCGCGCGCAGCGGCTCCCAGGATACGGAGGCATTGCGGCTGTTGATGCGGCCGGCGGTTACGGCGATGTTGCGGAGGTACTCGTCCTTCAGGCCCCAGAGCGAGCCGACGATCTCCGGCAGCATCTCCTCGGCCCATCCCCGGTGGAAACGGCAGACGCCCAGGTTGTCCATGATGAGCTCCCGCAAGAAGCGCTGGGCGTCCCTGCGGCCGAGTTCGCGCGGGGGCAGAAACTCCTTGCCGTAGTGCATGTAGTACTTGCCCATGATGGCCATGGGTGAGAGTGTGCCGGGGGTCCAGTACTGGTTGGGCACCATCCAGCCATTGCGGGCATAGGCCGTATAGAGGAAACAGTCGAGCACGGCCGAGCCCTTGTCGCGCGCCAGAAGCCGGGCGAGCCTGCGGGCGCCTTCAGAGAGATCGGCCAAGCCGCGCCTTTCGATCATGGCGTCGAGCAGGGCCATGCCGAGCGCGGCGTTATGCCGCGAGTCGGTCGCCACGCTGAAGCCCTTGGCATCGAAGACGGGTCGGTGCGACACGCCCAGTTCAGCCGGGGTGATCAGGCCCTGGTCCAGACATTCCATGAACCACGCCAGCACGCCGCCGGCCGAGATGGCGTCGAAGCCATAGGCGTCGGCGTGGTGGTTGAGCCGCTCGGCCGCCTCCTGGTCAAAGACGCCGCACAGGGGCCCCATGGTCTGATAGGGTTCGTAGTCCTTCTTGTACTCGCCGTGCATCTTCTTGCAGACCGCCGTGCACGGCTCGCCGCAGGTGCGCTGCTGCCGGGGAAGGATGGTCTGCTCGTTGAACTGACTGAGGTAGTGCTCCACGATAAACCGCCGGTGCAGATCCAGGCGTTCGTCCTCGCGCAGGTAGATGGTGCGGTAATTGAAGGCCATGATCCGGCCGCCCAGCGAGGCGAAGTTCACGCCCAGGGTGCCGCCGGTATTGAATTCCGGCTCGAAGCGGTACTTGGTGGTGGCCTCCAGGTCCTTGGCGGCCAGGCGTTTTTTGTACCTGTCGTCGAACCACGTATCCGCGACCTTGCGGTCGCGGAAGTCCTCGTCGGCATAAGTGCCGCCATAGATCACGGCCGCCAGGTTGTGCTCCCGCAGCAGCTTGGAGCCGAATCCGCCGCGGCCGGCCCAGGTGTCCACGAAGCTGATCTTCCCGTCCTCGATGGGGGCCGATACAATGGCGCCGAAGTCCGTTGCCAGGGCCGCCGGACCCACGGCCAGGATGCGCGGATCGGTGAGGTAGCGATCGCCGAAGCGCTCCAGGACCTGCTGCATGAGGCCGTAGGCGCCGCCGCGGCCTGATGCGAATGCCTGCTCCATCCTGACCGGCTCCAGCACCACCTGGATCTCCTCGCCGTGCATGCGGTTGAGGCATAGGACCGAGGGCGCCGGGGCCCTGCCGACCAGGGACAGCATGTTGATCCCCAGGTTGTCGAACACCAGCCCGGCGCCGCCCATGGATGATATGAAGAATCCGCCCCAGCAGGGCGAAAAGCCGGTTATGACCATGCGGTTGGAGCCGGGAAAGATGGAGCCTGCCAGAAGCCCGACGCCGATGTTCAGGCTCTGGTATTTTCCGGCCATAGAGAGCCCCAGGTCCACCGGGCCGAAGAACGCGCCCACCGGGAAGCGTTCGATCTTATAGAAACCGGTTGCCGCATCGATCAGCAGGACCTTCTGATTCGTGTCCATGCATACCTCCCATGCATGAATGACATGGTATAGAAGAGTGCGGGCGCGCTGTCAAAGGTTGTGTTGACCGGCCGGAACGATCCGGAACGCATATTCCGCGCGACTAGCGCTTGCCAATTGAAATGAAAATGTATTATCAAGACGGATAAGGAGATTCGGCTGTTATGGCATATAGTCTGTTGGAGCATGTGCGGAAGTCATGTCAGCAGGTGGCGGAGATGGCCACCCATGTCCATATACGCGATGATCTCATTCCCAACTACGCCATGACGCTGGCCATGAGACGCGGGGAGCAGAGCCAGGCCGACATCTCGGCCCACTACCGGGGCGCGGATGATGACACCCTGGCCTACTGCTTCGTGCTGGGCGCCATCAACTTCGGATCTGGCTACTTCCCCCACCTGCGCAAGCGGCCCGGCATGTCCGGGTACTACACCGTCGCATCGTGCCTGAGCGACCACTTCAAGCGCAAGGTGCTCAAGCCCGCCGACCTCATCGAGATCAAGGCCCGCGACTGCTTTTCGATCTTCGGACAGGACCCCCACAACCCCACGGTCTATGAGCTCATGGACCTCTATGCCCTGTCCCTGAACGAGCTTGGGAAATATGTCACCACGCTCTACCACGGCGATTTCGCCAATCTGGTCGAGGCCGCCAACTGCTCGGTCGTACGGCTCGTGGAGATCCTGATCGGCATGCCGTATTTCCGGGACGTGGCCAATTACAAGGCCATGGACGTGGCGTTCTTCAAGCGCGCCCAGATCATGGCGGCCGATCTGAACCAGGCCTTCAACGGCCAGGGCTTCGGCAAGTTCGATGACCTGGCCAGGCTCACCCTTTTCGCCGACAACCTCGTGCCGCACGTGCTGCGCTTGGACGGCATCCTGGAGTACAACCCGGAGTTGTCCTGGCGCATCGACAGCGAAGAGATCATCCCCTCGGGCTCACCCGAGGAAGTGGAGATCCGCGCCTGCGCCCTCACGGCCGTGGAGCAGATGGTAATGGCCCTGGGTGGACTCGAGCGCGGCATGACCGCCATGCTGCTGGACAATATCCTCTGGCACCGCGGCCAGCAGCCCTACTACAAGCAGACCAAGCCCCGGCACAGGACCCGCACGGTCTATTATTGAGGCCTTAGCGGTGTTCATGCAGCCCTTTGCCTTGCGGACATCACCAGCGCGCGTCGTACGGCCTGTCCCCATGCCCGCCACAAGGCTCATGCGCCCGGCGCTCGTGCTGCTGGTTTTCTGCACCCTCCTCCTCGACTGCGGCCGGCATGAGCTGCATGCCGCCCAGGTCCTGCGCCTGGGCATGGAGGCGGGCGCACCCGCCGTCCTCGATCCGCACCTGTGCACCGGGGCCGACGCCGTCATCGCCGATATGGCCTTCAACGCTCTGCTCCGCTTCCGGCCGGGCGACAGCGCGGTCATCGAACCCGACCTGGCCGAGGCACTCCCGAAACCCAAGATCGAAGGTGGCAAGCAGGTCTGGACCTTCGCCCTGAAGAAAGGGGTCATGTTCCAGCCCGTCCCCAAGCGCGCGGCCCTGGAGATGAAGAGCGACGATGTCGTGTATTCGCTCAAGAAGGCCGCCGATCCCCTGCGAAGCGCCTATGCGTACCACTATGCCGGCATGTCCTTCAGGGCCCAGGGACCGTACACCGTCCAGGTTGTCCTGGACAAGCCGATGTCCACAACACTTTTCCTGCCGCGCTTCGCCGACCGCGCTGGCGGCGCCGTCTTGTGCCGCAAGGCGTCCGAAGACCCGTGCGCCCAAGACCTCCAGCGACCGCCCGTCGGCACCGGGCCCTTTGCCTTCAAAGATACTTCCACCCCTGGCGTCATCGCGCTGGAGGCCCACAAGGAATATTTCAGGGGTGAGCCGCGTCTGGACGGGGTCGAGGTGGTGTACCTGCCGGATTCCTTCGCCTGCGAACAGGCCTTCAGGCGGGGCGAGCTTCATCTGTTGTGCGGACAGCGCAGCTCGCGCTGGATCGAAAAGGCCGCCTCGTGGGACGCCACGACCGTGGAGGTATTCGGACCGGCCGAGAGCCTCTACCTGGTGTTCAACACCCGAAGCGGCCCCCTTTCGGACAGAAAGGCGCGCCAGGCCATAGCCCATGCCCTGGCCAGGCGCGAATTCGTGGACCTCTTCGGCGAGGCCGTGGCCGATCGGCTTCACGCGCATGTGCCGCCCGACGTCGCGGGTGCCATAAACGAAAAGGACATCAGGGCGCTGGGCCTCGCTTACGATACCGACCTCACTCTGGCCAGGCGCCTGCTCGGCCAGGCCCTTGCGGCCGGGAGACCGGCGATCAGGATCGAATGCGCGCCGCAGGAAGGCGAGCGCGCCCTCTATGAGGTGCTGAGGCGTCGGCTCGAGCGCATCGGCATCGCCGTTATCCTCGGCGACCCCGCGGCTGAGTCCGGCCGGGGTGCCCAGTCGGTCGGACAAACCCTGGAGTTCCGCTGGGCCGTGCCTGCCACGGCAGACAAGCTGCTCACGAGCCTGCTGGCAGAGCCGGACTCCTCCGCGCCCGGGGTGCCGGGCTACCGCAAGCTCGACACGATGCTCGAGGCCGCGCGCCGCGAGACCGGGCTCAAGAAGCAGCAGGAGATCTGGAGGCATGCCCAGCTCAAGCTCCTGCAGGACATGGCCGTTTATCCCATCTGCACCACCCGGTATGTCGTGGCCCGCAAGTACTCGGTCGATTACGGCTATGCGCTTTCGAACTGCCATACGCCTGTCCCACCCATCACGGAAAAGACCTGCCTTCAGCAGTGACGGGCGCCACGTGTTCGCATGTGGACGCCCGGCCAAAAGTGTGCTAGCTGCCAGGAGAGATAAAGACCAAAATATTCCACAAGGGGAGGGATTCTATGAAAACCTGGAGAGCGTTGTCGGCCCTGGTCATGGTGATGTGCATGTGCGCGGGATCGGCCCTCGGGGCCCAGCGTACGCTGGTCGTCGCCACCGATGCCACGTTCCCGCCCATGGAGATGGTGGACAGGAATAAGCAGATCGTGGGCTTCGACATCGACCTGCTCAATGCCGCGGCCAAGGAGGCCGGTTTCAAGGTCGAGTTCAAGAACACCGCCTGGGACGGCATCTTCGCCGGGCTGCCGGCCGGAAAGTATGATGCCGTGATCTCGTCGGTCACCATCACCCAGGAGCGGCTGAAAGAGTACGACTTTTCCGAGCCCTATATCAATGCCGGCCAGGTGCTGGTGGTGTCCAAGAACCTCAATGTCAAGTCACTGGCCCAGATGAAGGGCAAGAAGGTGGGCGCCCAGATCGGCACCACCGGGGCCATGGAGATCAAGAAGGCCGGCATCGAGCTCAAGACCTATGACGAGATCGGGCTGGCCTTTGCCGACCTGGCGGCCGGCCGCATCCAGGGCGTGGTGATCGACACCCCCGTGGCCGCTGACTATGCCCTGCAGAAGGCCGAGTACAAGAACAAGCTCAAGATCGCCACCGAGCCTTTCACCCAGGAGCAGTACGGCGTCGTGGTCAAGAAGGGCAACAAGGAAGTGCTGGACCTGCTCAACAAGGGCATCAAGGCCGTCAAGGCCAAGGGCATCGACAAGCAGCTGGAAAAGAAGTGGCTTAAATAGCATCAGCGGCCCGCGGGGCAGCCGCGGGCCGTCCTTCATCGGCATGTTTCAAACACCCAAGCGAAAGGGGGAAGGAAGCCTATGAAGACCGCAAGAATCGTCCTGATCTGTTTTCTGGCGGTATTTTGTCTGACGGGCATGGCGGCGGCCGCGCGGACAAAAATCGTAGTGGCCACAGATGCAACCTGGCCGCTGATGGAGATGATGGACAAGAACAACGCCATCGTCGGGTTCGACATCGACCTGCTCAATGCCGTGGCAAAAGAGGTTGGCCTGACGGTGGAGTATAGGAACACCCCCTGGGACAAGATCTTCGAGGGGTTGGATGCCGGGAAATACGACGCCATCATTTCCTCGGTGACCATCACCGACGATCGCCGGAAGAAGTACGACTTCACGGACCCCTACTTCTCGGCCGGACAGATCCTGGTCGCTCCCCAGTCCTCGAAGGCGCGCACCCTGGCCGACCTCAAGGGTTCGAAGATAGGCGCGCAGTCAGGCACCACCGGCGCCATGATCATCACGCGCGCCCCGGGCGTAGAGCTCAAGGCCTACGATGATATCCAGGCAGCCTTTGCCGATCTGGCGTCGGGCAGGATACAGGGGGTCGTCTGCGATACGCCGGCCGCCGCCAACTATGTCTTCCAGAACCCCCAGTACAAGGGCAAATTCAGGATCGCCTCTAGCCCGCTGACTCAGGAGCCGTACGGCATCGTGGTCAAGAAGGGCAACAAGGAGGTGCTGGACCTGCTCAACAAGGGCATCAAGGCCGTCAAGGCCAAGGGCATCGACAAGCAGCTGGAGAAGAAGTGGCTCAAATAAAGAAGAAATCCGCGAACGGCCATCAGAACGTAACCATCGACATCGGCGACGGGGTCGCCATCCCGACCAAGGCGGACGTCGGCCTCTTCACGGCCTGGCGCATCGCCTTTTTCGGCGCCATCGCCATCTTCGCGTACCTGGCGATCTTCAAGTCCGACCCCTACTGGGAGATCATCAAGTTCGTGCCCGACGGGATCCTGGTCACCTTCGAGGTCACGGTGGCATCCATCCTGTGCGCCCTGGTGATCGGGCTCTTCACCGGCCTGGGCCGCTTGTCTTCCCATAAGCTCATCAACGGCGTCGCCTCGCTCTATGTGGAGGTGATCCGGGGCATCCCCTTGCTGGTGCAGCTCTTCTACATCTACTACGCCCTGGCCAAGTTCGTGCACGTGCCCGACATCTGGAGCGCGGTCATCGCCATGGCTGTATGCTACGGCGCCTACATGGGCGAGGTCTTCCGCGCTGGCATCCAGTCCATCCCCAAGGGACAGATGGAGGCGG
>JAKQBR010000227.1 GCA_029574005.1 Deltaproteobacteria bacterium | reverse complement strand
CTTTATCCAGACGACATTCGTCAGATGCCAGGGCGCCCCGGTCCAGCCTGGCGTTTCAAAGCCATATTTTGCCTCGAAGCCGGTCTCCCGGTTGCCTACGCCCAGGGCCTTTTTCTCATCCCAGGTACCCTTGAGGGGGGTTTCGGCGAGGTAGGGCACGAGGGCATCCCGTTCCCCGATGAAACGATACACCCCTTCCTCTTTGGCGGTCTTGGGGCCCCCGGACCAACTGTCATCGGCCGTCCCGTCAAAACCGAAGACGGTATCCGATCCGGCAAGGCGATGCGACATACGCCGTACCTTGCCCAATTCTGGGGCATAGGTGAAGCGGTCGCCGTTCTCCAGGGGATACAGGGGATAGACGGCCAGGGTCCCCGTGCCGGCCATGGAGAAGGGCTGACGGAAGACCTGCAGCTCGGTGCAGTCAAAGGGGGACTTGGCGGGGTCAAAGGTATGCGTCATGATCTCCAAGAGCATGGTTTTTTCCAAACCATTTCTCGTGAAACCGAGCCAGGTATTGAGCTGGTAGACGTCGCCCTGGACGTAGAATTCGCAGAAGATGCGGTTCCACAGGAGCTGCATGGGCAAGTTGGGATCATTGGGATTCGGCGCGGGGAAGGGGAGCCCCTTGATGCCGCGCGCCGGTTTGCCGGTCTTGACGTCGATAATGCCGTTGTTGGGGTCGATCTTGTACCGGCCGATATTGGCCGGATTGTTCTGGAGCACCTCCTTGGGCCAGAAATTCTGCTGGTCGAAGGTCAGCTTACCGATTTTCATCTTCAGATCGCCGCTCTTCACCCAGGCCAGGATGAAGTCGGGCACCAGGTTTTCGATCTTCTGATAGTTCGATTTATCGATGACCTCGCCCGGGATCACATCGGCCAAGGCCGTGGTGCACCAGAGTCCCAGACAAACGCCGAGCCCGATGAGCTGTTTCACGAACCGCATAGGACCTCCCTCTGTTCTGGCTATTCACGCCGCCGGCGCTGTAATTACCGGGGACGCATGCATATCAATCGGCCTCGGCAGGACAGTCGGTCGTGCCTTCACGGCCCAAAAGGAACTGACATGTCAGTTCGCACCATAAAAGGTAATGAAAGCTATAAAAAAGTCAATATAAAACGTGCCTTTCAAGGCAGGGTAAGCTCCAGGCGCGTGCCGACCTGGAGCGTCACCGGTTCCGGCAGGGCGCGATGCGTGATCGTGCCGTCGGGGGCCGTATGCACGATACGGTCGATCGTTACGGGCGCGCCGTCCGGTCTGCCCGCTCGGCGACACGGCCAACCAGCCCCGTCACCCCTGGAAACCGCGATCATGTGACCCTATCATGAAGGTGTCGGCCGTGGGTCGATAGATGGTGCCGGGGAGGTGACCATGGAAGCGAAGACGATGATCGTTCAATGCCAACGCTGTGGGGCCAGGAACCGCATCCCAACGAACAGACTCTATGAACAGCCGCATTGCGGCAAGTGTCACCAACTCCTGTCGCCGAAGACCGGCGCAAGGCCCATCGATGTAACCGATCGGAGCTTTGCGTCTGAGGTCGTGCAGCAGAAGGGCCTGGTGCTGGTGGATTTCTGGGCGCCCTGGTGCGCACCCTGCCGGATGGTGGCCCCGGTGATCGAAGAACTTGCCCAGAGCTATGACGGGCGGGTCAAGTTCGCCAAGCTCAATGTGGACGAGAACCCCCTGACGGCAAACCAGTATTCCGTCAGCAGCATCCCGGCCATGTTGCTCTTCAAGGACGGACGTCTGATCGATACCCTCATCGGGGCCATGCCCAAGACGGAGATCGAGCGGCATCTCCAGGCCCGGATGTAAGGCATGCGGGGATCC
>JAKQBR010000216.1 GCA_029574005.1 Deltaproteobacteria bacterium | reverse complement strand
GATAGCAAGGGCGAGAGTCTCCGGCATCCGCATGCTCCACGAATTCGCGAAGATGCTCGCCCTGCATCGTTTTGGCATCCTTGCCTGGTATGACTTCCCCATATCAACCGGCCCCTTGGAAGGCACCAACAATAAAATCAGAACGCTTCAGAAAAAGGGCTTACGGCTTCCGGGATAATGACTTCTTCAAACTCAAACCCTATGCCCTCCATGAGTCTAAATATGCCCTCGTCGGCTAAAAGTACGCTTAAACCGGATGAACCCTTACTATTTTATTAATTATTATCCACCCATAGAATCCCATCTTCTTATCCTCCAGGACATAGATCGAGGTGAAATTGTACCATTATATCATTTCGATATAAACCCCATTTATGAAGATCGAAATCAACAAAGGAACAACTTGAGTATAAATAACAATAAGATATAGCCATTCCAGTCTGCTAATAGATCTTTTTCAAGAGATCGGTCGAGAATGACCTCAAGCCTAAAGCCAAAAAGGATCTCAAGAAGATCCTTGAACGCATAGCGATGCTCGCCGCAGATCCTCGACCATCCTGCAGTGAAAAATTGACCGGCCGGGAACGGTATCGCGTTCGCCAGGGCCTGTATCGCATCGTGTACTCTATCCAGGATGATGAACTGACCATATGGGTCGTAAAAGTCGGTCATCGAAAAGATGTGTGTAGCTAACACACGAGGATGAGAAGCGTCTTGGGCATTGAGCAGATGCACGGTTTACTCATCATGGTCCGGTATGCTACTGATACTGGACATGATATGTACGTATGAGGGTAAAACACCCAAGATCGCCCAAGACGTGTTCATAGCGCCCACGGCCGTGGTGATCGGGGATGTCGAGATCGGAAAGGGTTCCAGCGTCTGGTACGGGGCCGTGCTGCGGGCCGATCAGGGCGCCATCCGCATCGGGGAGCACAGCAATATCCAGGACAACTGCACCGTGCATGTGGACAGCCGGACCAAGGTCAGCATCGGTGATTACGTCACGATCGGGCATAACACCGTGATCCATGGCTGCACGATTGCGTCCGGGTGCCTGATCGGCATGGGGGCGGTGGTCCTCAACGGGGCACAGCTCAGGGAGGGCTCGGTCGTGGCGGCCGGTGCGGTCGTGCGCGAAGACCAGATTGTGGGACCGTACCACCTGGTGGCCGGTTCTCCGGCCAAGTTGAAAAGGGAGCTGACGTCCGACCAGGCCCTGAAAAACCTCCAGCCGGCGATCGATTATGCTGAAATGGCCAAGAAGCACAAGATGATGGGAAAGGAGTAGGACATGCTGAATACCGTGCAGCTTGAACGCTATGCCTCTGTGCTCTTGTGGGGCCTGACCACGGCCAGGACCCAGAGGTTCAAAAAGAACGACATCATCCTCATCCGTTGCGACTTACCCGCCACCCCTCTGGGTGAGGTGGTCTTCAAAAAGCTCATGGAGATGGGCATGAACCCGGTGCTGCGCCTGGGGGCCACGCCGACGGTGGAAAAGACCTTTTTCGCGCTCGCCAATGACAAGCAGCTTACCTTCAAGCTGCCCGGCGATGAAGAGCTCTATAACAGCCTGAACGGCGCCGTTTATCTCAATGCGCCGGCCTCGCTCACGCACCTAAGCTCCATCGACCCCAAGCGCATCGGCAAGGCGGCCATCGCCCGCAAGTACCTGCGCGACATCCTGGACAAGCGCGAGGAACAAGGGGCCTTCGGCTGGACCCTGTGCATGTACCCGACCGAGGAGCTGGCCAAGCATGCCGGCATGGACATCAAGGACTACAGCACCCAGATCGTCAAGGCCTGCCTGCTGAACAAGGCCGACCCGGTGGCGGAGTGGAAGGCCATCTACCGCACGGTGGGCGAGATCAAGAAGTGGCTGAACGGCCTGAAGGCCAAGAGCTTCCATATCGAGTCCGCATCCGTGGACCTTCAGATCACGCCCGGCGAGAAGCGCAAATGGATCGGCATCTCGGGCCACAACATCCCCAGCTTCGAGATCTTCCTCTCACCCGACTGGCGCGGCACGCAAGGGCGTTACTACGCCGACCAGCCCAGTTACCGCAGCGGCAACCTGGTCGAGGGCGTGCGCCTGGAATTCAAGAACGGCACGGCCGTCAAGGTGGACGCCGCCACCGGGGCTGAATTCACCCGCAAACAGCTTGCCATGGACAAAGGGGCGGGCAAGGTGGGCGAGTTCTCGCTGACCGACAAGCGCTTCTCCAAGATCGACCGCTTCATGGCCAACACCCTCTTTGACGAAAACTTCGGGGGCAAATACGGCAACTGTCATATCGCGGTGGGCGCCTCGTATTCCGACACCTATAGCGGCGACCCCGCCACGTTGACCAGGGAGAAGAAGGAAAAGCTCGGCTTCAACGACTCGGCCCTGCACTGGGACCTGGTGAACACGGAGAACAAGCGCGTCACCGCCACCTTGACGGGCGGCAAACGGATCGTGATCTACGAGAACGGCGAGTTCAAGATGTAAGGGCGACCGCAGTCAGGTCGCCCCTTGTTTCCCCCCTGGAGCGATATTTCTCTCGCGGCTGCCCTTTTTGGTTGACACAGTGCGCGTATCCGGTATTGCATAGTTTCACCAAGATCGTGGAGGGCATGGGGTTGGCATGGACGCATCCCTGAATCTTTTTGTCAGCACATGGATCAAGCTGTTCTTCCTGCTGACGCCCTTTTTCGTCCTGTCCATGTTCCTGGCCCTGACCCAGCACATGCAGGCCGCCGAGCGCCGCAAGACCGCCTTTGCCCTGACCTTTGACATCATCCTGATCTGCTGTGTGCTCTACTTCCTGGGCAACGCTATTTTCGCGGTCTTCGGCATTACGCTCGACGCCTTCCGCATCGGGGCCGGCGCCCTACTCTTTCTTTCGGCCGTCGACCTGGTGCGCAGCGAGAACACATCCGCCCCCAACGTTGATTCCCGCAGCATCACGGTCGTGCCCTTGGCCATCCCCATCACGGTGGGACCCGCCACCACCGGCGCGCTCCTGGTCATGGGCGCCGAGGTCAC
>JAKQBR010000211.1 GCA_029574005.1 Deltaproteobacteria bacterium | reverse complement strand
TGCCGGGCTTTTGACCAGTTCCACTCGTATTTGAACAGCACCTTCAAATAGCCCATGTCCCAGCGGGTCGGGTTCGGCTTCCAGGCGCCTTCCAGGCCACTGCTGATCGTATCGCCTCCCTTGCCGCTGCCGAAGCTGCTCTTCCAGCCGAGACCCTGCTGCTCGATCGGGGCCGCCTCGGGCTCAGGCCCCACATGTTTCACGTCGCCGGCCCCGTGACACTTGCCGAAGGTATGTCCACCCGCTATGAGCGCCACGGTCTCTTCGTCGTTCATGGCCATGCGGCCGAAGGTCTCGCGCACGTCATGGCCCGACGCTACCGGGTCGGGGTTGCCGTTGGGGCCTTCCGGATTCACGTAGATCAGTCCCATCTGCACGGCCGCCAGGGGATTATCGAGCTTCCGGTCCCCGGAATAACGCTGGTCCCCCAGCCACGTGTCCTCGGAGCCCCAGTAGATGTCCTGCTCGGGTTCCCAGATATCCTCGCGCCCGCCGCCGAACCCGAAGGTCTTAAAACCCATCGACTCCAGCGCGCAGTTGCCGGCCAGGATCATGAGATCGGCCCAGGAGATCTTGCGGCCGTATTTCTGCTTGATCGGCCAGAGCAGTCGGCGCGCCTTGTCGAGATTCACGTTGTCCGGCCAGCTGTTCAAGGGCGCCAGGCGCTGAGAGCCTGATCCCCCGCCGCCGCGTCCGTCGCCCGTGCGGTAGGTCCCGGCGCTGTGCCATGCCATGCGGATCATGAGCCCGCCATAGTGCCCCCAGTCGGCCGGCCACCACTCCTGTGAATCCGTCATCAACGCGATGAGGTCCTTTTTCACCGCCGCCAGGTCGAGTTGCTTGAACTCCTCGGCATAGTTGAATCCCTCGCCCATGGGATTTGACTTGGAGGAATGCTGGTGTAGAATCTCGAGCCGCAACTGGTTCGGCCACCAGTCCCGGTTCGATGTGCCTTGCCGGCCGGATGCCCGTGCATACTGGCCGCTGCCTGTTCCTTTCTCTCCTCACGCATACCGGGTGCTCCTTTCATGATCTGGATTGTTGGACAATGCCCCTGAGGGCATCACACCTTCTTTTATACAATAAAAGAGCACCCGGTGGAGGTCAAGGGCGTCAGGCGCGAGATGAGGTTGGATGATGCAGAGGCCGTGGGAATATCAGCGTGGCCTCGTCTTTCATAGCGGTCCCGCTGTGGGCTCCCTGCTTGCCTCCAGCATTTCTCGTACCTTTGGCGGGACATAGATCCGCTCCAGATCCACAAGCTTCAGGCCGCTTAAGATCAGCCGGTTGCGCTCGCGCGCCGGAGCATGAACGTCGTAGATCACCATCACCTTTTCATCCAGGCGGCAGACCCCGCCACGGCGGTTGATCTTGTCTTCGATGATCACGATCCCGGCGTTCAGGGCGGTCTCATGCAAAAGCTTGAAGATCTCGCGCTGGTGCCTTTCCTGGTGGCTTTCCATCAGGCCCTCCCGAAGTCGTCCTCCAGCCGGATGATATCGTCCTCGCCGAAGTAATCGCCCTGCTGAACCTCGATAAAAACCAAGGGGCCCTCGCCGATATTCTGGATGCGGTGGGCGGCGCCCGGGGGGATATCGACGGCCTCGCGCGTGCACAGCTCGCTTACGCGGTCGTTCACGGTCACTCGCGCCTGACCGTTCACGATGACCCAATGCTCGGCGCGGCGCCGGTGCGATTGCAGGCTGAGCCGTTTCCCCGGCCATACCGTGATCTGCTTCACCTTGTGGTCGCCCTGGTCCAAGAGCACGCGATAAAACCCCCATGGCCGCTGATCCTCGCGCGTGTGCTCCCGCAGAATGATCTTGTAGGCGCTCAGATACATCGGCATGATGTCCATGCCGTTCTCCAGTATGAAGAGATGCCTGAGCCCGTCGATGGCATGCCCCCGGCTGTCGGCCGCAAAATAGCAGTGCGCCGGTGCGTCCCGGCAGACGGCCGCTTCGTCCGCGTTGAGGTATTCGTCCAGCATGCACAGCATGGGCGTGGTGACGAACGGGCTGAAAATGACGGGCGCCGTGCCCATGCAGTTGTGTATGATATCGTATCCATGGGCCGCCCGCATGAATTGCGCTATCTCGTGATAGTCAAGTGGGGCAAGCGGATAGTTCTTGGTCAGGGCAGCTACCTGATGTCCGAGATCGGTCAATCCCCGGGCCAGCTCATGATATGCCGAACAATCCTTCATCAACAGTCCGATACGCATCCTCCGCTCCCTCTCTGCCTGGCAAGGATAAACTCAAGGACCGGGGTCTGGCAATGAAAAAAGGGAGGCGCAAGCGCCTCCCTTCGTTTTGCCGCTGGGTATATCCGCTACCGGGCCTATTCCAGACCGGCGGCCTTGACAACCAGCTCGGAGATATCGAACGACTGGAGCTTTTCCTCGTAGCCCAGTTCCTTGATGCCGTCCGAGATCATGGTCAGACAGAAGGGGCAGCACGAGCAGACCGTCTTGGCGCCGGCTTCCAGCGCCTCATTGGTGCGTTTCTGGTTGATGCGCGTGCCCAGGTTCTCTTCCATCCACATGCGGCCGCCGCCGGCGCCGCAGCAGAAACTCTTGGCATGGTGGCTGGCCATCTCGACCAGTGTGCCGGAGTTCATGGCCTTGATCAGATTGCGCGGCTGATCGTAGATCTGGTTGTAACGGCCCAGGTAGCAGGAATCGTGCAGCGTAATGGTGCCCAGACCTTCCACGGGCTTCTTGAGCTTGATCTTGCCTTCCTTGATCAGCCGATCGAGGATTTCGGCATAGTGGTAGACCTCGAAGTCCCCGCCCAGCTCCTTGTAATCGTGCTTCAGCGTATTGTATCCGTGCGGGCACATGGTGATGATCTTCTTCACATTATAGCCCTTGAAGGTCTCGATGTTGGCCATGGCCAGGGCCTGGTAGATGTACTCGTTGCCGATCTTCTTGGCCGAATCGCCGCAGCAGCCCTCTTCCGTGCCTAGGATGGCGTAGTCGAGCCCGGCGGCATTGAAGAGCTTGGCCAGCGCGGTGGTGACCTTCTTGTTGCGCTCGTCGAAGCTCCCGGCGCAGCCGACATAGAAGAGGTATTCAGCCCCGCCCTTCTCAGACATGAGCGGGATCTCGACCGCCTGGGTGGTGCCGTCATCGAGCGTCAAGGGCGTACAGGTCTTGGTCCAGTCCGCCCTGGTATGCCCGCCGATGCACCACGGATTGGAATTGTTCTCGAAGCCCTTGAACACCACCTGCACCTCGGCCGGGAAGTCGGACATCATCATGGTGAGGTAGCGCCTGAGCTCGATCAGCTTGGGGAACTGCAGGATATAGGCGGGACACGCCTCCACGCAGGCCATGCAGGTCGTACATGACCAGATGGTGTCCTTGGCGATGGTATCCTCGATCAGCTGCGGTCCGGTGTACTCCTCGTCCGGGATGATGCGCATCTTGCCATCGGCGTCCATCGCGAACTTGGCCTTCTGCTCCAGATAGGTCTTGATGCTCTGGATCACGTCGCGCGGCTTGAGCGGTTTGTCGGTGTTGAAGGCCGGGCAGACCTCGACGCAGCGTCCGCAGCGCACGCAGGCATCGCTGTCGAACAGGTCTTTCCAGGAGTACTCCTCGACATTGTGGATGCCGAAGGTCTCGGCGTTCTCGAACATCTCGGGCGGCATGGCCTTCAAGGGCGGCTGGGCCGTGACAGGGCGCATGAAGATATTGGCCGGGATGGTGAAGATATGCAGCAGCTTGGAGTAGGCGATGTAGACGATGAAGCCCAGGGCGATGAAGAAATGCACCCACCAGTTCACGAGGTGCAGCGATTTCAGGGCGTCCGCGCTCATGCCCGCGAAGGGGTAGCCGAAGAGCGCGCCCATGAATGAGTACCAGGCATAGGCGTTCATGTGGTTGCCGGGCTTGAGTTCGGTGGCGGCCATGCGCAGGCCCTCGGCCAGGAAACCGGTGAGGACGATAGCCAGGATCAGCCAGAGGATGATGTTGTCCTCGGGCTTCTCATCCAGCCACTTGGGTCTGATGAAGTACCTGCGCGCCAATGCCATGAGCACGCCGATGATGACCATCAAACCGGCCAGGTCGGTGATGACGGAATAGGCCAGATAGACGCCGCCTTCCATGAAATGGACATGCCAGATGGGCTCGATGATGTCGACCTGCAGGAAGTCGATGGTGGCGCCCAAGAAGAGGATCAAGAATCCCCAGAAGATGAGGAAATGGAAGATGCCCTGATAGGGTTCTCTGAGGATCTTTTTATGAGCGAACACATCCACGATGGTGTACCACAACCTGCCCATCGGGTTGTCGAGACGGTCCACTTCCGAGCCCTTGGCCAGGGTCATCATCTTGACCCTGGTCCAGAAACCGCCCTTGGCCAGGCCGCGGAACATGAGCAGGATCGCGGTCAATGCCAGGATGTACGTCAGCGGTTCGGCGATGGGGAAGCCCTCCCCCTTGACGTTCCAGAATATCTCTCTCGTAATGACAGTGCCTATACCGTCGTGCATATAACCCCCTGTTTCCATATTTGAGGGGATGGGGCTTCCTCCCCATCCCCCCGTAACTGCAACGCTTAACCTTTAATCGCTTTTACTTCAGCGGTCAAGGCCGGAACAACCTTGAACAGGTCGTCCACGACGCCGTAGTCCGCCTTGGTGAAGATAGGCGCCTCGGGGTCCTTGTTGATGGCCACGATCACCTTGGAGGTGCCCATACCGGCAAGGTGCTGAATGGCGCCTGAGATACCGCAGGCGATGTACAGGTTCGGGCTGACCGTCTTGCCGGTCTGGCCGACCTGGTAGGAGTGTCCGCGCCACCCGGCGTCGACCGCCGCACGAGAGGCGCCGGTGGTAGCCGTGGGCCCGAGGGCCCTGGCGAGTTCTTCCAGCATGGCGAAATTCTCGGGACCCTTCATACCGCGTCCGCCGGAAACGATGATCTCGGCCTCGGTCTGGTCGGGCTCCTTGGTGGCCGCGATCTCGACCGACTTCACCGTAACCTTGATCTTGGAGGCATCCAGTGTCACGGCCACGGTCTCGACCGCGCCGGCGCCGGCCGTCTCCTTGGCCGAGAACGAGTTCGGACGCACGGAGATGATCTGCGGCTCACCGGCGGCTTCCACCATGGCATAGGCCTTGCCGGCATACATGGGCCGCTTGGCCACGACCTTGCCGCCTTCGAGGTTCAGGTCAACCACGTCGGAGATGGAGCCGACCTTGAGGCGGGCAGCCAGGGCCGGGGTCAGGTCCTTGCCCTGAGCCGAGGCGGCCACGAGGATCACGGACGGCTTGACCTTGTCCACGACCGCTGCAACGGCCTGCACATAGGCCTCGGTCACGTAGTCTTTATAATCAGGGGCGTCCACGACGTAGATCTTGTCGACGCCGTACTTGGCAAGGTTGGGGGCCAGAGCCGCCACGCCGCTGCCGACGATTACGGCTGAAACCTCGCCACCCATGGACTTGGCCTTGCTGGCGATCTCATACGCCGCCTTCTTGATTTCACCCTTCTGAACTTCTGCAACAATCAATGTTCCTGGCATGGTTATTCCCTCCTCCCTTAGATGACCTTGGCTTCGTCATGCAAGGCCTTGGCGAGCGCTTTGGCTTTGGTTTCGGCATCGTCGCCTTCGATCTTCTTGCCTGCCTGACGCGCGGGCGGCAGGGTCATGCTCTTGATCGTGCTCATGGGTGCCTGGCTCACGCCGAGGTCCGCGGCCTTCTTCACATCCACGGGCTTCTTCTTGGCCTTCATGATGCCGGGCAGGGATGCATAGCGGGGCTCGTTCAGGCCTTTCTGGGCCGAGAAGATGGCCGGCAACGGCACTTCCAGGACCGCCTGGCCGCCTTCGATCTCACGCGTAACCGTGGCCTTGCCGCCCGCGGCCTCGAACTTGATGACCATGGTGACCACCGGCAGGCCGAGCATCTCGCCCAGGATGGCCGGGACCTGGCCGCAGTCGTCGTCGATGGCCTGCTTGCCGACCCACAGGGCATCGAACTGCATGCCTTTCACAGCGGCGGCCAGCACAGCGGCCGTGGCATACGGATCGGCCTTGGCGTAAAAGTCAGCGTCCGCGATATGCACGCCGGTGTCGGCGCCCATGGCCAGTGCCGTCCGGATAGCCTCAATCGCGCGGTCCGGCCCCAGGGAAACAATACCCACCGTCCCGGAACCTGCCTTCTCCTTCTGCTTCAGGGCCTCTTCCACGGCGAATTCGTCATAGGCATTCATGACCCACTTGACGCCGTCGGTGACGATCCCTGCGCCCGACCCATCGATCTTGATCAGGGTCTCGGTATCGGGTACCTGCTTAATACATACGACACTATTCACAACAAACCTCCTTCCGTTTTTTTGGCACGTGGCCGGTTTCTTTACATATCCCTAAACTGTGGTTCGCGCTTGGCCAGGAAGGCGTCCACCCCTTCCCTGGCGTCGGCGCTCACCTTGACGCGCATGAAGTTTTCTATCTCGATGGCCGAGCCCTCTTCGTACGAACAATCCAGGCCATTGATGATCGAGTCCAAGGCCGCAGCTACGGCCAGGCGCCCTTTCCTGGCGATCAGACGGGCCAGGCCGACGGACTCTTCCATCAGTCCGGAACCCGGGACCACCCGGTTCACCAAGCCGATCGCAAGGGCATCCTTGGCCGAGAGCGGTACGCCGGAGAGGATCATCTCGATGGCGCGACCTTTTCCGGCGATGCGGGCCAGACGCTGCGTGCCGGCGAAACCGGGGATGATCCCCAGGTTGATCTCCGGCAGGCCGATCTTGGCGCCCTCGGCGGCGATGCGGATATGGCATGCCATGGCCACTTCCAGGCCGCCGCCGAGGCAGAAGCCGTTGATGGCGCAGATAATCGGTTTGTCCGCGTTCTCGATCACGTTGGTCATCAGGTGGCCGCGGTTGCAGAACTCCTCGATCTGGGCATGGGTGCGGATCTGCTGAAACTCTTTGATATTGGCCCCGGCGATGAAGGCCCGACCCTTGCCGGTCAGCACGATCACGCGCACCTTCGGGTCGGCCACGGCCTTCAAGACGGTGTTGGTGATATCGTTGACCGTTTTCTCCGACAGCACATTCATGGGAGGGTTCTCAACGGTCATGACCGCCACGCCGAACTCGTCCACTTCATACCAGCAGTTCTCGAAGATGCTCTCCCCGCCCACGAGGGCCTCGATGTTCCCGGGCAGGTCAAAACGCTCCCTGCCCAGCACATCGCCCAAATACCGGGCGGCGTCGGCCACGGTCTCCCATCCGGCCTTCTCTTCGGCGTAGTGCAAAGGCCCCGGGGCCACCGGCGTCGGGAAGTTGGTGCCGTACACCATGCCGGTATCGACATCATGGGCCGAGGCGATGCCTTCGCCCACGATCAACAGCGCCTCCCTGATCTGGACGTTCAGGAGCCGCTCCACGCAGAAGTCTTCGGCCATGCCGGGGTTTTTCTTCCACCACTTTTCCAGAAAGGTCTTCACGGCCGGATTGGGCTCCTTGCCGAGCTTTCCGTAGACATAGAAGCCTTTGCCCGTCTTCTGCCCCAGCATGCCCTTGTCCGCCAGGAAGGTCAGCAGCTCCGGCGTGGGCGTGCGTGCTCCGAAGGCATCGGCCAAGGTCCGCGAGGCATGCAGGCCGACATCCAGGCCCACCATGTCCCAGAGCGCCAGCGGCCCCAGGGGCATGCCGAAGGCCTCCATGGTCTGATCGATCTCGTCCATGGTGGCGGAACCGTCCATGAGAGCCAGAACGGCCTCGTTCAGGTAGGGTATGAGGATTCGGTTCACCACGAATCCGGGCGCGTTTCTGACCTTGATGGGCGTCTTGCCGATCTTTTCCGAAAGCTGCATCATGGCCGCGATGGTCTGCCGCGAGGTCTGGGCGTCATAGATGACCTCGACGAGCTTCATCACATGCGCCGGGTTGAAGAAGTGCAGCCCGACGAAACGGTCCTTGCGCTTTAAGGGCGCGGCCATGTCGGTCAGGGACAGCGTGGAGGTGTTGGTGGCGAAGATGGTCTTTTCGGGACAGAGTCCGTCCAGCTCGCTCAAGACCTCCTGTTTGATCTTCAGGACCTCGGGCACGGCCTCGATGATCAGATCGACGTCATTCAGATAGGCCTTGTCGTACTTCACGCCCCCCGACAGCAGGCCCTGCGCGGATGCGGCTGCATCCTTGCCCAGCTTGCCCTTGGCGACCAGCTTGTCGTAGATGCCCTGCGAGTGGGCCAGGGCCTTATCGATGAACTTCTTGTCGATATCCTTGATGAAGCATTCGATACCGACCGATGAAAGCAGGTGGGCAATGCTTCCCCCCATGGTCCCGCCGCCGATTACCGCCGCCTTCTTGACCGTCACACGTCCCCCCTTGATAGCCTCAAATCACGTATCTTGCCGTCCACTCGGCCGTGTCGAAAGCCCGACTAAAAAGTAGCTTGCCACCTCGCGGGCGATTTCGTGCACATCGTACCGTTTGCGTTTGGAGGTGATCAGATGGGTGGAGAGCTCATCCAAAGACCCAAAGATCACTCGCGATGCAATTTCCGGCTTTACATCCTTGCTGAAAACCCCCTTGGCCTGCCCGTCCACGATGATCTCGGCGATGATGTTGAGGTACGCCAGGAAATGTTTGTTCTTGTATTCGCGCATGAATTTGTTCGACTGTCTCAGTTCGACCTGGATGACCTCGGCCAGAGGACGATCCGACTCTATCATAACCAGGTGCGTGGTGCAGAACTTGATGAAACGTTCGCGCGGGTCCTCGAGCGTTTCCATCTCAGCGCGCAGTTCCTTGATGATGCGGGTGAGTTCTTCCTCAAACAGCGATATCAAGATGTCATCTTTGTTCTTGAAATAAAGATAGATGGTACCGTCCGCCACATGTGCCTCGCGCGCTATTTCGGAGACCTTGGAATTGTAGAAGCCCTCCCTCGCGAAGACAATCTTGGCGGCGTTCAATATCATCCTGTACTTTTCTTCACCCCTCATACGGTCTCTTTCCCTTAACGGCGCTAGCAATATTAATGCACTACATTCTCCAAAGAGAAAAAAAGAGGGTTCCAGGGCCTGACTGCGACCCTGAAACCCGTACGCTCACTACTTCAGTTTCTTCCTCTCTTCCACGAGCATGTTCACGACCGAAGGATCGGCCAGCGTGGAGGTATCGCCGAAGTCAGTGAAATCATTGGCGGCGACCTTCTTCAGCACGCGTCGCATGATCTTGCCGGAACGGGTCTTGGGCAGCGCATCGGCCCACAAGATGAAGTCCGGGGTCGCGATGGGCCCGATCTCCTTGCGCACATGGGCGATGATCTCTTTCTTGAGCTCATCGCTCTTTTCCACGCCGGTGTTCAGCGTGACATAGGCGAAGATGCCCTGTCCCTTGATGTCGTGCGGGAACCCGACCACGGCCGACTCGGCGACCTTGGGGTGCGACACCAGGGCGCTCTCGACCTCGGCCGTACCCATACGGTGGCCGGAGACGTTGATGACGTCGTCCACGCGTCCCGTGATCTTGTAATACCCCAGGTCATCGCGCTCGGAACCGTCACCGGTGAAGTACTTGCCGGGGAACTGCACGAAGTAGGTTTCCTCAAAGCGCTTGGGGTCGCCCCACACGCCGCGCATCATGCCCGGCCACGGCCGCTTCATGCACAGGTTGCCGCGCGCCACGCCTTGGAGCTCATTGCCGTCGTCGTCGACTAGGCAGGGCTCGACGCCGAAGAACGGCACGGTGGCCTTGGCGGGTTTGATGTCGATGGCGCCGGGCAGCGGGGTGATGAGGATGCCGCCGGTCTCGGTCTGCCACCAGGTATCCACGATGGTGCACTCGCCGCGGCCGATGAGCTCATAGTACCACTTCCAGGCCTCGGGGTTGAGCGGCTCGCCCACCGAACCGAGGATGCGGATGGAGCTGATGTCGTGCTTCTTGACCCATTCGTCGCCCTCTTTGGCAACGGCGCGAATGGCGGTCGGGGCGGTGTAGAAGATGTCGACCTTGTACTTTTCGACCACGGCCCAGAACCGGTCGAAGCCCGGATAGCTCGGCACGCCCTCGAACATGATCGAGGTGGCGGCGTTGGACAACGGACCATAGACGATGTAGGTGTGACCGGTGACCCAGCCGATGTCGGCCGTGCACCAGTAGATGTCCTCATCATGATAGTCGAAGATATACTGATGGGTCAGCGAGGCATAGACCAGGTAGCCGCCCGTGGTGTGCACGACGCCCTTGGGCTTGCCGGTCGAACCGGAGGTGTAGAGGATGAAGAGCGGGTCTTCGGCGTTCATCTGCTCGGGCTCGCAATAAACAGGGGCATCGGCCATGAGGGCCTCATACCAGACGTCCCGGCCTTCCTTCATCTTCACCTCGGTGCCGGTGCGCTTGACCACGATCATCTTCTCGATCGAGGGACACTGGTCGGCGGCCGCGTCGGCGTTGTCCTTCTGCGGGACGGCCTTGTTGCCGCGATAGGTGCCGTCACAGGTGATGAGGATCTTGGATTGGCTGTCCATGATGCGGTCGCGCAGCGCGTCGGCCGAGAAGCCGCCGAACACGATGCAGTGGATGGCGCCCAAGCGGGTGCACGCCAGCATGGTGATGGCCAGCTCGGGGATCATGGGCAGGTAGATGGTGACGCGGTCGCCCTTCTTGACGCCCAGCTTTTTCAGGACGTTGGCGGCCTTGTTGACCTCGCGGTACATGTCCATGTAGGAAAAGGTCTTGTTGTCGGACGGATCATTGCCCTCGAAGATGATGGCGGCCTTGTTCTTCTTGCCGTTCTTGATATGGCGGTCGAGGCAATTGTAGCTCACGTTCAGCACGCCGTCTTCGAACCACTTCACGCTCACGGGCGACTTGAACGACCATTCCCATATCTTGGTCGGCTTCTTGAACCAGTCGATACGCTCGGCCTGCTTCGCCCAGAAAGCCTCGGGATTCTCGATCGACTCTTTGTACATCTTCTCGTACTCGGCCTTGCTCTTGATGTAGGCCTTCTCCCTGACCTTGGGGGGTACCGGGAAAATCTTCTCATACAAGCTCATCGTATCTTCCGCCATGTAATGCCTCCTTAAAAATTTTGATATTTATTCGCACGCCGCATTATATAGCCAAAGATCACAATTTGGTCAAGGAAAAATGAATCATCATTCATAATCACCAATCGCCTATCCTATAAGAATAGAAACATTCCGAGGGATGCCCTGTGCTTGAATGCATGCTTGAATTTTCATTCGTTCATGGATAGAATCGCATCATTCATCCTGAGCATGTGCACCCTGACGCATCCCATCACCCGGAGGAGGTTCACATGAGTCACCACAAGGAAGAAAAGCCCCTGGAAAAAATGACGGTACCCGAGCTCAAAGAACTGGCCCTTACCTTTCCCCACGATCACCTGGAAAAGGCCGTGCACGATCTGCACAAGGATGAGCTGCTGGCCTTCATCAAACAGGCCCAGGGCATTCATGAACCGAGCGTGGCTAAGAAGAAGACGGGGCGCGCCCATTTGAAGGTGAAGAAACGGCTGAGCAAGTCCGAGCTCAAGTCCAGGATCGTTACTTTGAGAGACGCGCGCCAAGCCGCCCGGCAAGCCCGCGACCGCAAGATGACCGCGCGCCTGCGCCGCCGGATCAGCCGCCTGAAGAAACAGACGCGCAAGAGCGCCTGAATTTCACAGCCCTCATGACGAGCCGCGCACCGTCATCATGAGCTCTTAGATGGTCTCGGATTTTTGTCAGCAAAGCCGTGCGGCCTGCTTCAGACAATCACACAGGGCATCGATGTCTTCGACCGTGGTCATCCAGGAGCACATGAACCTCAAACCGCCTCCGATGAACTCGTAACAGGCCCAGCCACCCTGTTGAAGCGCCCGCCGCAGGTGCTCGGGCAGACGCACGAACACGGCGTTGGCCTGCACCGGGTAGACGATCTGCGCCTCGGGGATCATGGAAAGCTTTTTGGCCAGAAGGGCGGCGGACTGATTGGCCTTATCCGCATATTTGAGCCAGAGGCCGTCTTCGAGCATGGCGGCCCACGGGGCGGAGAGGAAGCGCATCTTGGCGGCGAGCTGTCCGGCCTGCTTGCAACGGAAATCGAATTCCTGCGAAAGCCGCCGGTCGAAGAACACCACCGCCTCGCTGAAGCCGATTCCGTTCTTGGTGCCTCCCAAACACAGGACATCCACGCCGGCCTCCCAGCTCAGCTCCCGGGGGGAAGCACCGAGAGACACCACGGCATTGGCGAAACGGGCACCGTCCATATGCAGCTTCAATCCGTGTTTGCGGGCCACGCGCCAGATCTCCCGGATTTCCTCCGGGGTGTAGACCGTCCCGAGCTCCGTGGATTGAGTCAGGCTGATCGCCTTGGGCTTCGGGTAGTGGATGTCGCTGCGGCGGGTGATCATGTGTTCCAATGCATGAGGGTCGAGCTTGCCGTTATCCCCGGCGGTGGTCAGGATCTTGGTGCCGTTCGAGAAGAACTCCGGCGCGCCGCATTCATCGGTCTCGATATGGGCGGAGTCATGGCAGACCACGCTGTGGTAGCTCTGGCACAGGCTTGCCAGTGCCAGCGAATTCGCGGCCGTGCCGTTGAATACGAAATACACATCGCAGTTCATCTCGAAGACC
>JAKQBR010000209.1 GCA_029574005.1 Deltaproteobacteria bacterium | reverse complement strand
CGTCTTCGCCGCTCTGCTCGAAATAGATGGACTTGTGCTTCATGTTCAACACGTCGATTCGCGTGGCATCCCTGTTTTCACGTGGCTCAACAAGATGATACACGGGGAACAGCGTGTAATAGCTCTTGTTCTCCATGGCCGTCCTGACCGCTGTGGTGACGCGATCACGGCCCCATCGGGCAACCATGTTCTTGGCCGTCATGTAGAGCTTACGGCACAGAGTGTCCACAACCCCATCCGTGCCGACATCAACCCAATATTCGCCTACTGTCATGGTTGAAAACCGCACAATGCGGCGGTAATCCGGCTCCATGGACAGCGCGGCCATGCCGAAGCCGCCCTGCTCGTAATAGGCCAGATGAGACTGATTATAAAAATTCGACTTGTCCAGGGCGTTGTAGATCTGTGCCTCAATGGCGTGAAAATATTCCTTGAACGCCCGATGCTTGTTCTTGTCGGGGTCAGATGATTGAATTTTGAACCAGGGCCGGGCCGGAGAATTAAGACCGCCCTGCAGTCCGGCCGCAAACAGTCGCAGACTCACCGTTGCAGAAGGATCAATGATCTTGGCGTAGCGGTCGTTCTTATTCTCGCCGGGATTGTCGCCCTCGAACATGCCGCGGCTCGGAGACAGGTACTTGACCAGGTCCTTGTACTCCGTGTCGTAGGAGTCGCGCTTTCCCTTCAGGAAGTTGAACTTCTTGACGGCGTCATCTATGGCCTGTGTTTTGCCCACTCAGTCACCCTCAGTAAACGAAGATCCCTACCAGCAGATCAAACACCGCGTCGGCCGTGGTGTTTCCGCTCACGTCGATTACAGCCTCACCGTTGAACGGTACGCTCCATATGATGAGCCCGATCAATACTGCGCTGAAAAATGTCCGCATGGTCACTCTCCCTATAATCCCGCTCCGGCCATCATGTGGCTCAGCGGATCATACTTTTGCCGTGCGCCGAGGTCGTATACCTGTTGGAACTCGGTAACCTTTTCCGGGAACTGCGCTTTAAGCAGCGGGTCCCGGATACGAGCCATACAATCCAAGATGTCATCGTGGAGGGATACCGGGAACGCGCTGTACTCGTCGTTGATAAACTCGTTCACCAGGTCCCGCTGCTTGCCTTCGTAATCGATGAAATAAAGCGTACTCGGCATGAACATCCGGCCGGTTTCGAATATCGGCACCAATGTCCTGATGCGGTCAAACTTCGGCATAGCGCCGCCGAGCGGAACGATCTCAAACCGGTAATTCTTGCGGTCCTGCTCGTCCTTGATATGCTCGATGTCCGAATCCTTGCCGTACTTTTCATAGCCGGTTCTGATCGGCCGATACTTCCGATGGAAGTGCATCAGCCGCTCGGTACGCTCCGTCAGGTTCAGGCGGTCCCGCAGACCATCAATCAGGTAATAATTTTCATCCTGGCCAAGCGCCATGACCAGCATCACGGTATAATCGTTCTCGCGTTTCTTCTCGCCGGCCGGATCGCAGAGCAGATATAGGTTGAGACCTGACAGGCTCTTGGGTGAGTAGAAGCGCAGCCATTCCGCCTTGAACCCCTGCGCCTTGTCCGCGGCCGGGTCCTGTAGCATCTGGCAAGAGAACACATACACGCCCATGTCCCGCCGCTTCTTGGCCAGAGTATCGGGGTCCAGCAACACCGGCGCCCCGTCATCCTTGCCGTTATCCGTGGCCGGGAAGATGCGAGGCGTAACGCTGCCACGGTCCAGCATGACCTTGTACGTGTCGTTGAAATGATACCGGGTCCCAATGGTGCGGATCTTGCCACCGTCAGCGCCCAGGTTAAGCGACAGCGCCCAGGCATCCGTCACCTTGGCTATCATGTCCGGGGTGGTCACGCTCTCACGGGTCACCACGTCGTCATAGACCAGCAGTTTGAAATGCTTCGACGTAGGCTGTCCATCGACCAATCCCCATGCCTCCACCGTGGCCTCCTTGGGGTTGGTCTTGCGCTTGACGATAATGCCGTCATCCTCTGACCACTTCGGGCTTTGGTGTTGAGGGTCGCCATAGAGGATGTCATGAAACAGCGCCTTGAGCACGTTATTGCCTTCGAGCTCGCGCTTGATCTGCCGCAAAAACCCCTTGGCGATCGGCCGGG
>JAKQBR010000206.1 GCA_029574005.1 Deltaproteobacteria bacterium | reverse complement strand
GGATCCGATCGGTGGGTATGTCGTGTTGGGCCAGCCACTCGAAATAGTTATGATAGTCATGGCCGATGGGTGCGGAGATGATGGGCCTTTCGCCCATCAGCCTCAGGGCGTAGGCGATGTTCCCGGCCGTGCCGCCGAACTTCTCCGTGATGCCGTCCACCTGGAAGCAGACATTCAGCACATGCAGCTTTTCCGGCAGGATATGGTCGGCGAAATGCCCCTGGAAGCTCATGATCCGGTCGTACGCCAAGGATCCGGTGACGATGATCTGCATACGCATCTCCCCCTTGGGCGAGGTCGTACATGATGCCATGCCGGGCGTCAAGGCCCTATCGCGTCGATCTTGATCTTCGAGACCATTCCATCAGCCGCGAACGGGACATACCCCCCTATGGCTCGTACTTCCACAGGTCGTTCAGGTCTCCCAGAGCGCCGGTACCGTCAATGCCTGCCCCGCCGAAGAGCCAGAGGGTGTCCTTGCTGTCTGTCCAGCCGATACCGTCGTAGCGCGCCCCCGGATTGTTCGAGTCCGCGGCCGTGCCGCGCACGCCGTAGACTCCCGCCTGGTCCGACGTGCGCTCACCGGAGATCCAGGTCCACGCGGCGCCGTCGAATCTCCACAGATCGTTCAAGAACACCGAGGCTTGTGTGCCGGTTGATCCCTCTCCGCCGAAGAGCCAGAGGTTGCCCAGGCTGTCCGTCCAACCCATGCCCCCGACGCGCGCCCCCGGTTTGTTCGATCCGGCGGCCACTCCTTTGGTGCCGTAGACGCCGGCCTGGTCAGCCGAGCTGTCGCCGGAGACCCAGGTCCACGTAGCGCCATCGAATTTCCACAGGTCGTTCAGGTTCCCCACGGCACCGGCGCCGTCATATCCTGCCCCACCGAAGAGCCAGAGGTTGTCCCTGCTGTCGGTCCAGCTTACACTGCCGATGCGCGCCCCTGGCTTGTTCGATCCGGCGGCCATTCCCTTGGTGCCGTAGACGCCGGCCTGGTCGGCCGAACTGTCGCCGGAGATCCAGGTCCACACAGCGCCGTCAAATTTCCACAGGTCATTGAGGCAACCGAACGCGCCTGAGCCGTCATACCCCCACCCGCCGAAGAGCCAGAGATTGCCCCGGCTGTCTTTCCAGCTTACGCTGTTGCACCGCCCTCCCGGCACGTTCGATTTGGCCGCAACCTTTGGGGTGCCATAGGCGCCGGGCTGGTCCGCCCGGCTGTCTCCGGAGACCCAGGTCCAGGTCTTGCCGTCGAATGTCCAGAGATCATTGAGGTAACCCGGTGCCGTGCCGTCATATCCATACCCGCCGAAGAGCCAGAGGTGGTCCTGGTCGTCTACCCAGCCGATGCTGCCCGCCCGCGCCCCTGGTTTGTTGGCGTCGCCGGCAACCCCCTGGACGCCATAGACCCCGGGCTGGTCCGCCTGGCTGTCACCGGAGACCCAGGTCCAGTTCGTGCCGTCGAATTTCCAGAGATCGTTCAGGTAGCCCGGCAGCGCGCCGACATAGCCAAACCCGCCGAAGAGCCAGAGCTGGTCCCGGGAATCGGCCCAGCCCGCACTGTCGACGCGCGCCCCGGGTGTGTTCGTGCCCGCGGCCAAGCCCAGGATGCCATAGGCCCCGGCCTGGTTTATGATGCTGTCCCCAGAGACCCATGTCCACATATTCAATCCGGCCGTGGTGGCTGTGGCGACGAAATCGATACCTGATCCATCAGCTCCACGCAGGGTAACGCTCAGGTCGGCCGGAGAGAACAGGTATCCCGCGAGCGAGGGCGAGACGATGTAGTCGCCGTTGCTCAGGTCGGCGAAACGGTAATTGCCGTCTGCATCGGTGGTTGTCGTGCCGGAATGATCGCCGGACAGGGTGAGCACTACTTGGGCCACGGGCGTTCCTCGGTCGGAAACGACCTTGCCGGAGATTGCATACGCGCTTTCTCCTTTTGCGGCCTTAGAGGAGATCGAGCCGCCGCTGTCGCTGCCGCATCCGGCACAGAGGCTCAGCACGCATGCCATTGTAAGAATACAATTTGACGAGATTCTCATGATGATATACTTCCTTCTCGGGAGATTTGATCGCGCATGCCCGAAGCCCGCCAGGCATCGGCGCCCGCGGCGGGAACAGGGGAACATAGCCTTATATATAGACATATCGTCATAGTCATCGTTTCCTTTCCTCATACATTACTATAGGCATATTTATCGATAATGCAATAATAATCAGAGTATTAATTGTTATTTCCTGCCACGGCTCAGTTCCGCCCTTCGCCAGCGCCCTCTATGAGGGCGACTGTAATAGCGGGTTTAAAATAAACAAACTGTCAAAGATCGGCCGTGCGTTTTTGGGCAGGATTCGCGATTGATTGATCACGGCATAAGGGATGTCGAGACGAATGTCAACTCTGGCTATTGATCTCGCGCATTGAATTCTATAGAATATCAGCGTTCAAAAATAAGCACCTGTTATGGAAAAGGAGGATGTCATGGATTTTGAATTATCGGAAGAGATGCGCATGCTGGCCGACATGGCCTACAAGTTTGCGGTCAAGGAGATCGAGCCCATCGCGGCCGAGGCGGATGAGCAGGAGCACTATACCCCCGAGGTGCGCAAGAAGGCCGGGGCCAACGGCCTGATCGGCAGCTGGATCCCCGAGGCCTACGGCGGCGCCGGCGTGGGCTTCCTGGGCAACACCATCATCACCGAGCAGCTCTCGCGCATCTGCATGGGCATCGGGCTCAACATCGTGGCCGCCACCTTCGGCTGTGAGAACCTCTTGTACTACGGCACCGAAGAGCAGAAAAAGACCTATATGCCGCCGGTCTGCGCCGGCGATACGGTGTGCGCCGGCGCCTATACCGAGCCCAATGCCGGTACGGACGTGGCCGGCTACAAGACCCGCGCCGTGGCCGACGGCGACGACTTTGTCCTGACCGGCAACAAGATATTCATCACCAACGGCACGGTGTGCGACTGGATGGTGGTTCAGGCCATCACCGATCCGGAGGAGAAGGTGCACAAGAGCTTCAGCCAGTTCATCGTGCCCGCGGACTCGCCCGGCATCGTGCGCACCAAGATCAAGGGCAAGCTGGGCATCCGCGCCAGCGATACGGCCGAGATCGCCCTGGACGGCGTGCGCGTGCCCAAGACCAACCTGGTGGGCAAGCGCGGGGCCGGGTTCTACCAGCTCATGCACTTCTTCGACACCACGCGTGTGCTGGTGGCTGCCCAGGGCATCGGGCTCTCCCAGGCCTGCCTGGACGAGTCGGTCAAGTACTGCAAGGAGCGCACGGTCTTCGGCAAGGTGCTTGGCACCTACCAGATCACCATGCAGAAGCTGACCGAGATGTGGATCCGCATCGAGGCCCTGCGCAACATGACCTACAAGGCCGCCGTGTCACTCGACGGCGGCAAGCCCGATTATCACCTCTCGGCCATGGCCAAGTATTTCGCGGGCCAGACCGCGGTGTTCTGCGCCAACCTGGCCGTGGAGCTGCACGGTGGCTATGGATACGTGGAAGAATACAAGGTCCAGAAATGGTACCGCGACGCCAAGATCCTGGAGCTGTACGAGGGGACGAAAGAGGCCGAGGTCATGACGCTGGGCAAGGTGCTGATGTCCCGGTAGTTTAGTCCGACGCCGCATTCAAGCGCTGCCTTTGTGACTCGGGCCATCCATGGCCCTCGCCCTGGCGGGCGCACGCATGGTGCGTCCAATTCGTCTATCCTGACGAATTGTCGGATGTGTCGGCGTCGGCTGCGGAGTACATAACATGTACACCTCGCCGACGCCTTCCTTGCCTGCTCGGTATCATCTTGAACGCAGCGCCGGACTCTGCTCGGTGGGGTTTATCCAGGTATCTCAAAGAATTCGATTACTGATAGTGATCTATAGCGCACGACTCCATGCATCGATCGTGTATCTCGGGTTGAAACACATACTGTTCATATGTAAATCTCCCTTGAGAGACCGGGAGGTTTTGATTTTAGGGTATTAGGGATAAGCCAGTAATGGAGAGAAGTTTCATATGCGTGGTCTCCGTTAGGAGCCGACAGTTTGTTGTGCATACTGGCGTTGGTCATGTTAGATTCGCGTTCGATGACATCAGTTCGTATCCCGACCTTTTATTCTTTTTCTATGCTCCCAAGGGGACGAGCACGTATCCCAGCTTCGCGGCTTGTTTATGGAGATGATGCAATCGCGAGGTGTTGTTGAGTTGGATGAGGTACTGTTCCCCAAGCTCATGATATGCCCTGCCGAACTTGAGGATATGAAACACGGCCTTGAGGATGCGATGCGCGACCGCAATGATGGCTTTCTTGGCTCCTTTGCGCGCCCGGAGGCTGTAATACTTCTCCCGGTAATACGAACCCTTCTTGCGAATCGCGCCCCATGCCACTTCGACCATGATGGTTTTGACATGACCGTTTCTTATCGGGCTCCTGCCACTATGCCGTTTGCCGGCGCTCTCATTGTTGCCGGGGCACAGCCCTGCCCAGGAAGCCAACGAAGCCGATGATTCGAATTGATCCAGGGTATCGCCGAACTCGGCAAGAAGTGCATGCGCACTGAGCTCGCTGATACCGGGGACGTGCATCAAAAGTGCGATCTTGTCCTCACGGTCGGATAACAGCCGGGTGAGTCTCGCATGCACCTGGGCTATCTGCTTCTCCATAGCCGTGATCAGCGTGAGCATGGATATCAACTGGAAGCGGTGATGTTCGGTGAAGAACCCCTGAATGGATTTGAAAAGTTCATCCTCCTTGCCTTTGAGCTTTCCCCGGGTGCACGCTGATACAGCCTCCCGCGTAATCTCATGGCCGGAAACAAGCAGGGTTATGAGGTTCATTCCGGTAACTCCGAACAGGTCCGAAGCCACGGAATCGATCTTGATGTTGGCGCATTCAAGAAGCTTGTGCACCCTGCGCTTGTAATCGGAGAGAGTCTCCACGTAGGTCTTCCTCAACCGGGAAAGGTCTCGCCACTGACGGACATGCTTCTCCGGTATGAAGCTGCCCCTGAGCAACCCGTGTCGCAGAAGACCGGCCAGCCACCTACTGTCGCTCACGTCGGTCTTCCTCCCCGGAAGGTGCTTCACATGTCTGGCGTTGACAAGGATCACCTGGCACCTATCTTCAAGTACATTGTGCACCGGCCTCCAGTACACTCCCGTGCTCTCCATCGCCACGACAGCGCATCCTCGTTCAAGCAACCAATCCTTCATTCGGTACAGCTCGTCGGTGAAGGCCCCAAATTCTTCAACCTCTTCCCGTACTGCGCCATCATCACTTATCAACGTCGCCGATATCTTGTCCTTATGAATATCAAGCCCACAACAAATGGGATGCACCACACTCAAAACTACGGTAGAATCTTTACGGCTCATGTCTTGTCCCCCTCAATGGTTTTGTTTGCTCTTAACCATAGGT
>JAKQBR010000191.1 GCA_029574005.1 Deltaproteobacteria bacterium | reverse complement strand
GGTCTTGACCCCGCCGGGGTGCACACACGATACCCTCACCTGCGTGGAGCTTAATTCCTGGCACAGGGTCTCGGTGAATCCCCGCACCGCGAATTTCGATGTGCAGTAGGCGCCGTTGTTGGGGTCGGTATAGATGCCGTTGACGCTGCTCATGTTGACGATGTGCGCCTCGCGCTGCCGCTTCAGATAGGGGAGAAACTCCTTACAGCCGTAGACCACGCCCCAGAGATTGACGCCCATGAGCCATTCAAGGTCTTCATAGCTTATGTCCTCCAGGGTTTGGGTGACCACAACCCCGGCGTTGTTAATCAGCAGATGCACCCCGCCATGATATCGCACCACCTCCGCGGCATACCGGGCGACCTGATCCTGTCGGGCGACGTCCACCACATGGGTGGTCACATTCACCGGGTGGTGTTTAAGCATGTCGGCGGTCTGCCCAAGCCCCGTGGCATCGATATCACTGATGGCCACATGGCAGCCCTGCTTTGACAGGTTCACTGCCAGAGCCCTTCCGATACCGGACGCGGCGCCGGTGATGGCCGCTACCTTTCCTTTGAGATCACGCATGCACGCCTCTTCACGATTGGCAACAAATCTCCCGCTCCCTTTAACCATGCCACCGTGTCGGAATCAAAGTCAACCGTCAGACCCATACGGAGCGCTAAGGGCGCGTGGTGGCAAAGACATGGGTAATACAATTACCACTTGGTAAATTTTTATCCACCGATCACCCCTCGCAGCCCCATTCTCACAACGCTGCCACGGCGTCATCGGCCCTATTTATTATTTACACAGTGGGCAAGCTTGTTCATTTTGCATTGTTTACACAAGAGATTTTCAAGCCTTCCCGATCTCCATGCACACCCTCTCCATGCCGCCTCCGGCATTGGTACGGGTATTGCACAATATCCAGACATATTTTGTTCCGATTTGCATGCAAATCTTTTTTATACAGGGGGGATCATATGGCGGACGGCGTTCTGTTGAACATGTGGTTTCTTCTCAAAGAGGAGGTCTACGGGAAAAGCTATGCAGCCTCAGCGCTGGTCCTGGCGTTCTGCCTTTGCATGTCCGTGATGCCACAGGCGGCGCTGTCCTCCAGCGTTCCGTATGATCCAGAGGGCATCTACAGCACACCGGCCGATGACGGCACCACCATCATGCTCTACCGCTATCGCCCGGATGCGAACGCGGACTTCCGTATCCAAGGCACCCCGGTTCTGCTCTTCACGGGTATCGTGGAAAACATGAATCAGTATCTTTCGTGTACGCCCGAGGTCATGCAGAACTCCTACAGCCGGCTGATCCTGCCCGATGAGATAGCCGACTGGGCCATTGCCAAGGACGCCCAGGGCAAGCCGCTGTACCAGGACGGCAAACCGGTGCTCGAACCCTATATCCAGGCCGACAAGATGCGCTACTACAGCATGGCGCATTACCTCTGGCTTCAGGGCTTCGACCCCTGGTTCGCGAACTACCGCGACACCGGCCGCCTCAACCTGCGCAGCCAGGGTGATAACAGATGCACGCTCAACACCCTGGACACCTGGGCCACGCTCGATGTCCCGGCGGCCATCGCCAAGGTCAAGTCGGTTACCGGCAAGCGCATGTACATCGGCGGACACAGCACCGGCGGCCTGGTCAGCTATGCCTACCTACAGGGCTGCTACCTCGATTACAACAACCAGACCGACAAGGCCGCGTTCTATAAGGCGGCAGGAGAAGAGGGCTACCAGCCGCACGTCAAGGCCGATCCGCTCCTGGCAATCGCGCGCAACGCCGACATCAAAGGCTTTATCGGCCTGGACCCGGCCGGCAGGCCGCCACTGCCGTCCTACCTGAACGTCGACATCTTCTGGACGCTCATGGGTTCGCGGTTCTATCTGCCCCTGGACGTTGCCTCCCAGAGCCTCTTCCAACTCTTCCCCACCGAAGTGACGGTAACGGTCGAGCAGGTCCTGTTCGGCGCCATCAATACCTGGGACCAGGTCTACCTCATGAACGGCATGGAGAACAGCCTGTTCGGGTATCTGGACTTCTGGTACATGAAGGACACCAATCGCTACATGCAGGACTTCATGGCGCGCTATGTTTTGAGCGGCTGCAGCGTGCGCTGCCTCGCCCAATACATGGATCTCGGCCTCAACCAGACCATCCGCGAGTTCTGGATGAACGGCATTGAGAACAAGGGCACGATCATCCCGCCGGCCCCGGACCCCGGAAACGATGGCTACTATTACTACAGCGAACACATGAGCCGCGTCACGGTGCCGATGATCGCCTGTCTTTCGGACTCGGGTTCGCTCGTCAACCCACTCTATGCCTATCAGGACATCATCTCGAAAAAGGCGCCCCATGACTTGGACGAATGGTACACCATCGAAGGCACCGCGCATGTCGACCTGGTGATCGGCAAGAAGACGCCTTCCGAGGTCTTCCCGAAGGTGGGGGCCTGGCTGGCCAAGGTGGAAGCCGCCGAAGCCGTGGCCGCAGCTGGTGACGATGCGCAGGGCACCACGGACAAAGACGCCTCCCGGGCCGCGGCCGACGATTCGGGCGGCGGCTCTTCCGGCGGCGGGTGCTTCATCGCCAGCGTCACGTACCGGTAAGAGACAAACTGCCGGGTTATCAAGGGTTTCAGGTGGAAGAGGCTTCCCGCCCGCCAGACGGAGATCCTCTTTGTTGGGCCGATTCCAATACTCGGCGAACTCGTCACCCCGGCAAAGGCAGGGGCCCAGATGCATTAAAAATCCTGGATACCGCCGCCGGCCTATGCCGGCGGTATGACACAGGGGGGGGGTCCAATTGGCTCCCTGCTGCCTTGAAATGGGAGGCTACCCGCCGGCGATCTCGCGCGCGATGACCAGGCGCTGAATCTCGGAGGTGCCCTCGTAGATGGCGGTCACGCGCGCGTCGCGGTAGAGCCGCTCGATCTTGAACTCCTTCATGTAGCCGTAGCCGCCATGGACCTGGAGCGCCTTGTAGGCGGCCTGGTTGCACATCTCCGAGGCAAAGAGCTTGGCCATGGAGGCCTCCTTGGTGTACGGCTGGCCCTGATCCTTGAGGCTGGCGGCCGAGAGGGTCAGGAGCCTCGCGGCCTCGATCTGGGTGGCCGTATCGGCAAGCATCCACTGGATGGCCTGGAACGAGGAGATGGCGCGGCCGAACTGCCGGCGGGTCTTGGCATAGCTCACGGACTCGTCCAGGCAGGCGCGCGCAATGCCTACGGATTGCGAAGCGATCCCGATCCGGCCGCTGTCCAGGGCCTGCATGGCGATCTTGAACCCCAGGCCCTCCCGGCCCAGGATATTTTCAGCCGGGATGCGGCAGTCCTCGAACACCAGCTCCACGGTATTCGAGGCGCGCAGGCCCATCTTGTCCTCCTTATGCCCAATGGAGAACCCAGGCATGCCCTTCTCGACGATGAAGGCCGAAAGCCCCCGATTGGCCTTTTCCGGCGCGGTGCGGGCCACCAGGATCACGACGTCGGCATAACCGCCGTTGGTGATGAAGACCTTGGTGCCGTTGACCAGATAATCCCCGCCCTTAGCCTCAGCCCGCATGCTCATGCCGCCCGGGTCTGAGCCCGCCCCGGGTTCGGTGATGGCAAAGGCCCCCAGGTATTCGCCGCGCGCCAGCGGTGTCAGGTAGCTCTGTTTCTGCGTTTCAGTGCCAAACTTCAGGATCGGGTCCTGGGAAAGGGTGGTCACGGACATGGTCACCGCGGTCGAGGCGCAGGCGTAGGCGATCTCCTGCAAGGCCAGCGAATAGCTGACCGCTCCGGCCGCGGTGCCGCCGTATTCAAAGGGGACCAGCATGCCCAACAGTCCGAGCTGGCCCATCTTCCGCACCGCCTCCAAAGGGAAGTGCTCACTCTTGTCCCACTGGGCGGCAAAGGGCTCCAGCTCCTTGCGGGCAAAATCGCGCGCCATGAGCCTGATCATCTCCTGTTCTGTCGTAAGGGGGAAGGACATGGGGTTTCCTTTACGGCACGTAAATGACCACCAGGAGCGTGGCCGTTTGCGACGAGGGGTTATTGAGCTTGTGGTGCAGGCTGGAATCGAAATGGATGCTCTGGCCTTTCTTGATGGTGTTCATGTTCTCGCCGATCTGGATGGCCAGCTCGCCCTCGAGCATATAGATGAACTCCTCGCCCTCGTGATGGTACTCAACGCCTTTATGTTCCGTATGGGGCTCGATCGTCACCTGATAGGCCCTCAAGTGCATGTCGGCCTTGGGGCGGGTCAGGGCCTGATAGGCATAGGAGTCCACGCGCTTCTTGTGGCTCTTGGCCCGCATGCGCGTGGCCGCCATCCCGGCCGTATCCTCGGGCTCCATGTCGAGCTTGAGTATCCGGCTCAACTGCAGGATCAAGGCCACGGGCGGGACCATCTGCTCCTCCTCGATGGCGCTGATGACGTGAGCGGTATAGCCGCTGCGCTGCGCCAGCTCTTCCAGACTGATCCCCAAACGCGACCGCGCCGCCTTGACGCGCTTGCCCAATGACAGTACCGCAGGTTTTGCCTTGGCCATAGGCACACTCCATGACACGGGAATAAGAGTTGCGTACCATATTTAGAGCAAAACCGCAAAAGCTCATGCCCCTCGTCCCCTGAATCGTTAGGAGGGTAGACATGTCTGGGATACTTTGATGGCCGTACCTAGGCACTCTTGTCACACCAAGGAACAATGGGATGATTCTCCGTTTCAAGGTTTCGCCGAATGATCTTGTGGTTCACTGTCATCGCATGCCGTGCAGCGGCAAATCAATCGCCCGAGGGGAGGGTGTACACTACATGACAATAGCCCCATGCGTACAGCCCGCGCATAAGCGCCCGTCAGGCTGTACGCATGGCATGATCGAGAAAAACGTCTATTCGTAGTAAATCGGGGCCTTGCCGCTGATGGTCTCGTTGATGGAATTGGTGAGGTTGGCGATGGCGCCCTTGGTGTCGCGCTTTTCGATGAGATGATAGAGCTCCCAGGTGGTCTTCTGGAGCTTTTCATACCCATAGAGCTCAAAATAGCGGGTCCAGAGCATCTGCTGCAGGGTGCTGAAGGAATAGAAGATGATCGGCAGGATGGTGTTGCCGGAGATCACGCTGATCTCATGGTGAAAGTCGTAGATGGCCTGGGCCGCGGCCGTGGGTGTTTCCGCGGCGCTGAACCTTTCCGCGATAGATTTGAGTCTTTTCAGGTCGTCCTTGGTGGCGCGGGGCACGCCCAGCTCTAACGCCAGGGTCTCGAAGACGATCCTGAATTCCAGGAGCGACTTGATGTCGGCCTTGGGCAGTACGCCGCCATTGTAACGCATGATGGAGGTTAAGGTCTCGGTCGTCCCATGACGGCGGTAATCCGCTACGATGGCACCTACCCTGGGTTTCATCTCGACAAAACCCTTACGGGTCATTTCGATGAGCCCTGAGTTCACCACGGCGCGGCTGACACCCATGGAACTGGAAAGCTCCCGTTCGGTCGGGAGCTTGGAGCCGATGGGGAGCTTGCCGGACAGGATCATACCCTCGATCTCCCTGATGAACAGATCCTTCAGGCTGGGGGCGCTGAGTTTTTTGAATTTCATCCTTGCCTTCCTTTCTTCCTGGCCAAGTACCGCCATCTTGTATTGGCTCAGCCATATACCAGCTATGATTTATCATTTTATCGTCCAATTTTCAAGAATAATTTAATTCTCAATTTTATGCTATTGCAATTTGTTAAATTATCCGATAAGGTCTTTGGTATGTGGTATACCAGATACATTTTAAGATGTGGCATAAATGAGATCCAAGGAAAGATCGTGCTTGGGCTCAAGCAAATACCTGTCTCACGGAGGTGATCAGATGTTTACTTTCAGTACAGACGTGAGTTCCATCCTCGTATGGCTGGTTTGGTTTGCGGCCTTGGCGGCGCTGTTTGTATCCAATGAGGTCGGCCGCAGATTCAAATGGGTAGGGTTTGCCATGTTCGTCGTCTTGCCCATTATCCTGACGGTCTTATGGCTGACCGTCTTGAAGGACACCGCCTACATGGACTGGTTCCATGTGGCTAAGGTGTATTCATCGACGGCCGGCTGTATCGGCTTCTGGTGCATCAGGCACCTGCGCGGCAAACGCAAGGACGGCACCGAGTGGAAATTGAGCGAGATGAAATGGGCCTTGTGCTTTCCGCCGTTGATCCTGGCCATCAATATCCTCGAAGCGGTGACGCGCGACTTCGAAGTCGGCTCTAGCTATACCGTACCTACCATTGAGTTCCTGCACAATCAGATCCAATACTACATCGGCGGTTCATGGAACTATATGAATGCCATCGCGGGCATCCTCAACACCATCACGATCACGGGCTGGTTCGGGATCGTGATCCGCAAGAAGACCGCCAAAGACGGCAGCATGGACATGCTCTGGCCGGATATGCTCTGGTTCTGGATCATCGCCTATGACCTGTGGAACTTCGCCTACACCTACAACTGCCTGCCGGGCCACTCCTGGTACTGCGGCCTGGCGTTGTTGATCGCGCCCACGATCTGCGCCTTTACCGTCGGCAAAGGCGCCTGGCTGCAGCACCGCGCCCAGACGCTTGCCCTGTGGTGCATGTTCGCCCAGACCTTCCCCATGTTCATCGACGAGGGCCCCTTCGCGGTACAGTCGGTTGCCAGCGCGCAGATCGCGGCGGCGGCCAAAGGCATGGCCTTGACCCAGGAAGGGATCTACCCGGTCCTGTCCGCGAACCCGGATACGACGGCCTTGTTCGTGGTAAGCCTGCTGGCGCTGCTCTCAAACATCGCCGTATTCGCCTACATGGTCTACAAGATCGCCAAGACCAAGCGCAATCCTTACACGGGCGAGCTGTTCACGGATCTGAATCAATACAAAGCGATCAAGGCCCTGGCGGCTTAAGCGAAACATATCCCTCGCGCCGTCGCGTCATACGTACGCGCACCGGCGTGAGGGATGCTCAATAAAGGACAGATGAGCGACATCCAGGAGGCGACAGCATGGTGAAAGAAAAGGTTTTGGATTTTGCCAATAAGGTCAGCAAAAAGAAACGCGGCGCCAAGGACGCGATCAAGCCGGAAGATCCGGAATACAGAATTCTGGAGCCTGTCGTAACCGACGAGATGGCGGAAGTGGCACTCGGCCTTGAATTCCGCATCCCGCAGAGCGCCCAGGAAGTCGCCGCCAAGTGCGGGAAATCGATCGAGGAAACATCCAGGATCCTGGATGAGTTGGCGGATCTCGGCGTCTGCTTTGTCAACAAAAAGGATGGGGTTGATAAATATTGGCATGATACCTGGATTCCGGGCATCATGGAATGCATGGTCAACAAGATAGAAAACGTGAGAAAGTATCCGCAGATCGCCGAGGCCATGGAGGCCTACGGACGCGTCAGAGGTCCGCTGACGGCAGGTATATTCCCGGTCGGCATGGGCTTGATGCGCGTCATCCCGATCGAGGAATCGATCATGGCCGAAAAGAGAAGGGCCTCATACGAAGAGGTGTCCAAGTACCTGAATGAAAACACCTTATTTTCGGTTTCGAACTGTTCGTGCCGCACCACCAGGGAGATCATGGGCGAAGGCTGCGGCCACCTGAAGGAAGATATGTGTATACAGATGGGCCATGCCGCTGAATACTATATCCGCACCGGGAGGGGACGCGAGATCACCCGGGAAGAGGCCTTCGAAATCATCAAGAGAGCGGAAGAAAACGGTCTGATACATCAGATACCGAACACGGACGGCCCCGGGAAAACGCACGCGATCTGCAACTGCTGCGGATGCGGGTGCCTCTCTTTACGAACGGCCGAGATGTTCTACAACACCGATATGGTGCGTTCCAACTATGTGGCCCAGGTGGACAAAGACAAATGCGTGGCCTGTGGAGAGTGCGTTGAACATTGCCCTGTCAATGCACTGAAATTAGGTCAGAAAATATGCACCAAAAGCCCCCTGCCCAAGCAAAAGCGAAGAGAGCTCCCCCGCAATACCGAGTGGGGGCCGGACAAATGGAATCCGGATTACCGCATCAACAGACAGGTGGTTGTCGATACCGGCACGAGCCCCTGCAAATCGGAATGTCCCGCCCATATCGGGGTTCAGGGGTATATCAAGCTGGCCGCGCAGGGAAAATACCGCGACGCACTGGAGCTGATCAAGAAAGAAAATCCGTTCCCGGCCGTGTGCGGACGCGTCTGCCCGAGGTATTGCGAATCCGCGTGCACCAGGGGCGACATCGATGATCCTCTCGCCATCGACGATATCAAGAAATTCATTGCGGAACAGGACTTGAAGGCCCAGCACCGCTATGTACCACCGCTCAGGCATCAGTACGGGAAAAAGATCGCCATTGTCGGCGCCGGCCCGGCCGGGCTCTCGTGCGCCTACTACCTGGCTATTGACGGGTATAAGGTAACCGTATTCGAAAAACAGAACGTGCTCGGTGGCATGCTGACACTCGGCATACCCTCTTTCCGGCTCGAAAGGGATGTCATCAACGCGGAAATAGACATCTTGAAGGAGCTGGGCATTGAGTTTAAAACCGGCGTTGAGGTCGGCAAAGATGTAACCCTTCATGACCTACGGTCTCAGGGCTTCAAAGCCTTCTATCTCGCCATCGGGGCCCAGAAAGGCAGGAAACTCGGCATCGAAGGCGAGGATGCACAGGGTGTCATCACCGGCGTTGATTTCTTGCGCAAGGTCAACCTGGATTACGGCACCGAACTCGAAGGGGCCGTGGTTGTCATCGGCGGCGGCAATGTGGCCATCGACGTAGCCAGGGCCGCTACCAGGGTGGGCGCCGCACACGTCGATATGTACTGCCTGGAAAACCGGAAAGAAATGCCGGCCCTTGACGAAGAAATCGAAGAAGCGACATCAGAAGGCATCGCCATCAACAATTCCTGGGGGCCCAAACGGATCCTTACACAAAACGGTCGAGTCACGGGGGTGGAATTCAAAAAATGCATTTCCGTCTTCGATGAAAAGAACAGGTTCAACCCCACCTACGATGAAAACGACACCATGACCGTCAAGGCGGACCATGTCCTTGTTTCCGTAGGCCAGGCCATCGATTGGGGCACATTGATTGCCGAGAGCGCCATTGCGTTGAATCCCAACCAGACAATCATGGCCGACCCCGAGACATATCAGACCGGAGAGCCGGACGTATTCGCCGGTGGCGATGCCCTCACCGGACCCAAGTTCGCCATTGATGCCATCGCCCTGGGAAAAGAAGGCGCGATCTCGATCCACCGCTACGTGCAGCCCGGACAGAGCCTTGTCATGGGCCGTACAAAGAGGGCCTACCGTGCGTTTGATAAGGCGAACGTGGATCTTGAAGGGTACGATCGGCTTCCACGACAACGCGCGCCCCATGTCGCCTGCGACAGCCCCAAGACAACCTTCCATGATCCGCGCGGAATCTTTACCGAAGAGCAGGTACGGAAAGAAACGGAACGGTGCCTGAGCTGCGGCGCTACCGTGGTCGATGAAGACCTGTGCGTAGGGTGCGGGATGTGCACGACCAAATGCAAGTTTGAGGCGATCAAACTGGTGAAAAAGTATGACGCTGAAAACATAGAGTTCAGCAAACTGAAGCCGGTGATTATCAAGAGTGTGTTGAAACGCAAGCTGCGGATCGCCTTTAAAAAGGCCGCCAAACCCTTGACCTCCATGTTCAAATCCAACACGAAATAATCTAGCAAAGGGTCGTCACGAAGAGGCGGGGGAACGCACGTTCCCCCGCCTCTTCTTTTCAGATGCACAGGATCTCGTCGATGGTGAGATGCTCCACGGTCACGGGGTCTATCCCTTTGAGCCTGGCGGCCAGCTCTTTGGCTGATATCTCGTTCAGAGTGCTCACGATCCGGTAATTATGCTCCTCAAGCCAGAGAAAAAATTTCCAGGCGTTGCACTCCTTGCAATGGATCCGTTTCTTTTCCAGATACGCATCGCCTTCAAGCGCTTCCAGCTCCTTATGCTTGGGGCATTGGATATCGACACAAAAGGTCCCGGACTTGTACTTCATCTTCATGGAGCCACTCCTTTCTCACGCGTATTTTCATTGCCGGATGGATCACAAAAGCGCGCGCCTCGTCTCGGCCTGACCTATCCCCTTACGCCCGCAGCCGCGTGCGGCTGATGATCTCCCGCTTGGTCGCATCCGGAAGGTCGTCGAAATAGGCGCAGTAGCCGGCCACGCGTACCACCAACCCCGGGTATTTGCCGGGATGGGCCCGGGCGTCTTCCAGCTTTTCCGGGTCCAGGACATTGAGCTGCATTTCAAGACCGCCCTGGCTAAAAAAGCCTTTGACCAAAGACGACAGGACCGCGATGCCTTTTTCACCGGATACGGTGTCGGGGTCAAAGCGCAGGTTCAGGGCATAGCCGTTCATGGCCAGTCTGGAATCCACACGCGCCACCGAATTGAGGAGCGCGGTCGGTCCCAGACGGTCTCTGCCGTTTGAGGGCCCCAGGCTGGAGGCGAATGGTTCTCCGGCTAACCTTCCGCTGGGCAGGGCCGGGGTGCGCTTGCCGAAGGCCACATGGCAGGTGACGGAATAGAAGCCCGGCACATAGCCGCCGCCGCGGGTGTTGCGGTGGGCGGTCACGGCGTCATGGAAGATATGCGCGGCCATGTCGGCGTAATGGTCCGGCAGGGGATGATCGTTGCCGAACTTGGGGGCCTTCAGGAGCTCGGCGCGCAGCACCTCGGCCCCTGCGAAGTTGTTCTTCAAGGCTTCAATGACTGTTGCGAGTGTGAATTTCTTCTGCGTGAACACGACCACCTGCAACGCGGCCAGAGAATCGGCCACATCCGCGATCCCGACCCCCTGCACCCCGCTGGAGTTGTACTGAGCCCCGCCGGCCGTGACATCCCTGCCCGCTTCCAGGCAACCGTCGACGAGCAGGGATGAGAACGGCGTGGGGTGATAGTCGCGGTTGCCCTGCTCCATGACCTTGAGGTCCGCGATCATGCGGGCTACCATGAAATCCACCTGAGCGCGGAAGGACTCGATGACCTGCTCGATGTTCTTGAACTGCGCCGGGTCCTGGGTTTTCGCCCCCAGCCTCCGGCGCTTGCCGAAGCGCCTACCCCTGTTCAGGGCCAACTCGAGACACAAGGGCAGGTTGAAGAGTGCCGCATCGGTGGAGAAGAAACTCTTGCCCGGCAGGGACAGTTCCACGCATCCGACCACGGCATAATTGCGCGCTTCATCAAGCGGATAGCCGTGGCTGGCAAGCGCCGCGATGGCGGCCTCATCGCCGAACAGGGCCGGCATGCCGCTGCCGCGCCTTACCACATCGACCACCCGCTTGAGGTACTCGGGCGGGCTGTCTTTATGGATGCGCGCCTGGTAGTTGGGGTCACGCAAACCGAACTGCTCCATCACATCCAGGAAGAGATAGGTCAAGTCATTGGTGGCGTCCCTGCCGTCTTTATCCAGGCCGCCGACGATCGCGGCCTGCACCACCAGGTACCCGCCGTGATACTGGCTGGTGCGCTCGGAGAGCAGGAAGACATGCTCGACCGCCTTGGCGGAAAAGAGCAGCAGCAGTTCCCGTGCTTGTTCGGGGGTGATGCGGCCGGCATCCAGGTCGGCCTGGTAGTACGGGTACAGGTACTGGTCGATGCGGCCGAACGAGATGGCCGAGTTGAGGCCCTCCAGGTTGACGGCCATATGGGTGAGCCAAAGGGCCTGCAAGGCCTCGTGCAGGGTTTCCGGCGGGTCCATGGGCACCTTGCGACAGATGCGTGCGATCTCCCTCAGTTCCGCGGCGCGCCCAGGGTCGCGCTCCTGTCCCGTAAGCTTCTCGGCGGCTGCGGCCACCCGAAGGGCATAGGCGGCTAGGCCTTCGCAGGCGATGCGAGCCGCGCGGTGGAAATCGCCACCCTTGCCGTCCAGGGCCGTGAGATAACCGCGCAAGCCCAGCTTGAGCATCTTCTCGTAATGGGGCAGGAAATGGCCGATCCCGCCGGCCTCGTTGATGAGGTAGTAGGTGGCGTTCAGCTGCTCGGCCACATAGCGCGCCATGGTATGGACGCGCGGGAAGAAGGCCTTGAGCGCCATGTTGCGAACCAGCCAGTAGGGATGGACGCTGTACAGCAGGCGCAGGCGCTCGCGCCAGGACATTTCAAAGGGCGTGGTCTTGCGCTTGTCGATCCAGAGCAGTTCTTCGCTCATGAAGACGCTGGCCAGTTCCGGTTGCATGATGGCCGAGATGCGATGCGTGCCCATGGCGCCCGCGATCAGTTCGTCCGGATAGATCCGGATGGCCTTGTGTTCCAGAAGGTATTGCAGGGCCCTGGCACGTCTGACCACCATGGGTTCGCGGGGGTCGTCGTGCTTTTTAAAGAACGTGGTCATCAACTCGGCCCTTTCCGGGCAGAGATGCACCCTGGTCGAGAGCAGCGTATGCTTGATGCGCTCAAACCGAGGACTGACCCCGGCTGGTTCGATTGCCGCTTCCCTTGCCGTCTCCGGCATGCTATCCTCCTTGCCGTCAAGTTCATGATAATAATTCATCGCACGTTTTCAAGTGCCCTTTCGAAAGGAGAGGTGAGAACATATGCAGACCCTTGACCGCATGGAACGCGATTGCCTGGTCCTGCACGGACTGTTTGCCGTGATCGCCGTCATCGTTCTGCTGACCCCCGGCGCGCTCCCGGTCGGACCCCGCTTGAGCGCCCTGGTGATTGGGTACAACCTTGCGCTCCCGATCGCCGGGTTGCGGCGCGGCTATCCGGAATGGGTCCGGCTGTGGCTCTTCCTCCTTCCTTTAAGCATCCTGCAGATCTTCCCGGACTGGTTCCTGGCCGCGCAATTGAACGTGTTGGTATTTCCGGATACGGGGTCGATCCGCATCGGCGCGGTCCCGGCCTTCATGGGAGGTTTGTGGGTGATCCCCCTGTTCATAACCGTATACCTGGGACAGCGTCTTGCTGAACGCACCACCCGGAACTACGTCATTCTGGCGGTATGTCTGTCATCATTCTTGCTGTTCGTAGGGTCGGAAACCGTCTTGTGGGCGGTGCCGATCTGGTATGCCCGGGATGTCACAACCGTCGCTCATGTGGCGCTCTACCTGATCGTGCCTGAGATCCTGTTCGGGCTCAGCGCCTTCCTGGCCTATGAAGCATCTCTGGGCCGCGCCGTCTGGTTCCGCCTGGGGGCTGCCTTCACGGTCATGATCATCTATCTGGGCAACCTCTGCTTCTTCTATTTCGTCATGGAAACGCTGCTGTAAAGGATGAGGCAAAACCATTGACCGCTTAGGCAGCGATGGTTATGATGTATGCAAACGCATGAGACAAGGGGTTCCGGGCTATGCAGAAAGGTCTGGCGAATACGGCTAAGGTCATCTGGATCAGCTTCTGGGCAGTCATCGCCACGGTGGTGTTGTTTCTGCCCATGACCATGGCGGCGTTCATGAGCACCACCGGCAATCTGGCCTTTTCCATCTCCAAGCTCTGGGCCCGTTTCCTGCTCTTCATGACAAACGTGCACCCGCGCATCAGGAACAGGGACAAGATCAAACCCGGACAGTCCTACATCATCATCTCCAACCACCAGTCCGAATATGACATCTTGGCCCTGATCACCACCTTAGGGATCCAATTCCGGTGGATCATCAAGCAGGAGCTCCGCCGGATCCCCCTGTTCGGATATGCCCTGTACGTCTCCCGCAATATCTTTATCAACCGCTCCGACCACGAGCAGGCCATCAAGTCCATTCACGAAGGGGTGAACCGGCTGCCGAAAGGCGTGAGCGTGATGTTCTTCGCCGAGGGCACCCGCTCCCCGGACGGGAGCATCCAGGAGTTCAAGAAAGGCGGCTTTGTCATGGCGGTGGAGAAGGGTCTGCCCATCCTGCCGATCACGGTCAACGGCAGCCGCAAGATCATGCCCAAGAACAGCCTGTGCTTCACGCCCGGACCCATCGAGGTCGTGGTGGGCGAC
>JAKQBR010000179.1 GCA_029574005.1 Deltaproteobacteria bacterium | reverse complement strand
GAGACGAGGATCGCCTTGAGCTTTTCCAGGTGGCTGCCGTGCACGTACAGGTCGCCGGCCGCGTCGAACCGGACGAGCTCGCCGGCCGACAGGAGCGCCGCGATGGCTTTGTCCGTCCGCGCCGGCGCGTCGGAGAACACGGCGTCGATGACCCTGCGCGCGATGCCGTGCATACCGCCGTCCTTTGCCAGGCCCACGATGCGCCGGGCCGGGTCATCGCTGAGGAGATCCTCCATGACCTCTTCGGAGAACCTCCTGGCCGGGTGCGGGTTGAGCACGGTACCTCCGCCGATGGTGACGGACGGTGAGACGGCGCGCAGGATGAACCGGTCGCCGTAGGCGGCCACCACAGGCTCCTTGAGCCTGATCCGGGCCGCATCCCGGCCGCCGACCGTGTGCAGGCTGATGTCGCCCATGACCTCGGCCGTGCCGATGTACATGCGGATGCCCCCTCTGCCCGGTCTCCGCAGGAGCGTGACCCTGGCATCGATGAGGCGGGTGGGATCGAAGACGCCGGCAGGCACGACCCACTGGCCGCGTTCTATGTCCTCCGTGGAGAGACCCTGGAGGTTGACAGCGGTTCGCATGCCCGCCAGGGCCTGATTGACATCCTCGTCGTGCACCTGGAGGTTGCGTATTCTGGCGCCCCTGCCCACGGGCAGAACCTCCACCTCCATCTCGCCGGTAAAGGTGCCGCGGGTCAGGGTTCCGGTCACCACGGTGCCGAAACCCTTGATGGTGAAGACCCGGTCCACGGGCAGTACCGGTATGCCGGTCACCTGCCGCTCGTGAACGAGGGCGATCTGGGCATCCAGCTCGGCAAGCAGGTCGTCGAGGCCTTCTCCGGTGGTGGAGCTCGCCGGGATGATGGGTGCATCGTGCAGGAATGTGCCGGCGATGAAATCCCGCACGTCGCCCATGGCGAGGTCGAGGAGATCGTCATCCACGAGGTCCTTCTTGGTGAGGGCGACCACCCCCCGTTCGATGCCCAGGAGCTCGCAGATCTGCATGTGCTCCCTGGTCTGGGGCATCACGCCTTCGTCGGCCGCGATCACCAGGAGCACCAAGTCAATGCCCGATGCGCCCGAGAGCATGTGCCGGATGAACCGCACGTGCCCGGGTACGTCCACTACGCCCACGCGCTCCCCAGATGGAAGAGTCATGGAGGCGAACCCGAGCTCGATGGTCAAACCCCGCTCCTTTTCCTCCTTGAGCCGGTCGCAGTCGATGCCGGTTATGGCCTTGATGAGCGACGTCTTGCCATGGTCCACATGGCCTGCCGTCCCGATGACCACCCTCTTCATGGATATCACTATAGACGGATAGTTCTGTGAACGTCAATTCCCTCTCCCAGGGAGAGGATGCCCTTCCACAATGCACTTGTCCCGATGTTTCATACCTTATATAGAATTGAAGCATGGACAGACGGCTTGCGGTCATAGGTGCGGTGTGCATCCTGGAGGCGGGGTTCAGGATCCTCTCCGGTCATGTCGCGGTGGACGGCCTTGCCTGGACGCTTGCTGCAAGGCTTGTGGAGATGGCCGTCATCCTCGTGGTCGCCTTCAGGCACTGCGGGGTCCTCACCGCATCCATCCCCCGGGATCTCGCCGCTGGCGTTGCCGCCTCCTTTGTCTTCGGCGGTCTGGTCATCATCGCCGACCTTGTGAGTCGGACCTTCATCGATGGCGGGGCCCTTGCCATGCTGCTCGCGAGGCAGCCCTTCGACCGGTGGCTGCTCTACTTCGCCACGGCCTGCATGGTGGGACCCTTCGTGGAGGAGCTCTTCTTCAGGGGACTTCTTTACTCATGGATCCGCCAGGGACTGCCTGCCTGGGCGTGCATCGCACTTACCTCCGTGCTGTTCGCCTCCATGCACGGCCGCATCTCCGTGGTGCAGCTCGTCGGTGGCGTGCTCTTCGCGACCCTGTACGAATGGAGGAGGAACATCTGGCCCGGCTTCGTGCTCCATGCGGCGGCCAACTTCGGGTTGTGGGTCCTGCCGGTTGTTCATCCGCTCATGTAAGCGATAGGCAGGCTGAAAAAGGCTGGTGCCGGAGAAGGGAATCGAACCCCCACGGACCTGCGTCCATCGGATTTTGAGTCCGACGCGTCTACCAGTTCCACCACTCCGGCACGCAAGAAGT
>JAKQBR010000171.1 GCA_029574005.1 Deltaproteobacteria bacterium | reverse complement strand
CTGAGCCATGACGCCGCCGATCGAGATCCCGTTTTCCACGAGATAGACCTTCATGCCAGAGTTCGCCAGATCGAGGGAGGCCTGGATGCCCGCGATGCCCGATCCGACCACCATTACTGCGCCGATTTTTTCAGTGTCTTTGCTCACCTGACCCACCTTGTTATTGAATGAAGTCTCATTTTTCTATAGAATTCTATTAATCATAAAAAATGAGAGAGTGTCAAGTTCTTGTTGTCGTAATTGACGGAAGATCATTGACAAATCAATCAATAGTACGCTAAGCGCGGAACATGATTGGATCGCAACCAGCCCTTGTCTTTGCCGATCAGGCAGGAAACATCATGGATTTCGAGCCGCTGGCGATGGTGGGGCGTAGCGGAGATTATTTCCTGCCCGTGCAGGGAGATGATGTAATATCCATCCCGCCTGGCGCTCAGATGTATGTCATGCCCGACCGTCATCCCGTGGGTGTGGTTCGTGAGACGGGAGAGATTGTCGTCCTGAGGGAAAATCCATATGAGCCGAGCACTCCGGCCCTGGCCGTGGCGGTTTTCCTGCCGGCCGCGTACACCCAGACCTATCTGGGGGCATGGGAAAAGAATGATTGTGCCGGCACACTGCCGCTCTTCGCCTATACTGCCGTTGGCTGGCAGGACGGTTTCGTCACTACGGCCCTGCGGGTCGACGCTTCCCGGCGGCAGGACCCGGACCAGTTCGATCATGCTAAGGTCCGTGCCGGGATACAGGCATGGCAAAAGGAACTTCCAAACAACCGGCTGGTAAAACATCTCACGCACTGCGCGCTTGGCTATGGGTGCCCGGCCGCTCTGAATTTATTCCAGGGCCGCGAGGAGGGTCCTTTGCCGACTTCGCCTGGCTGCAACGCCGGATGCCTGGGGTGCATCTCTTTGCAGGAGTCGTGCGAGCCCCCATCGCCGCAGGAACGCATTGCCTTTGTGCCCACGCCGCAAGAGATCGCCGAGGTGGCGCTGAGGCATATCCGCCACGTTGACGAGGCGGTCGTCAGCTTCGGACAGGGTTGTGAAGGCGAACCCTTGCTGGCGGCCGATGTCATCCGCGAGGCCATTCGAATCATTCGCTCCCAAACCCATCAGGGCACGATCAATCTCAATTCCAATGCCAGCCTTCCTTTAAAAATCGCGGAACTTGCCGATGCAGGGCTGGACAGCTTGCGCATCAGCATGAACTCCGCCCGCAAAGATACCTACCAAGCCTATTTCAGGCCGCGCTACGCCTTCGAGGCGGTTATGCAGAGCGCGCGCGAGATGAAGAGCCGCGGAAAGTTTGTTTCAATCAACCTGTTTGTCTTTCCCGGGTTGACCGATGCCCCGAAAGAGGCCCAGGCCCTGCAGGAATTTATCACTGAAAACGGCATCGACATGATCCAGTGGCGCAATTTGAATATCGACCCTGATCTCTACCTCGAAACATTGGGGCAGAGGCTCCCAGCGGGCATCGGCATACGCGAGCTGATCGAGCGGATCCCCGTCCGCCGCGGGTATTTTAATCCCTACATACCGAAGCATCACCCCCTACATCCATAGGATTGCGCCGCATATCAGGAGGATCGGGCATAAGGGATTTTTCAGCCTTGCATACGGCATGTCTTGAAGCTAATAAAAGGGCCATGCGATTTCTTCTGACGAATGACGACGGCATCTATGCCCAGGGACTTGCGGCCATAAAGCACGAACTGGAAAAACTGGGCGAGGTGGTGGTGATCGCCCCGGTGACCGAGCAGTCTGCGGTAGGCCATGCCATCACCATATCCGACCCGCTGAAGGTGATCCCGATCCACCGCTCGGGCGAGTTCTACGGGTTCGGCATTACCGGAACACCGGCCGACTGCGTGAAGCTTGGCGTCTCCTGCATCATGACCGAACCCCCGGATGTGGTGGTTTCCGGGATCAACAAGGGCGAGAATGTCGGCATAAACGTGCTTTATTCCGGGACGGTTTCCGCCGCCACCGAGGCCTTGATCCTCGGCTATACCGGGATGGCGCTGTCGGTAGACAATTACTTCCAGCCCGACTACGAGGCGGCGAGCATCTACGGTGCGCGTCTGGCCGAGCGCCTGGGCGGTCTGGGACGACCTTTGCCGTTTGCGCTCAATATCAATTGCCCCTCCGGACCGCTGGATCAGGTCCGCGGCGTGCGCATCACCCGCCAGGGCGATTCCCGCATCATGGACAACTTCGTTCAGCGCACCGACCCGCGCGGGATCACCTATTACTGGCAGGCCGGCATGACCAAGGTCATCGATGAAACCGAGGACACCGACGCGGTCTGTTTAAGCCACAAAATGATATCGGTGACACCGATCCACTATAAACTAGGCTGTCAGAGTGAGGAAACCCTGTCGGCTGTCGATCTCGAGGCGTTGCTGTATGCTGAATGACCTGCAGGCCCGCATTGGGTATGCCTTTCATGATCAGAGGCTGCTCCTGCAGGCGCTGACCCATTCGACCTATGCCAACGAACATCGCGTGGAGGGACTTGTGGATAACCAGCGGCTGGAGTTCCTGGGCGATACAATCGTCAACGCCGCCATTACGCGCAAGGTATTCCTCGCCTTTCCGGGCTTCGACGAGGGCCGGCTCACCAAGATCAGGGCTGAACTGGTCAGGGAGAACATGCTGGTGCGGATTGCGCAGAACCTCGAACTCGGGCGGCATCTGCGCTTAGGCAAGGGTGAGGAGCATGACGGCGGCCGCGAAAAACCATCGATCCTAGCCGACGCCTATGAGGCGATGATCGGGGCCGTTTTTCTGGACAGTTCCTTCGAACAGGCCTGTGAGGTTGTAGATCGCCATGTCGATGGCGCGGTCGGGGTTTTGGCGGACATAAGGATTTCTGATTACAAGAGCCTCCTGATCGAACACTGCCAGGCACGTTTCCGGTCTGTTCCAGAGCTGCAGGTAACCGAAGAGATAGGGCCAGAGCATGGCAAGACCTTCGTTGTTGTGGTGCGGGTCAACGGCGAGATTATGGGCCGCGGGGAGGGGCGAAACAAGAAACAGGCCTCGCAGCAGGCCTGCCGGGAGGCGCTCAAATCACTCAATTATCCCCTCTGGTAGTCCCGATTTTCGTCTCCAATCTTGGATGTCCACATCGGTGCGTCTTCTGCGACCAGCGGCAGTTCTCACGCCCCATGCCCCCGGGAGAGGTCGAGGAGACGGTCCGGCGATTTTTTTCATACTGCCGTGAACCGCTGAAACGTCGGCGTCTGCTCGCCTTTTACGGCGGTTCTTTTACGGGTATCGCCGATGCGCTTTTTGAGGACTATCTCGATGTCGCCAGGGAATTGACGCGCCAGGGGATCGTGCATGGTGTCAAGGCCTCGATCCGTCCGGACCAGATCGATGCCGGCATGATAAAACGATTGGTAGGCGCCGGTTTCGTGGAGCTCGAACTGGGGGCCCAGTCGCTGGATGATACCGTCTTGAGCGCATGCCGCAGGGGACATACGGCCGGAGATGTCATCGCTGCCGCTCAAATCATCAAGGAGTCAGGACTTGCACTCGGCATACAGTTCATGCCCGGCCTGCCGGGTGAAGATCGCGCGAGTTTTCTCTCCACGGTAGATGGAGTCTGTGCCCTGGCGCCCGACATGGTGCGCATCTATCCGACCCTTGTGCTGGAAGGCACCGCCCTGGAGGAACGATACGCCAAAGGAGAATACACGCCTTTGAGCCTGGAAGAGGCGGTTGACCGGACCCTGTATGCCGTGGTCCGGTTGGAGAGTCGGGGGGTGCGTGTGGTGCGGATGGGGCTGCCCCAGGTGGATACCCTCAGGGTCGTGGCCGGACCGGTGCACCACAGTTTCGGCTCCCTGGTCAGGGCCCGCGGTTTCTTTCAAATGGCGCGGGCTGCCGTGGCTAGGTTCGGCCTGGGGGTGACGCTGCGGGTGCATCCGCGGGACGTGCACGCCCTGATCGGGCATGGCAGGGAAAATCTGCGGCGTCTTGGTTTTGACTACTGCGTGGACAGCTCTGTACCGCGCGCCTGCCTGAGCGTCAATTTTTCAACAAATAATACTTGTCTAACATTATGGGATGTTATAGATCACATCCTATGAAGGCCGACGCTTATCAACCGCAGGCGGTGCCGGTCCTCCCGGAATTAGCCGATCATGTTCTGAGAATGGCCCTTGAGGACGATGTCTCGGTAGCCAAGCTCTCCGGCATGATCGAGAAGGATCAGGGGCTGACCGCTCGGATACTTTCGCTCGCGAATTCAAGTCATTATCGGCGCTCACGTACCATCTACACCGTGCGGGACGCGGTGGTGGCCATGGGTCTGGATGCGGTCAAGACCGTGGCGTTGGGTATCTGCGTCCTGGACATGTTTCCGGCGGTCAAGGGCTCCGGACTTGATTACAAGGAGTTCTGGAGGCATTCCATCGGATGCGCCATCTACAGCCGCGCCATGATGGAGAGCCTTGACGAGCGCCTGGCAAGCAAGGCTTTTTCCGCCGGCTTACTGCATGACATCGGCAAACTGATCCTGGACCAAAGTGATCACCAGCTCTATGCCGGGGTGATCGAACAGGCCAAGGATGGACTCAGATCTCTTATCGATATCGAACGCGAGGTTCTCGGGATCACGCATGCGGACGTCGGCCGCAGCGTGCTTGAGAAGTGGGAGCTGCCGGGCATCTATGTCGAGAGCGTCTGGTGCCACCATGCCCCGATCCAGGTAATCGACGAGGATCAGTACCGCATCGCCGGGGTCGTGCATATCGCCAATATCCTGACTCATATGACCTTCATCGGTTCCTCGGGCAACAGCTTTCCGGCGCGAATCAGCGGTCCTGTCTTGAAACGCTTTCAGATCAGTGCCGACCTCCTGGATGACATCATGCTTACCGTACCCTCGGAGATCGATGCCATCACCAAGGAATTGGGAGTAGGCAAGCCGCGTGAAGGCCTGTTCCGTTTGATGAACCGCGCCAGCATGCGTCTTTCCGAGGTGTCGCTGGCGTTGCAGCAGAAGACCGCCAAGGCCGAGCGCGCTGGCCGAAGGGCGGAGATCATCATTAACCTCATGGCCAGCCTGAACAAGGCCACCAAGATCTCGGAGGCCCTGGAGACCGCGGCCGACCTTTTGTGCAAGGCAGGCATTATCAACGGCTTTCTTGGCGGGCTCAAGGCGCAGGGGCTCAACCTGGTCTACGAGATGCGTCCCCACGAAGCCCCGCGGTTCATTCGGGTCGGTGACGAGGAGCTCAAGGGCATGATCCTTTCCGGCGATTACCCGGTGGGTATGAGCCTGGCCTCCGGTACCTGCGTCTATCTCAATCCCTTGGACCAGGAGATGGGCGACGATCAGGCCCTGATATCGACCATCGCGGTCTCGATCGCCACGACCTTGAAGCGTCTGTACGCCGAAGCATCGCGCCATGAAGAGAGCGAGGTCCTCCGCCAGGCCCTGGCCAACGCGGCCCAGGAGAGGACCAAGTCCGAAGAGCTTCTCTCCATTAACCGAGAGCTGATCGACGCCTCGCCCATGGGACTGTGCCTGATCAACGAACGGGGCGATCTCTGGACCGAAAACCCCATGTCGGCCAAGATACGGGGTGCCCTCGCTATCGGCGGGACGAACATCCTGGAGGCTCTCTCCAAGGACGATGCGCATGACGCGTTGAGGAGAGCCATCCAAGACCGCACCGAGGGAGACGTCACTCTGCAGTCAGGCAAGCATGCCTTCCGGATCATCACCCGGCCGATCAGGGCCAATCATGGGACGCTCGTTCTGTTCTGGGACATTTCCCATGACCTCGAACAGCAGAAGCGCATCTTCGCCTATGCCAAAATGAGCGCCTTAGGGAATCTGGCCGCCTCCATGGCGCATAATATGAAAAGCCCCCTGGGCGCTATCCAGGGATTCACGACCATGTTGCAGGAAGACCTGGAAAAGGGGCGCATCAAGGTGATGCGGGGTAAGGCCGAGGATCAGGACTTTCCCGGCATGGTCGATACCATGCGGCAGGCGGCCGAGAACGTGCTCAGGATCGTGAACCAGCTCTTGAGCCTCAACAAGAAGTGGGACAGCGCCCCGGTCATCACCAACCTGGCGTCGTTCTGCGACGAGCTGTTCCTCCTGGTGGCGCCGTTGGCCAGGTCGGCCAATGTCACCCTGAGGAAGGAACTGGCCGTCGAGACGGTCTTCATGAAGTCGCAGGCCATGGAGCAGGTCCTGATGAATTGCCTCATGAATGCCATTGCCGCTTCCTCTTCGGAACAGGAGGTGCTCCTCAAGGTCTGGCGCGAGGAGGGTTTCATCTTTTTCGCCGTCATCGACCGAGGCATCGGCATGCAGCCCGAGCAGATCGGCAAGATCTTCGAGCCGTTGTACACGGACTGGCCCTCACGCACCGGCATGGGCCTCGGCCTGTCCCTGGCAAGGGACATTGTCGATTCCATGGGCGGCCAGATCAACGTGGTTTCGAAGCCCGGTAAGGGCGCGACGTTTACCATCCGTATTCCCGAAGAGAAGTGAGCGGTATGCCGAAACGGATCCTGGTCGTAGAGGACGATCCTCTCTTCAGAAATTATCTCTATCAGGTGCTCAAGTACGATTTCGAGGTCACGGTGCTTGGCAACCCCCTGGAGGCCCTGGCCGCCTTGAAAAAGAACGGTTCCGACCTCTTGATCACCGACCTGAGAATGCCGGAAATGGACGGCCGAGAGCTGGTAGAAAAGGTGCACGACACCATCGATCCGCACCTGCCGGTCCTCGTCATCACGGCCTTCGAGGATGACTGGCCCGTAGACGCCGCCCTGACAAAGCATGTTTTCACCTATTTGCGCAAAGGGGCCTTCCTCCCCAGCGAGCTCAAGCAGAATGTCGAAAAGGCCATGGAGATGCATTCGGCCCTGCAGAGCGCGCAGGAGGTCAAAAAGGGCGGCGAGGCCGATTTCTATCGTGCCATCCTCAACAACTCACCCAATGCCTTCTTCATCACCGAGACCAATCTGAAGCCCGTGTTCCTGGGCAAAGGATTTCAACGTCTGACGGGGTTCAACCTGGATCGCATCCCGGGCACGCTCCTGGACATCATGGACCCTGCCACGCGTTCCGATGTGAAAGAGGCGGTCGGTGATCTGCATCCGGGGCGTCTGGAGCAACGCAAGATCGTGTTCAAACGCACCGACGACACCGAGATCCCGGTGGATGTGTGGCTGTCCCTGGTGAATGTCGGCCAGTACGATCTGATCCTGGGGATCGGCAGACCCGACATCATCCATGAACCGCGCGACATCGAACCCCTCAAGGCTGAGATAAAGCGTCTGCATGCCATCATCGATCAGAAGTCGAACGAACTTCAGGCCCTTCAGGAGCGTGTCACCCGCATCGCCAGCGACGCGCGCGGCATCATCGTCTGGCTGGACGAAAAATGCCGGTGCGTATACGTCAACTCCGAGATCGAGCGTATTCTGGGGTATCCCGCACAGGAATACATCAACAAGCACATCGAATGGGCATCTCTCATCCATCCCGATGACGCCCATGTCGTGGAGGATCTTCGCAATGCGGTCAAGGACGGCCGGACCTACATGGAAGGCGAGGTGCGCGCCTATACCCGTTCCGGGTACATGATCTTCCTGGCCTGGCATGCCGCCATTCAGTATCAGGCCAACGGGTCCTTGCGGAGCATGGACCTGATCGCGGAAGACATCACCCAGTGCAAGGTGGCCGAGGAGGAGCTGCGCAAGGCCACCTTGAGGATCCAGGAACTCTACGGCAACCAGCTCCAGGAGATGCGCGACTCCGAGGAGCGTTACCGGCTGATCGTGGAAAGCTCCCAGGAGGTGATCTTCTCCATGGACAGCGAGTGCCGGGTCATTTACATGAACCGCCAGGGACTCAAGGCCCTGGGACTTACCATGGATGAGGTATTGGGGCATCCCTGCAGCGAGTTCATCTCGGACGATTTTTCACAGTCCAAGCTGGCTCGGGTGCTCGAGGATCTGAGCAAACATGAGGACATCGAAAGATTCAACCTGAGCGTCGAAACGCCAGGCGGCAAACGCGTCTGGAACATCACCCTGGGGAGTTTGAATGTCGGAAACAAGACCGAGTACATAAGCGTGGCGCGCGACATCACCGAGGAGTTCTCCAACTTCAAGCGCCTGCGGCTCCTGGCGAATATCGAGCACTACAGCGCCGACGCCATCATCGGACTTGACCTGGACCGGCACATCATCTCCTGGAACCAAGGCGCTGCCATGATGCTGGGGTGGAGCGAGGACGAGATCATCGGCAAGTCGGCCTACTCGATCATTCCCGATGACAAGCGCCGCGAGGCCGAGGATATCTTGAATATCGTCATCGAGCGCGGATTCATCAAGAACCTCGAGACCCGCCGTTTGACGAAGAGCGGCCAGGCCCTGGATGTGGCCCTGACCATGACGGCCATCAAGGACGACAAGGGCGGCCTGGTGGGTTTTTCGGCCATGATCAAGGACATCTCGGAGCAGAAGAAGATGGAAACCGCGCTGGTACAGTCCGAGCGTCTGGCCGCCACCGGAAAGCTGGCCGCCAGTATCGCGCACGAGATCAACAACCCGCTCTACGGCATCCGCAGCTGCCTGAACCACGTGCTCAATACCGAGGACAAGCTGCAGATCGACACCCAGTTCGTACGGCTGGCCATCAAGGAGACCGACCGCATCGCCGAGCTCATCCGCAACATGAAGACCTTCTACATGCCCACGGAAGGCAAGATCCTGGAGATCGACATCAACGAGATCCTGCGCGAGGTCTTTGCCTTCAACCGCAAGTATCTCGAAGAAAACCGCGTGCGTCTGGAATTCCTCGATGGAATCTGCCCCTTGATCCAGGGCGTGCCGGAGCAGCTCAAGCAGGTGTTCATCAACCTGATCACCAACGCGGTGGAGGCCATGCCGCACGGCGGCGGCCTGTCCGTGGCCACGGAGACCGCCCCGGACGAGAAATCCGTGCAGGTCACCTTCACCGATACCGGGGTGGGCATCGCCAGCGACGATCTGCCGCGCATCTTCGAGATGTTCTATTCCAAGAAGCCGCATGTCAAGGGCGTGGGGCTGGGCCTTTCGGTGAGCTACGGCATCATCAAGCGCCATGGAGGCCGCATCGACGTCAAGAGCGACGAAGGGCATGGCACGATCTTCACCGTAACCTTGCCGGTCAAGACCGAATGGGGCCGGCAGCTCCAACTCGACCTGCACTGACATGGCGTCCTTTCATTCCGGCTTCGTCGCCATCATCGGCCGTCCCAATGTCGGCAAATCATCATTCCTCAACTGTGTCCTGGCCGAAAAGCTCTCCATCATCAGCGCAAAGGCCCAGACCACCCGCAACCGTATCCTCGGGATACACAATTCACCTGAGTGCCAGGTCGTGTTTCTCGATACGCCCGGCATCCACACTCCGCACAAGGAGCTCAACCGCGCCATGGTGGAGAAGGCCTTGGCCTGTCTGAATGATGCCGATATCGTCCTGGCCATGGCCGATGCGACCCAGGCCTTTTCCGAGTTCGGCGCCATCGTGGAGCGTCTGCAACACTCGGGCAAGCCCGCTATCCTGGCGCTCAACAAGATCGACCTCGTCACGGAAAAGGCTCTTGCATCGAAACTCGATGAGTACCGGCAGGCGTATCCCTTTGCGCATGCATCAGGGATCTCCTGTGCCACCGGAACAGGCATCGATGCCCTGATGGAGAAAATCGCCGGGCTGCTCCCTGAAGGCCCGCGCTTCTTCCCCGAAGACCAGCTCACGGACTTGAGCGAGCGCTTCCTGGCGGCCGAGATCATCCGCGAAAAGGTGTTCAACCTGACCCAGCAGGAGATCCCCTATGCCGTGGCGGTCGAGATCGAACAGTTCAAGGAAGGCGACCCCACTCACATAAGCGCGGTTATCCACGTGGAGCGGCCGGGCCAGAAGGCCATCGTGATCGGCAAAAAAGGCGCC
>JAKQBR010000170.1 GCA_029574005.1 Deltaproteobacteria bacterium | reverse complement strand
TACCTGGCACAGCGATGTTCACCTCTACATCCGGCGCTCTTCCGATGGGTCGACTGACCTGGGTTTAGGTACCATCTCGGGTGGCACATCATATATTGAAGTGACCGGCATTTCCCAGACCTTTTTTTCCGGCAGCGGCAATCGTTATGACGCCGAGGTTCAATTAAAGCTGACCGGCATTTCCTTGAGCATCCCGCCCGGGACCTATTCGGCCACGGTATATATTACCCTGGTGGACATCTTGTAAGGAAGGAAGCGGACATGAAACACACGATAATCAAGGCTGTTTGGATGGCGGGGCTGATTGTTCTTTCGCACATCTCGGCGCTCCAGGCTGGTGTCGCCGTCGTGGGGCCGCTCACCTACGAGAATAACGTGCAGCCGGGGGCCATGTACCAGGGGTCCATTCTTCTCAAGAACGACGCCGACGAACCTTTTGAGGCCAAGATCTATCAGACCGATTACCTCTTCTTTGCGGACGGGACCAGCGACTACGGCGAACCCGGCAAGAACAAGCGTTCCAATGCCAGCTGGATCACCTTCAGCCCCAAACGTGTCGTCATCCCGGCGCATGACACCGCCACGGTGAACTATATCGTGCGGGTTCCCAATGACCGGCCCCTGACAGGGACGTATTGGAGCATGCTCATGGTGGAAGGCGTGGGCAGAGGGTCGATCGAATCCAGCATGCCCGACAAGGACCGCCCGCGCCTGGGTATCGAGGCCGTCCTGCGCTACGGCATCCAGATCGTGACCGAGATCGGTGATACGGGCTCCAGCATGCTCAGCTTCAAGGACCCGCGCTTCTTCGAAGAGCAGGGCGAAATGTTCCTGCAGGTCGACATTGAGAATAGCGGGGAGAAATGGCTGAGGCCTAACTTCATGGCGGAGCTGTACCATGCTGAAGGCGCCCTGGTGAAGAAATTCGAAGGCGACAAGATGCGCGTCTACCCCGGCACCTCGGTACGGCACAAGATCAGGTTGGGAACCCTTGCGGGCGGCAAATATAAGGTATTGGTGGTTGCAGACTGTGGAGGATCAACGGTTTTCGGGGGTGTGTATGTCTTTACCGCTAAAAAATGAGATCAGCGATCCTCCTGCTCCTCCTGCTGCTGTGCTGCGCGGTCCTTGACGCCCATGCCCGCGAGATTGAAATACAGCCGACCGGAGAGACGCTCATTGCCACCGAGCCGGGCAGGATCGTTACCAGCGCCGTCAAGATTGCCAACCGCGGTTCGTCGTCCCAGGAGTTTAGCCTACAGGTAGGTCTTCCCGAAAACTGGGTATTGATCACCCAGGGTTTCCCGTTCGTTCTGGATAAGGGCGGCAGCGAGGTACAGCTCATCAGCTTCCTGGTTCCGCGCGGCGCTCGGGCCGTTTCCTACCCGGTGTCGTATACCGTGACAGGGACTAAGGCCCCGTCTCTCACCGATACCTCCACGATCCAGGTCGTCGTACTGCCCGTTACGAAACTTTCGATCAGCCTTAAGCAAACCCCGCGCTATGTGGTTGCCGGCGATGAGAGTCAGGTTACCTTCGTGGTCGTTAACGAGAGCAATGTGCGCCAGGATGTGCACGCCGAGGTCGAGAGCCCGCACCCGTTTCCTTTAATACCGGACGCGACCGATTTCACGCTCGAGGCCGGAGAATCACGATTGCTCACGATAAGGGCCCGAACGGACGAAAGGATCAGGGAGGCCTTGCTGCATACCGTGCGCCTTCGGGTGCTGATCCCCGGCAAGAAAGAGACCGAAGTGGAAGCGGAGAGCTCGGTCGAGATCGTCCCGCGCATGGCGGGTACACAAGGCCGTTATCATACGCTGCCGACCGAGATGACCGCGCGCTACGTCAGCAACACCCTCGGCGACCACCGCGAATCAGGATTCCAGGGCCAGTTTTCCGGCAACGGCACCGTTGACGAGCACGGCGAAAAGCAGGTGAGCTTTCTGTTCAAAGGACCGGATCTGTTCAAGAGATCGGATTCAGGCGCAACGACTTATCGGGCGCGGGACGAATACCGCCTGAATTTCTGGACCGAACACTACGAGCTCCAGTTCGGCGATCAGGGCTACGGACTGACTCCCTTGACCGAGGTATCGCTTTACGGCCGCGGCACGGGCGGCAGGCTTACCCTTGAGAACCTGCAGTTCGGTGGATATCATGTCCGGACGCGCTGGTTCGATCCCGAACAGGACCAGACCGGCCTCTTCACGAGATATACCTTGAATCGACGCATGAACATCGGCCTGAACTATCTTTTGAAAGACACACTCGATGGATCCAGCACCATAACGAGCATCACGTCCCGGGTCAACCCGATCCCAGCTACATCCGTGAACCTCGAGTATGCCCGCAGTAAGTCGGCAGACACCGATGACAGTGCCTACGCGTTGGATGTCCTCGGCAATCAGGATCTCCTGGCCTACTCACTCAACTATATCCACGCCCAGCCGGATTACCCCGGCACATACCGGGATATGGACTTCCTCACCGCCGGCCTCACCATCCCCTTACGGGAACGTCTGCGTTTCAGCGCCAATTACCGCCGGGACAAGCGCAATCTCGAGCTCGATCCTTCCAAGAGCTCCGCCAACCTGGAAAGGGTTTATCAGGCCGGCATGAACTACCGCTTCGATCAGGGCCTGAACCTGGGGCTGGACCTGCGGACAAGATACTTTGAGGACCGGCTCTCTGAGCCCCAATTCGACTACTCTGAGACAACATCCCGCATCAGTTTATCAAAGGGCATGAACCGGCTCAACATCTACTCCTCGGCCCAGATCGGCACGGTGCGCGACCGTCTGGACAATACCCGGACCACCACGGAAAATTATGCCTTATCGGCCTATCTGAGCCCGTTCACCAACCAGACCTACAGCGGCTATGTCTACTATGACAAGAACCGTCCGGAGGAAGGCGGACTCCAGACCTGCCGCACCATAGGAGCAAGTTCCGCCTTCCGACTGGGCGACTCTACCAGGTTGGATCTTCATTATGAGTCCAGGAACTATCGCAATTCCAGCACCGGTAAACAGGACCTCTATGAAATGCATATCGCGCAAACGCTCCTCAAGAACCATCAGGTTTCCTTCCAGGGTCGTTATATCGCCAACCGGCGTTCGCTCCAGGAGAATGAGTCGGCCTTCATGATCGAGTACACCATACCCTTCAATCTGCCGGTGGGCAAGGATGACCGCTACGGCACGGTCAAGGGGACTCTCGATAATGTGGAGACGAACGAGCCGATTGCCAATGCGCTGGTCCGCCTGAACGGTATATCCACGATAACGGACAAAAAGGGCGCGTTCACGTTCAATATGGTCAAACCCGGGGATTATTTTATCGACATTGACTCGGGCAGCATCGGACTCGACAAGATATCGGCGCAGAAAACCCCGATAAAGATCAGCGTGCACGGGGGCGAAGTAAGCACCCAGAAGCTCGGTGTGACCCGCACGGCCGCTCTTACCGGCCGCGTCGTGGCCTACCGCCTTGAACTTGATCCCGCCACCAGGCCGGACAACACCGCCGTGAATTCGCTCAGTTTCATCATGGACCCGAGCGGAAACCGCCGCATCGTGGCGCCCGGCGGTGAGGCCAGGCTGACCGAGGCATCAGGTCTGCCGAGTATCGTGGTCGAACTGAGGAGCGGAACGGAGAGCCTGTGCCGCATCACCGACAGGCAGGGCCGTTTCGCGTTTGAAGAACTGCGTCCAGGGACATGGACCATGGTGGTCGAGCAGGCCAATCTGCCCGTCAATTATGCCGTAGCGGAAAAAGAACTGAGCTATGTATTGGCACCCGGCCAAACCCGCGACGTTGTCGTCCGGGTGACCCCGCTCATGCGCACCGTCCGGATCATCGAGGAGAAAGAGCTCGCCATCGAAAAGCCAACCGCCGGAGGGGTGAAAGAAAAACAAGCCGCTCCCGCGGGCGTTCCCCGCCCCGGAGGCATGACCACCGGCTTTATCCTAAACGGGCCTAATCACTCAACCGCCGGGGTATCCGGCGCTCCAAAGACCGGGAACCCGGCCAAGCACGCTCAGCGATTCGCATCACCGTGCGTGACTGCCGCTAAACAGGAGCCCGGAGTATCTGCCGGTTTGCAGCAACCCGTACGATCGGCCACGGCCGGATCTGCCAAGGGGGGCTCTGCTTTTCCCATGGACAAGCAGGAGGAACGAAGCCTGGACTGGTTGGGGCTGACAACCTTCATCATCCTGTTTGTGCTGCTCATGGCGCTCATCTGTCATAAGCTCTTCCGCTCGGGGAGAAAACGATAGACACAGATTCAGATCCTCAAGGAAACGGGCGCTGCGCGGGGGATCCCGTTCGGACCTGTGGCTTGGTCATGTCTCCCGCACCAGGAGCCGTTTCAGCCAGGGCAGGAAGAGCGTGAGGCTGGCCTCCTTCACCCAGGCACGGTAATCAGCGCCCTCGGGGTCCATGTTCAGGAGCTGCGCGTGCATGCAACGCGCGCCGATCAGCGTGATCATCTGGCTGTAGAAGCAGTAGATGAACATCTCGATCTCGCGGCTCGCACCTCGCAGCGGCAGGCTTTCTTCCAGGAGGCGCTTGGTCTTGGCCATGTGCAGGGTGATGTACCGGTAGCCCGGGATCTCCTCGATGCCTCCGATATGCACCATGTTCAGGGCGATGATCTGGAGGGCATCGGGTTGGGCCAGGGTATAGTCGAGCATCCGATCGATGAAGAGCTCCAGCCCCTTGGAGGGCGAGAGGCTCTCCAGGCCGACAAGCCATGTCTCCATGGAGCTCACGAACCCCGCATACATCTCGGATGCCATGGTTTCGAAGAGCTTTTCCTTGGAGCCGAAATAGTAATGGATCATGGGGTGCTCCACCCCGGCCTGCTTGGCTACCATGCGCGTGCTGGCCGCCTTGAAGGCGTAGCGGCCGAAGATATCACGCGAGGCCTTTAAGATCCGCTCGCGGACGTTGCCTTCCTCGGAGGGAATACGTTGTCGTGGTGACATAAGAGCCGGTTCCCCTTTGCAGATAAGATATACCGGGAGCATAGATCGAACGCGAACCATGTGCAAGCATCAGCTTCAATGCGCGCGGGGTTTTTTGTTGTTGACCTGCCCGGCTCCGGCCACTATGATGCGGCCCTACACTTTTTGAAAGGAATGCGAGCCATGGTTGTACGAGTTGATTACAGGGAGCTCAAACGCTTCATGAAGGACGGTTTCATAGCCCTGGGTGTGCCCCGGGACGACGCCGAGACATGCGCCACGGTCCTCATCGAATCCGATCTCAGGGGCATCGAGTCGCACGGCATCGGCCGTTTCAAGATGTACGTCGACCGCATGCGCCAGGGCATCCAGCATCCAGTTACCAGGCAGACCGTCGTCAACAAGACCGCCAACACCGCCGTGATCGACGGCGGAGACGGCATGGGCCAGGTCATCGCCGTGCATGCCATGAACATGGCCATCGACATGGCCAGGAGCGCCAATATCGGCATGGTGGCGGTGCGGAACAGCACGCACTTCGGCATCACCGGATACTATCCGAGCATGGCCGTGGAACAGGGCATGGTGGGCCTGGCCTTTTCCAACGCCCGCTCCTCCGTGGCCCCGACCTTCGGGGTCGAACCGGTCATCGGCACCAACCCCATCAGCTTCGGCGCGCCCTCGGACGAGGAATACCCGTTCCTGCTGGATATCGCCACCTCGACCACCCAGCGCGGCAAGATCGAGCTCTATGCGCGCGAAGGCAAACCCACGCCCAAGGGCCTGACCATCGACATCGACGGGAATGAGCCGACGGATAGCGTGCAGCTGCTCGATGATTTCGTCAAGGGGCGGGCATCCCTGCTGGCCTTGGGCGGCGCGGGCGAGGAACTGGGCGGCCACAAGGGCTACGGCCTGGGCGTCATGGTGGAGATCCTGTGCTCCGCCTTCGCGAACGGCAAATTCGGCAAGGCCCTGGACGGCATGCAGGACGGCCGGCCGGTGCCCTACGGCCTGGGGCATTTCTTCATCGCCATCAACGTGGAGAGCTTCGTGCCGCTGCCCGTGTTCAAGCACACCACGGGTTCGATCATGCGCGAGATCAGAAGGTCGCGCAAGGCGCCCGGACACGATCGCATCTACCTGGCCGGCGAGAAGGAGTTCGACATGGTCAAGCGCCTGAAAACCGAAGGCATCCCGATCGACGAGCCGCTGCAGAAGATCATCCGTGAACTGATCGCCGAGTTCAAGCTCGGAAGGTACGATTTCCCTTTTCTCGCCGCGTGAGGGGGGCCGGGACAAATCGATAGGGCGGCCGATGGACGTTCCCTACCGCACATTCAATGCCTTTCTGCAGTCGCATTTTCACGGGCGCGTCCAGAAGCTCAGCCTGGATGCCGGATTGAGCTGCCCCCACCGCGACGCCAGAGGGCTGGGCGGGTGCATCTACTGCAACGCCCAAGGCTCGGGCACCGGGAAGGCCTCCGCCGGCGCAAGCCTCAAGGAGCAGATCGAGACGCAGATGCGCGCCGCGGCCAGGCGCTACAAGGCCGGCGCCTTCATCGCCTATTTTCAATCCTTTTCCAACACCTATGCCCCACTGTCGAGGCTCAAGGAGATCTATGACGCGGTGCTGCCCTACCCCGAGATCGTCGGCCTGTCCATCGGCACGCGCCCGGACTGCGTGGACGACGACGTCCTCGCGCTGATCGCGTCATACGCGGACAAGCGCCTGGTCTGGATGGAATACGGCCTGCAGTCGGCCAACGACGAAACGCTCAAACGCATCAACCGCGGTCACGATCGGCGGTGCTTTCAGGAGGCCGTTGAACGTACGGCGCGTTTTCCGCTGCGGATATGCGCCCACGTTATCATCGGACTGCCGGGTGAAGGACCGCGGGATTATCTTGCCACGGCGCGTTTCATCGCCGGCCTGCCCATTACCGATATCAAGATCCACCTCATGTACGTGATCCGCGGCACGACCCTGGAAGGACTCTATGCCTCCGGGGCCTACACCCCCCTGGCGCTCGAGGACTACGCCTGGGCCGTGGCCGAGTTCCTGGCGCATCTCCCGGCCGACATGGTCGTCCAGCGCATAACCGGCGATCCCCACCCCCACGAACTGGTCGCCCCTGCCTGGGCACTGGAGAAACAACGCGTCATGACCGCCATCCATGACTGCATGCATGCCAGGGGCCTGCGGCAGGGCAGCCTCCTGGAGAAACCATGACGGTCTACGGCATGGACTTCAGACAGGGGCTCTTCCTGGCACCGCTTTCCGGGTACACGGACTGGCCCATGCGCATGCTGTGCCGCCGCTATGGCGCCGAGCTGGCATACACCGAGATGATCAGCGCCACCGGCCTGGCGCGGCGTGAAAAGAACACGCTCAAACTCCTTGAGCGCCCGGCTGACGATACGCCCCTGATCGCCCAGATCTTCTCATCCGACCCGGATGAATGCGGACAAGCGGCGCGTATCCTGGAGGAATCGGGCTTCGACGGCATCGACATCAATATGGGCTGCCCGGTCAAGAAGGTCGTCACCAAAGGCTGCGGCTCGGCCCTCATGAAGGACCCCTCTCGGGCCCAGGCGATCGTGGAGGCCGTGAGGGCGTCAGTCAAGCTGCCAGTCAGCGTCAAGATGCGCGCCGGCTGGGACAGCGGCAGCCTGAACGCCGACCTCTTGTCGGCACGCCTGGAGGCCGCCGGGGCGCAGTGCATCATCATCCATCCGCGCACGCGTGCTCAAATGTACGGCGGCAGGCCGCAGTGGGAGATCCTCGAACGCATCCGCCGCGAGGTAACGGTGCCGCTCATCGCCAGCGGTGACATCAGGACAAAAGCCGATATTCAGGCGCTCAAGCACAAGGGAGCGCAGGCCTGCATGATCGGACGCGCCGCGATCGGCCGGCCATGGATATTCCGCGAGCTGACAGGCGGCGCTCCACCATCGCTTCCAGAACGGCGCGAGCTCATGCTGGAGCACCTCGATGCAAGCTGCCGCGTCCTGGGCGAAGACAGAGGCGTGCGCAGCATGCGCAAGATCATGTGCGCCTATGTGAAGGGGCTGCCCGGCGCGGCGGTTTTCCGCGAGAAGGTGTGCGCCCTGCAATCCGCGGCCGACGTCAAAGACTGCATCCACAGATTCTTCTCTCAGGGGTCCTGCGATGAATCAGAGCGCATATAAATCGGATGCCCTGCTGCTCATCACCGCCGGCATCTGGGGTCTGGCCTTTGTGGCGCAGCGCGTGGGCATGCAGCATGTCGAACCCTTTATCTTCAACGGCGTCCGTTTCGCCCTGGGGGCATTGAGCCTGGTGCCGATGATGATGTTCAAGGTCTCTCCGGCGGGCCCGGATACCAGGCCCACCCGCGCGACCATCCTGACAGGCAGCCTGGCGGCGGGTATAGCGCTCTTCCTGGGCGTATCCCTGCAGCAGGTCGGCATCGTTTCCACAACGGCGGGCAAGGCCGGCTTCATCACCGGGCTGTATGTCGTGCTGGTGCCGGTCCTGAGCCTGGTCTGGGGCCAGCATGTACGGCACGGCACCTGGATCGGGGTGCTCTGCGCCGCTACGGGTCTCTACCTCTTGAGTATCAAGTCTGATTTTACCATCGAACGCGGCGACTTCCTGGTCCTCTTGGGGGCAGTGTGCTGGGCCGCGCATGTGCATATCATCGGCCGCTACGCTTCCCGCATCGGGGCGCTGCGCCTGTCGCTGTACCAGTACCTGATCTGTACGGTCCTGAGCCTGGCCGTGGCCTTCATCTGCGAACACCCCACCCTTGACGGGCTCTCACGGGCCGCAGTGCCCATCATCTACGGCGGGGTCTTTTCAGTGGGCATTGCCTATACCCTGCAGGTCGTAGCCCAGAAGCAGGCCCACCCGGCGCATGCAGCCATCATCTTAAGCCTTGAATCCGTATTCGCGGCCGTGGGAGGATGGCTGATCCTGGGCGAATTCTTAAGTCTGCGCGCCATGACCGGGTGTGCGCTCATGCTGGCAGGCATGATCATCTCGCAGCTGGGATCCAGCCGCTCATCTTGAGTCCGATATCAAATTCCGGCGATTGCAATGAAGCAGCCGCCGCCACCGCCTCCGCCGTCATCGGGTCCGGGGTCATCATTTTCGGCATACACACGTTTTTCGGCCTGATAGCTGGCGACGGAGATCCGTCCGGTGGCCTGGTAGGAATAGACCCTTACCCAGGGATATACCCCCAGTATATAGTCGTTCGCGGCATTGACCAAGTCGTATTCGAGCCCGATATCCTGCCAGCCCTGCACGGCATCCAGGGGGATATTGTAGATCATGACTATGCCGGCCGATGTTGTGCGGTCGAGTTGTCGATTCCAGGTCCGGTCCGCGTCCATATACATGAATCGCGCCGTGGCGGTATCCGTGCCATTGATCTTGAAATGCACGCCGGATATGCCCTCAATTTCATCACCATCGGCGTATTCAACGGAAACGAGCAGGATGCCCTTCGTGGGATCGACATCGTCCTCGTTTTCAATGGCGGAGATTGCGGCGAACTGTTCATCGGCATACGTCCTGAGGATGGGCGCTATCTCAAGCTCTTCGATATCCCCGAGCGGTGGACCGGGTTGCGTGAAGTTCAACAGCTCCATCACAGGCGAGCAGCTTGTCACAAAAACGCCGTAGTCCGCATCAGTCGATTCGCTCCCTTCAACACGGATCTGAGCCTTGTTGAAGAGGTCGAAAGCGCCCAAGCCGCTATCGACCGGGATATCGAGAGCAAAGCTGCCGTCAACCGCCGTTGTGGTTGTGTCAGCCACTACTTCAGAGGGAAGATCACTCGAGAATTTGACGGCGGAAACGCGTGCCCCCTCAACCGGAGAATCATCGGTCTGTCCGGACAGCATAACCTTACCCGCCACGCGATACGTGCTCTGTGCCGCATGAGCCGTAAGCGTCGAGCACACAATCGTCATGACAAACCACAACAGCACATGACCGCCCGAGGTTTTCAAGTTCATGGTATTCATTATTCGGCCTCCTTTGCCCACAAGCTCGGGCGAATCACACTGGCAATCGGTCATTTCACTCCGGCATGGAATTCACTGCATTAGCCCTCGGAATACAATATAATCGCGCACTCCTTCGAATCAAGGCTCAGTGGCCGGGTTATCTGTAACAAAAAGCATGCGACGGAACATGCACCGACATGATGACCGGGACGCAGGATTCCCCCTCCCCCGGCCTCAAACCGTTCGCTACATCATGCTCTGGACGAAGTCGAGCGTGGAGCGTACCGCCGGGTCGAAGAAGCACGAGAAGCCTTCCCGCCACCCCTCGTTCGCAAGGCGGCTGCGGATCCGGTCGGCCGTGGGCTTCTTGAGACTTTCCTTGAGCTTGATGAAGGCCCTTCCCGGCTGGTCTATGAACCGGCATACCAGCTCTTTGGCCCGCATCATAAGCTGCTCCTCGGACACGATCTCGTCAATGATGCCCAGTTCGAGGCCGCGGGCGGGATTGAAGAGTTCTCCGAAATACATGATATCGCGATACAGCTTGTCGCTGTCGAACCCGAAGCGCATGACCTCGGTCTGGGCAATGGAGAGCGGCAGACCGATCTTGATCTCGCTCATGCCCAGCTTGATCTTGGGATGGTCTTTGGCGATGCGGTAGTCGCTGGCCATGGCCATGATCATCCCCCCGGCCACGGCATGCCCGTTGATGGCGGCGACCACCGGCTTGCGGCACATGAAGAGATCCGTGAGGACTTCTTCCTCCAGCTCGAAAAAGGCGACGACCTCTTCCACGTCCTTGAACCCCAGGAACATCGGCAGATCGAACCCGGAAGAGAAAACCTTTTCCGCGCCGGTCAGGATGATCCCTTTGAGCCCGTCGTCGGCATTGACGTTGCGCAGAATGGCCTGCAGCTGCCTGAGCGTCACGCGCGTGATGGTGTTGTTCTTGCCGTTCTCGAAACTGGCGATTACAATACCTTCCTCGACCCGTTCATTGATCATGTCTTCCTCCTGCTGATCCTTTTTTCCTCTGCATGAAATTCATCAGCGTCTGAGCCCGCTGGAACAGGTAACCCCTAATGACTCGTAAATTTTTAAGGTGGCCCGCGCGGTATTGAGCGTGTAGAAATGAACCCCGCGCACCCCGTTGTCGATCAGGTCTCGTACCTGTTCGGTGGCCCAGTGTACTCCGACCTTTTCCACGTACTCGTCGGATTCCGCCCGCGCAACGGCCTTCAGGAGCCTTGCCGGGATGCGGGCGCCTGCCGCCACCTCGGCGATGCGCGCCATGCCCGCGGCACTCAGGACCGGCATGATCCCGGCGATGATGGGCACCCTGATGCCGGCAAGCTCGCACCGTTCGCAGAAATCGAAGAAGTCGCGGTTATCGAAAAAAAGCTGGGTAATGATATAATCGGCGCCGGCATCGGCCTTGGCCTTCAGGTATTCGATCTCCTTCAAGCGGTTGGTGGTGTCGGGATGGCCTTCGGGAAATCCGGCCACACCCACGCACATGTCCGGAAACTCCGATTTGATGAACAACACCAGATCGCGGGCGTGCTCAAAACCGTCCGGTCCTGTCCGCCAAGCCCGTCCCTGCGGCGGATCTCCCCTGAGGGCCAGGATGTTCCTGATCCCCTCGGCATGGTAACGCCTGAGGATGTCGCGGATTTCAGCCTGCGCCGAATCTACGCAGGTAAGGTGCGAAACCACGGTCAAGTCCGTCTCGCGGGTTATGCGCGCCACCAGGTTATGGGTGTTCTCGCGGGTGGAGCCGCCGGCGCCGTAGGTGACACTGACCCAGGATGGGCACAGCGGCATGAGCGCGGCAACGTTCTGGAAAAGACGCTCCCAACCGGACTCGGTCTTGGGCGGGAAAAACTCAAAGGAGAAGCTGGGCCTGGTGGAAACCAGTATGTCCTTGACGAGCATTCCCATGCAAGGGAGCATACTGAATCTGTGAAATCCGCGCAAGCCTAAATCAAGGCGGGCAGAGCTACATCGCACTCTTCAGAACCGCCGCCAGTTCGGCCTCACTCAAGTCAATGGGGTTGCCCCGCATGCTGGAGGCCTGCTGAGCCTGGTTCACGATTGCAGGGATATTGTCCGCGCGCAGATTGAAATCGGCCAGTCCGGGCACATTGAGGTCGCCGACGAGCCGGTGCAGCCAGGGGACGATATCCATGGCATCGGCCTTAGGATTGTCCGTGAGTATCCGCGCCACATCGGTGTAACGCGCCAAGTAAGGCTCTTCCGGCGCGCGGTTCCTCAAGGCCATGATATTGATCTGGCAGACCAGCGGCAGCAACCGGGCGCAGATCAGACCGTGCGGGGCGCCCAGGAAGCCGCCCAGGGGTGCCGCCAGACCGTGGACCGCCCCCAGCCCGGCATTGGCCAGCGCCAGCCCGCTCAAGAGCGCGGCCAGCGACATATCGGCGCGCGCCTCGGGCGCCCCGGTCTCATAGGCCTTCCTGAGTGAGTTCCGCGCCAGCTCGAGCCCGACGCGACAGAAACCGTCGCTCAAGACGTTCGCGCGCCTCGTGACCGCGGCCTCGATAAGCTGGGTGAGGGCATCCAGCCCGGTGGCGGCGGTAAGCCCGCGCGGCAGCGTATACGTCAATTCGGGATCGATTACAGCCAGTCGCGGCAGCAGCATGGGCGAACGCATGCTGACCTTGACCCGATGCCAGGGCGAGGCGATCACGGCGTTGCGCGTGACCTCGGCGCCGGTGCCGGCCGTGGTGGGTATGGCTATCAAAGGCAGCGGCGGGACCGTGATCTGCCAGCCCAAGCCAACGACCTCAAGGTAGTCGTGGATGTCTCCCTGATTGGTCATGAGCGCGGCGATGGCCTTGCCCGCATCGATGGCGCTGCCGCCGCCCATGGCGATGATCATATCGGCCCCGGATGCGCGGGCGTTTTCCACCCCGCTGCTCACATTGGCCGTGGTCGGTTCTCCCGCGATCGGCACCACGGTGCAGGCGATGCCCTGCTCTTCCAGGAGCCGCTTGAGGGCCAGCGGCCGCTGGATGTCGCTGCCGGTCACAATACCGGCGTGCCGGCCCCAGGTCCCGGCTATGGAAGGCACCTCCGCCAGGGTGCCGGGGCCGAAGATGATGCGCCCGGCGGTGGCGAATTCAAAACGCACGGACGCCCTCACTTCCAGTCGTCATCGGGGGGGAAGCAGGCCGTGTACTTGATGCTGTAGCGCTCCTCGGCCTGCATGCCGGCAACGGTATCCCGCCACCTCAGATAATGCGCGCTGTGCTTGTGGAGGTCGTTGTCGCCCTGCGAGCGGTAGGCCTCGTAGAGCACAAAGCGGGTGGGGTCGTCCAACTGCTGGATGACATCGAAACGCGCGCAGCCCGGCTCCCTGATGCTCGCGGCGGCGTTCTCCATGCTGGCGGCCTTGAAGGCCTCGACACTCTGAGGTTTCACTTGTATAAATACCTGAACGATAAGCATACCGCCCTCCTGAGCATATATACTATAAGGATAGTCCGATGCGGCGCAACTCATATTTCATGCCGCAAACGCCTGTCACCAGGCGCTGATTGCCATTGATCTTGAGGCCCGAATCCGATACGATCAATCCATGGCGAAAATCTCTATCGGCGATAACCCCCGTCTGGAGGCCATCCGCGAGGGCGATGGTACGCGCGTGGCCGTAATCACCCACCCCCATCCCCTGTACGGGGGCAACATGCACAATAACGTTGTCGAGGCCGCCCGCGATGCGGCCCTGGCCCATGGATTTTCCACCCTGCGCTTCAATTTCCGCGGCGTGGGCGCTAGCGACGGGCTGCACGACGGCGGACCGGGCGAGATCGACGACCTCGCGACCGCGATCGGCTGCGCAGAAGATTATCCCATCATCCTGGGCTACTCCTTCGGGGCCTGGATCGCGGCCGGGTTCCTGAAACGCCGCACACTGCCCTGCATCCTCATCGCCCCGCCTTCCGCCATGTTCGAATTTCCATCGCTGAAAGGGCTTCCGGTATGGGCCGTCGTTGGGGCGCATGATCAGTTCTATGATGCCACCACCTTTGAGGCCCTCATCGACCCGGGGCGCCTGACAGTCATCGACGGCATAGACCACTTCTGGTTCGGGCGGGAGTGGGCGCTCAGGGCTTATCTCGACCACATCCTCCCCACGCTGTAGCTCATTTTTGTATTCTTCCGTTCCGAACCATTTTTCTCATATGTCACCTGGAATGCATTCGCGTCTCGATCTCTCCTTGATACGATAATGTCCATTTTTGTTACACTAGCTGCGACTATCCACCATATTGTATCATCAATCACCGGCTATCCGAAGATATTTAGTCCATACTATCAGATGGTTAGATGTTGAAGCATCCGCTCGTCGCCTAGGTATCGAATTTGCGTAGCTCATGCAGATTCGCGATCAACGCCCCAAGGAGGAGGTATGCTTCAGATTTCCGGCGCCGATACCGGTTTCGTGCTGGTGGCCGCCGCGCTGGTCCTGCTCATGACGCCCGGCCTGGCGGTCTTCTATGCCGGCATGGTACGGAGCAAGAACGTGCTCGGCACCCTCATGCAGAGTTTCATCCTGATCGCCCTGGTCACCCTGGAATGGGTGTACATCGGCTACAGCCTGTCGTTCGGCCCGGATCTCGGCGGGGTTATCGGATCGCCTGCCTGGTTCGGCCTTGCGGGCGTCGGACTGGCCCCCAATCCCGACTACGCCCCCACCATCCCCCACCTGGCCTTCATGATCTACCAGTGCATGTTCGCGGTCATCACGCCGGCCCTGATCACCGGCGCGTTCGCCGAGCGCATGAAGTTCAGCTCCTTCCTGGTTTTCAGTCTGCTGTGGACCGTACTGGTCTATAACCCGGTCTGCCACTGGGTCTGGGGTACGGGCGGCTGGCTGAAGAACCTGGGGGTGCTCGACTTCGCCGGCGGCCTGGTGGTGCATCTGGCCTGCGGCTCGGCCGCGCTGGCAGCCGCCCTGGTCATCGGCCCGCGCAAAGGCTACGGCAATGAAAATTACCTGCCCCACAACCTTCCCATGACGCTGCTGGGCACGGGGCTCCTGTGGTTCGGCTGGTTCGGCTTCAACGGCGGCAGCGCCCTGGCGGCCAATGCAACCGCCGTGGGCGCCTTTGTGGCCACCCATATCGGCGGCATGGCGGGCATGGCCATGTGGGTGGCGGTGGAATGGCTCCACCGCGGCAAGCCCACGACCCTGGGCGCGGCTTCCGGTGCGGTAGCCGGACTGGCCACCATCACCCCGGCCGCCGGCTTCGTGTCGCCCAACGCGGCCGCCGTCATCGGGGCTTCGGCCGGCGCGCTCTGCTACCTGGCGGTTGCCAAGAAAGCGCGCTTGGGATACGATGATTCCCTGGATGTCGTCGGCATCCACGGGCTGGGCGGCATCGTCGGCACGCTGGCCGTCGGGGTCTTCGCATCCCGGGCCGTCAACCCCGGCGGGGCCGACGGTCTTTTCAGCGGCTCGCTCGCTTTACTTGGATCTCAGGCCATCGGCATCCTGGCCGTCGGCGTATATGTATTCTGCGCCAGTTGGGCGATGCTTGCCCTGATCCAGAGGTTCATGGGGCTGCGGGTAGCGCCCGAAGCCGAGAATCAGGGGCTGGACTTGAGCGAACACAGCGAAACCGCCTACGGCGCCTAAGCGCAGGGAGGTTATACGATGAAGAAGATCGAAGCCGTTATCAAACCCTTCAAGCTCGATGACGTCAAGGATGCCTTGAACAGGCTCGGCATCAAAGGCATGACCATCAGCGAGGTCAAGGGCTACGGCCGTCAGAAGGGTCACAAGGAGATCTACCGCGGGGCCGAATACATGGTGGACCTGATCCCCAAGATCAAGATTGAGATCGTCCTGGAGGACTCCCTGGTGGAGCAGGCGGTCCAGACCATCATGGTGTCGGCGAGGACCGATAAGATCGGCGACGGCAAGATCTTCATCCTGCCCGTGGATGACGTCATCCGCGTCCGCACCGGCGAACGCGGAGGCGAGGCGGTCTAGACCTTCAGGGCCCCGACGATGTCCGTCAGGCGCTCGAACCCGTGATGCTTCAGGTAATCCTCGATCCCGGCGATGACGGGATCGAAGCAGAACGGTTCGACCAGGGCCTGCGTCCCTATCTGGCAGGCCCTGGCGCCGGCTAGGAAAAACTGGACGGCGTCGCGCGCGCATGCAATCCCTCCCGCGGCGATCACCGGGATCTTTACCGCCCTGGCGGTCTCCCAGACCATTTTCAAGGCCACGGGCTTGATGGCAGGGCCCGACAGGCCGCCGGTGATGTTGCCCAGGACGGGCCTGAGGGTCTCTTCGTCGACGGCCATGGCCGGGATGGTGTTGATGCAGGTCAGCGCGTCGGCGCCGTACTCCTCGGCGGCGCGGGCCATCTCGGCGATGTCGCTGGTCAGAGGCGAGAGCTTCACAATCAGAGGTTTGGAGGTCTGGCCCCGCACGACCTTTACCAGGCTGGCCAAGGTGTAAGGGTCGCGCCCGAACTGGATGCCGCCCTTCTTGACATTGGGGCAGGACACATTCATCTCCAGCGCGTCCACCACGGTCTGATCGAGCCGTCCGGCCATGCGGGCGTATTCGGTTTCGCTGGCGCCGAAGAAGTTCACGATCACCGGGACATCGTAGCGTTTCAAGAACGGCAGCTTTTCTTCCAGAAAGCGCTCCAACCCGACATTCTCGAGGCCGATGGCATTGAGCATGCCGCTGGGGGCTTCGGCCACGCGCGGGGTGGGATTGCCGCACTTGGGCTCCAGGGAAAGCCCCTTGGTGACCACCGCGCCCAGGCAGCCGAGGTCCATGAATCGGGCGAACTCTTCGCCGTAGGCAAACGTGCCCGAGGCGTTCATGACCGGGTTCTTCAGTTTGAGCTTCGGCCCTATGTCCACGGACAGGTCGACGGATTTCACCATTGGATCTCCTCCGCACGAAATACCGGCCCCTCGCTGCAGACGCGCTCGATGCCCCTGACGGTTTCAACGGCGCAGCCTGAGCATACGCCGAAGCCGCAGGCCATGCGCTCCTCCAGGGAAACCTGGCAGGCGGCGCCCGAGGCCCTGGCCAGGTCCCAGACAGCCTTCAGCATGGGCAGCGGCCCGCAGGCATAGACCGTGGGTCGGCTCTCACCCAGGGCAGATGCCAGCGCCTGCGTGACCAGGCCCGCCTGACCGCAGGAACCGTCCTCAGTGCATATCAGGCTGTCATGCGGCAGACACTCGAAGGGGACGTCTTCACGGGTGCGGGCGCCGAACAGGAACCGGCCGCGTTTCAGGTGCTTAGCCAGGGCGATCAGCGGCGGGGCACCGGTGCCGCCGGCCACGTACACGACGGACGCCCGTGGAGCAGGGTCCTGAAACCCTTGTCCCAGAGGACCCAGCACGGAGACCCGGTCGTCCTGATGGAGCCCGGAGAGAAGCCTGGTGCCCTCGCCCTTAACCTTATAGAGCAGGGCCAGGGTGCCGGAACCGTATTCCATGATGCCCAGCGGCCTCCTGAGCAGTGGGTCGCGCGCCCCGCCCGCCTTGAGCATGACGAACTGCCCCGGCCGATAGGCCTCCATATCGCATTCCAATGTCATGAGATAGGTGCGCCCGGCCACCTCGCGGTTGCCGATTACCCTGGCGGTCAGATCTTTCATGTGAGCCCCTTGATCATAATCTCGGCGTCTTCATGGGTGTCCTGGTAATATTTCCTCCAGGTGCATACCTGCCGGAAACCCATGCCGGCATACAAGGCTTTGGCCTCGCCGTTGGATGTCCGCACCTCCAGGAAGACGAACAGACGGCCCGATCCCTGACTGAAGGCGATCAGGTCGTTCAACAATCGGCGCGCTATGCCTTGCCGACGGCAGTTCGGCCGCACGGCCAGGTTCAGGATGTGCACCATATCATGCGTGGCATGGGCGAAACAATACCCAACCAGTTGCCTGCCCAGCCACGCCGCGGTGCCCCGTCCCTGCGGGTCATCCATGGCCAGGAACATGGTCAGGCTGTCCCAGGGCGAGGCGAAGCTCTGCTTCTCGATCTCCATGATGGCCGGAAGGTCCCGGCGCGTGGCCGGCATGATCAACGTGTCCATATCCACAGGACCCCGGCCGACAGGCCCAGGGCAAAGGCAACGATCCAGATGGTTCTGGTCTGCATGCGCCGGCTGGTAATGAGTCCGGTCAGGCCGATGACGATGCCGATGAGCGGCAGACAGGCCAGGGTCCGCAGGACGGACAGCGGCAAGACGTCTTTCAGGAAATACACCGTCCCGCCCAGAACCGCGGTGCATAGGGCGATGGCTCCCAGGGCGGACAAGAACGACCGTCCGAGCGCCAGGTACATGGCCTTGGGCAGCCTTTCCGACAACCGCGCGGGATCGTCCGGGAGCAGAGACTGGTTGGACAAGCGGATACGGGTGTCGATCCAGCGTCCGACCAGGGTGGTCGGCAGACAGACAAAGAGCGCCACCCCGGCGGCCTCCTGCGTGGTCAGGGCCACGGCGGCCACGGCGCCCACCGGTACGGCCACGGCTGCGCAGAAGGAATCATCGTAGGGCAGGAAGGCGCCTACCGGAGGCGCATTGAGCCACATCAGTTCGAGGGAGGCCCCGATCAGCAGACCAAGGGGCAGATTGTGCACCGCCAGACCCAAGAGCGGGCCCAGGACGATCGGACGGCTCAAGAGGGCCTGGAGCATGAAGACCCGATCGAGCCAGAGCACGGCGCCCAGAAACACGCACAGAGTCAGGGAAAAGATCATGGTTTCCCCATGTCGATGATGGATCTGATATCGATCTCGCGTTCGCGCGGCACGGACTGGAGGTTGATGGCCAGCCCCTGGTCGAGCATCGCCCGGATCATGCGCTCGTCCTCATCCGAGATCCACACCGAGTAAGATATCTGCCGGCTCGTCTCCGAACCCTTCATGTTGCCGATGTTGAGCCGTCCGAACTCCACATCGGCCTCCCGCAGGCGGTAGGCATCCAGCAGGGAAGACACGATGACCAGGGTGCTCAGCCCAGCCAGCTCGGGGTCGCTGGCGAGCCCCCGCGTTTCCTCAACGGGCACGATCCTGACCTTGATGCGGTCCGGTATGGCCATGGACAGGATGGCCCGCTGGAACTGATCGCCCGCCAGGGCGTCATTGGCCACCACCACGCACTGGGCCTTGATGAACGGTATCCACGACTCCAGGATCTGGCCGTGGATGAGCCGGTCGTCCACCCGTACCAAAACGATGTCCATTACTTCCCCAGATTAGCGGAGAGGATCTCAGAGGCGATATAGATATTGCTGCGCCCGTTTTCCTTCAGGAGCTGAGCCAACTCCTTGATACCCTTGCCGTCGCGCTTGGTCAGGGCATTCAAGAGCATGGGCAGGTTCACGCCCGTGATCACCTCCAGGTTTTCTTCCAGAAAGGCCAGACTGATGTTGGAGGGTGTGCCTCCGAACATGTCCGTGAGGATGATGACGCCGTCGCCGGTATTGACATCCTTAATGGAAGTCTTGAGCATCTTCCTGAGCTTCTCGACATCGCTGCCCTGACAGAAGGCGCAGGCCTTGATCCCCTCGATCTTCCCCACGATCATCTCGGCGGTTTCGATCAGGGCCTCGGCAAGTCTTCCATGGGCCACCACCACAATGCCAACCATCTTGGGAATCCCCCTCTAGGAAAGATCTCTGTGTACCAACTTGCTTGGAAAGCCCAGCGCCTCGATGTTCCGGCGGATCTCCTCGGCCACCGCCACGGATCGGTGCCGGCCGCCGGTGCATCCGATGGCGATGTTCAGATACGATCTGCCCTCTTTCTTGCACAA
>JAKQBR010000147.1 GCA_029574005.1 Deltaproteobacteria bacterium | reverse complement strand
CTGACGCAGGCGCAGTTCCTCCGCTACGGTTCCATCCACCGCAACACCTTTATCGATTCGCCGCGCGTGCTGGAAAAGGATCTCAGCCTCAAGGGGCATCGGAACCTGGTCTTTGCCGGGCAGCTTACCGGGGTCGAGGGCTATGTGGAATCTGCGGCGACCGGGGTCCTGGCCGCATGCTCGCTGCTGGCCGCTCACCTGGGGAGGCCCTTTGTGCCCCCGCCGCCCGAGACGGCCATCGGCGCGCTCCTGGGGTATATTACGGATCCGGGGGTCAAGGATTTTCAGCCGATGAACATCAATCTGGGCATCATCCCCACGCCGGAGGGGCCCAAGAAGATGCGCCGCGAGATGCTCTTGGAGAGGGAAGCGCAGGCCTTTGCGGACTGGCGTACCGCCATGGACGGCCTGGCCTGATCGATGGGTGCCCGGGGCAGGGGATTCCTGCCCCGTTGTTGCCGTTTACGCCTTGGTTACGTTGGCGGCCTGGGGTCCTTTGGGGCCCTGGACAATATCGAACTTCACCTTATCGCCCTCTGCAAGTGTTTTGAAGCCTTCCTGTTTGATGGCGGAGAAGTGTACGAATACATCCGAACCGCCGTCCTCGGTAATGAAACCAAAACCCTTCTTCTCGTTAAACCACTTCACTGTTCCTAAAGCCATTAAAGCACCTCCACTTGCAGATCCAACAGCCTGGCAAAGCGTGTCGGACCCCGTTTAGTATTTTCTGGAATACCATTACCTGTAAACTCGGGAAAACGTTCTTAAGGGTTTGCCGTGGTTTACTCTGATAATCTTTCCAGTTACCTCAATTATGTAATGAGATAGCAGGTGCTTGTCAAGGGCTAACCAAAAAATGCCTGAAAAAAAACCAAACCCTTCCGGAGCAAAAAACAGCGCGGCCCCCTGGGATTAAGGGGTTTTTAAACTTGACGCCGCAGGTGCTTTTCCATAGATAGGGTGTGGGTCGCCACGCAGGAGAGCATATGTTTGAGTTCCATATTTCCAGGCACGCACGGGACAGGTACCAGTTCGACGATGATCTGTTTTCCTTGCACGGCAACGTCATCTTCGCCAACCTCTTCAGCGTGCGGGTCTTCAGCGACACGGTCAACCGCGTGCGTGACGCATCCGCGCACCCGGAACGCGCGCTCAAGGCCAGCGATATCAACGCCATGGGCCTTATCGACGAGGTCCTGCATTACGTAGCCTGGCTCTATCGCCGCGACGTCAACCCCCAGGCCATGCAGGCGGCCTATACGCACATCGAGGCGCGGATCGGGGCCGAAGCGCTCGAGAGCTGCCTGCTGCGGTTCGTGGAGCTGTTCCCGCCCGTGGCCGTCTATCGGGGCCGCGTAAGCGCCGCGGACTATCTCGCCGGGCAGAGCGAGGAAGGCGCGCCCAACCGCCTGATCACCCTGGAAGAGATGCTCCTCTTACGGCTGGCCAACACCAACCCGGCCTTCAAACCCTTCCTGGAGTTCTTTGATGACCGGCCGTTGCGGGAAACCACCGCCTATCTTGCCATACAGCAGGACATCGAGGCCTTCTACCAGACCCAGCCGTTTTTCGGACCCCACAACAACCCGCTGGTCACCATGCTCAGGGAACCGGTGGTCGCGGCCCCTGATTCGCTCCAGGGCCAGCTCGATTACATCCGCACGCATTGGGGCAGACTCTTGGCCGGCCTCCTGTTCCGCATCCTGGGCGGCATCGACCTGATCAAGGAGGAGTACAAAGACCGCTCCTTCTACAAAGGCGACCTGCCGGTGCTCTCCTTCAGCGCCCTGACCCTGGAGGAGCTCGAACGCTTCAGCCCGGACATCGACTGGATGCCGCGCGTCGTGCTCATGGCCAAATCCACCTATGTCTGGCTGGACCAGCTCTCGCGCACATACGGACGGCACATCACCCGCATCGACCAGATCCCGGACGAGGAGCTTGAGCGGCTGGCGCGCTGGGGCTTCACGGGTCTGTGGCTGATCGGGATCTGGGAGCGCAGCCCGGCCTCCAAGAAGATCAAGCGCATCAGCGGCAACCCGGAGGCCGAATCCTCGGCCTACTCGGTCTTTGATTATACCATCGCGGAGGATCTGGGCGGCGAAGAGGCCTTCCAGAACCTCAAGGAGCGGGCCTGGTCCTATGGCATCCGCCTGGCGACCGACATGGTGCCCAACCACATGGGCATCTACTCGCGCTGGGTGATCGAGCACCCGGACTGGTTCATCCAGCTCCCCCACCCGCCCTTCCCCGGGTATCGCTTCACCGGGCCCAACCTGTCCGACGACGATAGGGTCGAGATTTACATCGAGGACGGCTACTGGGACCGCCGTGACGCGGCCGTGGTCTTCAAACGGGTGGACCGCTACACGGGCGATACCCGCTATATCTACCACGGCAACGACGGTACGCACATGCCCTGGAACGATACGGCCCAGCTCGACCATCTCAAGCACGAGGTGCGCCAGGCCGTGATCGACCTGACCCTGCACGTGGCCGAGAAGTTCCCCATCATCCGTTTCGACGCCGCCATGACGTTGGCCAAAAAACACTTCCAGCGCCTCTGGTACCCGGTGCCAGGCTTCGGCGGCGACATCCCATCACGCTCGGGGCAGGGCATATCGAGCGAGGAGTTCAACCGGCTCTTCCCCATCGAGTTCTGGCGCGAACTGGTCGACCGCGTGGCGGCCAAGGCCCCGAACACCTTGCTCCTGGCCGAGGCCTTCTGGCTCATGGAAGGCTATTTCGTCCGCAGCTTAGGCATGCATCGCGTCTACAACTCGGCCTTCATGAACATGCTGAAAGCCGAAGAGAACAGCAAGTACCGCGACGTGATCAAGAACGTGCTCCGGTTCAACCCCGAGATCCTCAGGCGTTTCGTCAACTTCATGAACAACCCCGACGAGGAGCCGGCCGTGGATCAGTTCGGCAAGGGCGACAAGTATTTCGGCGTGGCGACCATGATGGTCACCATGCCGGGACTGCCCATGTTCGGACACGGACAGGTCGAGGGATTCTCCGAGAAATACGGCATGGAGTACCGCAAGGCCTACTGGAACGAGACCGTCGACGAAGACCTGGTGCGAAGGCACGAGCAAGAGATCTTCCCCCTGATGCGCAAACGCCACCTCTTCTCGGGCGTGGAGCACTTCGTGTTCTATGACTGCGTGACGAACGAAGGCTGGGTCAACGAGGATGTCTTCGCCTATTCCAACCGCTCGGGGGAAGAACGCGCGCTGGTGGTCTACAACAATCGCTATGCCGAGGCCCAGGGCCGTATCCGCACCTCGGTGGGCATGAGCGTGGAAACGGAAGGCCGTCGGCGCATCAGACATGCGTCCCTGGGGGAGGGTCTGGGCTTCAAGGACGAGGACACGGTCTTTTACCTCTTCGAGGACCAGAAGTCGGGCATGGAGTACATCCGTTCCGGCAGGGACCTCTGCCGGAACGGGCTCTTCATCCATCTGTGCGCCTTCAAATCCAATGTATTCCTGAATTTCCGGGAGGTATACGACGATGCCGAAGGCCACTATCAGCGTCTGAACGCCTACCTGGCCGGCGCCGGCGTACCGGATATCAACTCAGCCTTCCTGGAGCTAATCCTGGAAAAGCTCCTGGGGCCGTTGCGGCAGATCGTCGATCCACAGCCGGTTCTTCGCCTGGTCAAGGGGACACAAGAGGAGCGCGAGGCACTGCTCGTGGAGGTCAAGGACCCGCTGCGGCGCATGATAAGCGAGGCCGGGAGGCTTGCACACGGCAAGGGCGATGTGGAAAAGATCGCCTTGAAGGTCGACGCCCTCCTGGCGGCCGTGCCGAGGCTGTCAGCCCTGGCCGAGTCCTTCAGCAAGATGCTGCCACTGGCGCAGGAGATCGCCGCGCGCGATGAGCGCTCCCTCGGCATCCTGGTCATGTGGACGGCCGTGCACCGTCTGGGCGAGGTGGCCGCCCCGGAGGGATTCAGCATACTCAGCCGGACATGGCTGGATGAATGGATGCTGATCAAGGTGATCGGCGAAAGCCTGCGGGGCCTGGGGTGCAACGAAGGTGAAGCCCGCCGTCACCAGCTCCTGATCAAGATCCTGACCGAACACCAGGGGTTCGGGGACGGACGTAAAGAGCACGCCTGTCGGGTGCAGATCGCAAGGATGATCAAGACCGATGACGTGCAGCAGTACCTGGGATTCAATGTCTTCGAGGGCACGACATGGTTCAACCGCGAGTCCTTTGAATCCCTGGTGGAATGGATGGGTTTGATCAATATATTCAAGACCCTGGCCGATTATCCCGATGATATGTCCAGGATCAAGGAGATGCTCAAGCATTGCCACAGCACAGTCCGGTCCCTGATTGAGACGGCGGCCGCCTCGGATTACAAGGTAGAGAGCCTCAGCCGACTGTTAGGAGAATGATGCATGCGAACATTCCGGAGCATATCCCGGAACAGATGGAAAGACTGGCGATTTTTCATCGGGCGCGACCCCCGCTCCCTGCCGCCGCGCTCCGTCATCCTGCTGCCGCACCAGCCCGACACGCTCTTCTGCGGCCTGGCCGGCATCCTGGCCGTGAAATGCGCGCCGAGGCGCACTGACGATCCGGTCGAGCGTATTATCGCTCTGGCACGGGCGCTGAACAGGATGGGCCTCGAGCACGGGGCACCCGAGGCATTCCTGGGCGATCAGACGCTGGCGGACATGGAAACGGCCTTGTATGACCTCAAGCAGGATATCGACCGGCAGTTCCGGCTGCATTCAAACGGCGAGATGATGCGTCTCCATGCGGTTGCCGACGAGCTTGCCGACCTGATCAAGAAGCAGGAGGCCATCTTGGAGAAGCGCGCCGGGGAATTCCCCATCAGCGCCCTGGAAATCATCTCCCGCCGCCTGATCACGCTCAAGGACATCCAGTGGGGCCTCAAGCAGGATCTGCTGAAGAATCAGGAAAAGATCCTGTCGTTAAGCGGCGGGGAGGCGGCAACGGCGGCCTGCATATTCAGGAAGTACCAGCGCCTCAATTTCCTCCTGAACGCCCTTGACCGGCTGGAGGTCAGGGGCCGCGACTCCACCGGCATCCAGATCGCGCTGGCCGTACCGGAAAAGGCCATGCAGGAGATACTCAAGACCCTTGCAGACCAGGGGTTGTCGGAAGGGTTTGACCTGCGCAGCCGCGGCACGGACCTCATGCACGGCTCGATCAGCCGCTTTTCGGGCGGCATGGCCTTCACCTACAAGACCGCTTCCATCACCGGCGAGCTCGGCAAGAACTGCCGCGAGCTCAGGAGGGCCATCCAGGAAGACACCATCTTCAAGGCCGTGGTCCGGCATGAGGATACGGGCGACATGTACCTGGCCCATACCCGCTGGGCATCGGTGGGTGCCATCAATATACCCAACTGCCACCCGGTGAACAATTGCACGCTGGCCGTGTCGACCCACATACCCGTGGACGTGAAGGAATACCCGGCCTACGGCAAAGGCCAATGGTTCATCAACGTGGTTTTGAACGGCGACATCGACAATTACCTGGACATCAAGGCGCGGATTGAAAGCCAGGGCCGCCTGGTCGATCAGCGCGTGACCACGGACACCAAGGTCATCCCCCTGGCCATCGAACATCACCTGCTCAAGGGCCATACCCTGAAAGAGGCCTTCCGCCTGGCCGTCAACGATTTCGAAGGCTCGCATGCCATCGCCATGGAGTCCAACCTGGAGCCCGGCAAGGTGTTTCTGGCCCTGCACGGCAGCGGCCAGTCGCTGTTCGTGGGCCTGGCCAAGGCGCAGTACCTCTTCGCCTCCGAGGTCTACGGCCTCGTGGAGGAGACCCCCTACTTCATCAAGATGGACGGCGAAACCCGCCGCGTCGCGGACGATCCGGGCAGCATGGGGCAGGTCTTCATCCTGAACAATGACAAGGGCCCCGGGCTGGCGGGCATCGAGGCCTTCTCGTACGACGGACACGCAATCGCGCTGAGTGAAAAGGATATCAAGAAGGCCGAGATCACCACACGCGATATCGACCGGGGCGATTTCCGCCACTATCTCATGAAGGAGATCATGGATGCGCCGTCTTCCATCCGCAAGACGCTGCGCGGCAAATACCGCATCGCGGGAGGCTCCTGCAGCTTCAACCTGGGCGAAGAGGTGTTCCCCGCGCGCATCCTCGCTGCGCTGACCGCGGGCCGCATCCGCACCATCTACGTCATCGGCCAGGGCACGGCGGCCGTGGCCGGGAGCGCCATCGCCGAGGCCCTGAGCGTCTACCTCAAGGGCACGCGCATCAACATCCAGGCCAAGAAGGCCTCGGACTTGAGCGGTTTTGTAAGCGACGAGGAGCTGAAGGCGGCCCTGGTCATCGCCGTGACACAGTCCGGCACCACCACGGACACCAACCGCGCCGTGACCATGGCGCGCGAAAAGGGCGCCCATATCATCGCCATCGTCAACCGCCGCCAGTCCGACATCACCACCAAGGCGCACGGCGTCTTTTATACCAGCGACGGCCGCGATATCGAGATGTCGGTGGCCTCCACCAAGGCCTTTTACGCCCAGATCGTGGCCGGGTTCGTCATCGCGCTCTTCATGGCCAAGGAACTGGGCGTCATGCCGGATGGCATAATCGTCAAGGAAATCGCCTCATTGGAGACCATCCCGCAGCAGATGATCAAGGTCATCGAACGCCGGGATGACATCCGCGCCGCGGCCTGGGACATTGTACGCCGGAAACGCTATTGGGCCGTGGTGGGCAGCGGCGCCAACAAGGTGGCGGCCGACGAGGTGCGCATCAAGCTCTCCGAGCTCTGCTACAAGACCATCTCTTCGGACATCATCGAGGACAAGAAGCATATCGACCTGTCGGCCGAGCCCCTGATCCTGGTCATGGCCGCGGGCAGTCCCGAGATCGTGCTGGAAGACATCGTCAAGGACACCGCCATCTTCAAGGCGCATGCCGCCAAGGTCGTGGTCATCGCCGACGAAGGCGAAAAGCGCTTCCGTTCCGTGGCGGATTACGTGATACCCGTGCCGCGCGCCGCCTTTCCCACCTCGCTCATCATGAACGTCCTGGCCGGGCATATATGGGGCTACTACGCCGCCTGCAGCCTCGACGAGCAGGCCGGCCTGTTCCGGGACTTCCGCGTCCGCCTGGCCGATACCCTGAGCACGCATGAGGCCAAAGGGTTCTCTCCCTATGAGAGCATCGCCAGCAAGGACCTGCGCGCCATTGTCGACCCCTTTGCCGCCGAGTTCCATGCCTGGCGCTCAAGCAGCGCGCTGGCGACCATGAACGTGGACACGGCCTCGGATCTGACGCTGCTGCTCAAGTATGCCGTGGGCAAGCTGCCCGTCGAGGACTTCCGGGAAGACTTCAAAGACAAGCGCGTCTCGTCTTCGCCCCTGGAGATGCTGGACATCACGCTGGGCAAGGCCATCGAAGAGCTCTCGCGACCGGTGGACGCCATCCGCCACCAGGCCAAGACCGTTACCGTGGGCACCAGCCGCAAGGTCGAGGCCCTGAAGGGTGTTCTGTTCGACCCCATGGTCGAACTCGGCTTGAGCTTCGAGAACCTCTTGGCAAAGGACGTCCTGACGCTCAAGCGCCTGCAGCGTGCCGTGTCCGGGATCAAGGGCTTCACCCTGTACCGCATCCGCAACCTGGACGAGGAAGGCCGTCCCAATGACTTTACCACCATCGCCACCATCAAGAAGGGCGGCATCGCCCTCGCTATGCGCTCGCGCGCCGCTGATGAGAGCCCGCTCATGGGCACCAAACGCACCATCGTGCGCACCGGCGAGATCTATGCCGGCGGCGGCAAGTCGGATGACGCCTCCATCGTCATCATCCCGCTCTTGGGCGAGAGCCGCACCATTGAAAACCTGCTGCTCTTGCATGTCGATTTCCAGGAGGATTTAAGCGTGGAGCAAAAGCGCGAGGTGCTGGGAGAAAAGTACGCCGACATCAAAAACCTCATGAACGAGCAGAACCTTCCCTGGAACGATGATTTTCTGGCCAGGCTCCCGATCAAATTCCTCCTGGGCGAAGCGGTCGAGATGATCGTGGGTGCGATCAAGGACGGCGGCAAACAATAATCGGCGTGACATGAAAGGGGTCTCATGAGCAGACTGTTTGGAACCGACGGTATCCGCGGCGTGGCCAACACCTTCCCGGTCACGCCGGACATGGCCATGAAAGTCGGCATGGCCATCGCATACTTGAACCGCAAGAAAGGGCATACCGCACGCATCGTCATCGGCAAGGACACCCGGCTCTCCGGCCACATGATCGAAAACGCCCTGGCAGCAGGCATCTGCGCCATGGGAGCCGATGCCCTCCTGGTAGGCGTCATGCCCACCCCGGGGGTGGCCTTCCTGACCCTTACCATGCGCGCCGATGCCGGGATCGTGATCTCGGCTTCCCACAATCCCTTCGAGGACAACGGCATCAAGATCTTCTCGCGCACCGGATACAAGCTCCCGGATGAGCGCGAGCTCGAGATCGAGGAGCTGATCCTGTCGCAGCGGCTCAATGAGTTCCTGGCTTCGCCGGAAGCCATCGGCAAGGCCTACCATATTGATGACGCCCGTGGCCGTTATATCGCTTTTCTCAAGAACATCTTCCCGGCCGATCTCAGCTTGGAAGGCCTGCGCATCGTGCTCGACTGCTCGAACGGGGCCACGTACAAGGTGGCGCCCGAGGTGTTCTTCGAGCTGGGCGCCGAGGTCATATCGCTCTTCCATGAACCGGACGGCCGCAATATCAACCGGGAGTGCGGCTCCCAGCACCCTGAACGCCTGGCCGAAGAGGTCGTCAGGCGCAGGGCGGACATCGGCCTGGCCTTCGACGGCGACGGCGACCGCGTGATCGCCGTGGACGAGAAAGGCCGGGTCCTGACCGGAGACCAGATCATCGTCATCTGCGCCGCGGCCATGCAGCGCCAGAACAGGCTCAAGAACAATCTGGTCGTGACCACGGTCATGAGCAACCTCGGCCTCAAGGTAGCGCTCGCCGAGCGCGGCATCACGCATGTGGAGGCCAATGTGGGCGACCGCTACGTCCTGGAGGAGATGCTCGCCAAGGACGCGGCCATAGGCGGCGAAGATTCCGGCCACATCATATTCCTGGAGCACCATTCCACCGGCGACGGCATCATCGCGGCGCTGGAGCTCCTGCGGGTCATGCGCGAACAAGGAAGACCGCTGTCCGAGCTCGGATGCATGCAGGTGTTCCCGCAGAAGCTCGTCAACATCACGGTCAGGCACAAGCCCGAGATCGCCGGCATCCCTCAGATCGACGCCGTGATCAAGGAGGTCGAGCGGGAGCTGGGTAACAAGGGCCGGGTGCTGGTGCGGTATTCCGGCACCCAGCAGATGTGCCGGGTCATGGTCGAAGGTCCGACCGTAGAGGCCACCGAGAGCGCCTGTATGAAGATCGCGGAGGTGGTCAAGGCCCACCTGGCCTGAGTGAAGCGCATGCGAGACCGCGAGGATTGGAGAGATCATGGCTGATACGGATCCCATACGCCGCCTGATGGCAAAGGGGGTTATCCTGCCCCATCCGCACAGCGTCTCCATCGGCCCGGAGATCGACCTCGACCGTATCGCCCCCGGCGTTACCATCCACCCGGGCTGCCGTATTGCCGGGGCCAAGACCTTCATCATGTCCGGGTGTATCATCGGCCGGGAAGGCCCGGCCACGATCGAGGACTGTCAGCTCGGCCGCGGCGTCGAGCTCAAAGGCGGTTACTTCAAGGCCTCCGTCTTCCTCGACAACGCGAATATGGGCGCCGGGGCGCACGTGCGCGAGGCATGCCTGCTGGAGGAAGAGGCCGGCGGCGCGCATGCGGTGGGGCTCAAGCAGACGATCCTCATGCCCTTCGTGACGCTGGGCAGCCTCATCAACCTGTGCGACTGCCTTGTCTCCGGCGGTACCAGCCGCAACGACCACAGCGAGGTCGGCAGCTCCTACATCCACTTCAACTATACCCCTCAGCAGGACAAGGCAACGCCCTCCCTGATCGGCGACGTGCCGCGCGGGGTTATGCTCCGCGAGCGCCCGATTTTCCTGGGCGGCCAAGGCGGCCTGGTAGGTCCCTCCACCATCGGCTTCGGCGCGGTGATCGCGGCCGGCGCGGTCTTCAAGGGCGATCTGCAGGAAGGCCGGCTCTGGCATGCGCCGCAGGCCGGGCCAAGAGAGCGTGAATTCATCCCCGGTCTCTATGGCGAGATCAGACCCCGTGTTGTCAACAATATCCGATATATCGCCAATCTCCTGGCCTTCAGGCAATGGTATGCGGGCGTGCGGTCACTCTTCCTGGCGCCCGAACTCACCACCGCGGCGCTGAACCTTTTGGATGCGGCCGTCGATGAACGCCTCAAACGGCTCAAGGCCCTGGCCATGAAGATGCCTGAATCGGTCAAGATTCATCAGGCTTTGCGGCAAAGCCGCAAATCCGAGGCCCTGATCCGCCGGCAAACCGAATTTCATGACGCCTGGCAGGCCCTGGAGGAATCGCTCAACGCCATGCGGGATCACCCGGGTGACGCCGGGCTTAAGGACGCACTCCTTCAAGAGCTGAGCAGGTCGCACGGGCCGTACCTTCAGGCTATCAAAGACTTGAGCACCTCGTCGTATCGCAAGGGAACACAGTGGCTCAGGGGTCTTGTCGAAGCGATCACCGCCTCGGCCATGGAGACATTGCCGACATTCACGGCCATGGACTGAGACAGGCGGCTGCGGTCTTTCCCGATCCTCTACTCCCGCGGTTTGGCCATCATCAACAGCTGGCTGGGCAGCGTGATGCCGAGCGACTTGGCGATCGCGGTATCGACCTGCACATGGACATGCTCCTGCCTGAGGATCGGCAGCGTCTCGGGTTTTCTGCCCTGCAGAAGGATCTTGGCGATCTGCCGGCCGGTGAGCTCGCCGATGACCTGGAAGCTTGGTGTCAGCAAGAGCACGGCCCCGCGCGGATCTTTCGGGCCGCCGATCGTGCACGCGATGGCGGGGATCCTGGTCTGATGCTGGATGTCGATCAGTTCCCTGACCGGCTCATAGTCCCTGAGCGCGTAGTACGGATCGACCGGGATCAGAAAGGCCCTGGCGCCCTGGGCGATCAGTGACCGGGCGGCCGGCGTCAGTCTGTCGGTCTTGCGCACCTGCTCGGCAAGGACCTGTAACTTGAGCTTGCGGGACTTGATCTTGACATCGTTGACAAAGGCCAGGACGTTTTCATCGCCTGAGTGAACGATCCCCAGGGTCTTCACTGCGGGGAAGGCCAGCCTGGTCACGGTGAGCACATCGGCCGGATCGACATAGATGCTCACGCCGGTGAAGCCGGGGCCAGCCTGAGTAGCTGAGGCGCTGCCGACCAGCAGGGGGTCATAGACGCTCGTGAACACCACCGGGATGCGAGCGGCCACGGCCTTGTCCTTTATGATCTTCGTGGCCGACGTGCCGATAGCAAGCACCAGATTAGGCCTGGCGGCTATGATCCTGTCGGCGCTCTCCTTGATCTCATCCTTGTTCACGTCCCCCTGCGAGATGTCGGCCTCGATGACGGTGCGGCGGATGTGCACATTCCGTCCCAAGACCAGACCGAGCCGGTTCAGCTCTTTCATGGTGGACTGCATGACGACGCTGAAGGCCTCGATGTCTCCGACCTGCAGGACCTCGATCCGGTAGGGCGCTGCCGTGCAGGGCCAGGCAACGAGCAGCAGGCCCAGGAGCAGCACGCATCCTCTGCGCATACCTTCCCCCCTTTTCAACCATCATTCATATTTACGCAATTCGAAGAGCTTTTTGTCCTGGGTGGCGGCGATATGGTAGAACTTGTCCTGCGGCACGTAGATGTACGGCACGTCCTCATCGCGGCGGTAAAGGAAGTGCGCCAGGATCATGCGGTTGACCGCGCGGTGGCCGATGATCATGATATTGTCGGCATGCCGGTTCAGATAGAAGGCCTTTTTGATGCCCACCTCGATGCGCTGCTTCATGCTGGCGTAGCCCTCGCCGCCCGGGTAGATGTAGCTGTACTTGTCGGCCTCGCGCGCCGAGTAGACCGACGGCATCTGCTCCTGGATCTCCTGGTAGGTCATGCCCTCGCAGACGCCGCCGTCGATCTCGTTGAACTCGCACAGGGGGATGATGGTGCAGTCTTTCTGGGCCTCGGCGATGCGCTCGGCGGTCTGGATGGTGCGGATCTTCTTGCTGGTGAAGATATACGAGATGCGCCGGTTCATGAAGAAGCGGCCCAGGGCCTTAGCCTGGGCGACTCCGCGCGGCGTGAGCGAAGGGTCGCCGCCGATGCGGTCCTGGACATTGTAGAAGGTCTCGGTATGGCGGATCAGGAACAGGTTCTTGACCACGTCGGTCACCAGAAAATCGCGGATGCGGGAATAGAGCGGTATGGCGTCCACGACCTTCTCCTCCAGGATGCGGTTGTGCAGCGAATCCATGCGGATATAATTGCGCTCCGGGGACAATGCGGAGTAGATCATCTCGTAGTACTCGATGCGCTTGAGAAACTCATTCACGGCGTCATGCGGGCTGAAGTGGGCGAATTCCGGGCCCTTGACCTTTTCCAGGATGGACAGGTGCAGGATGTCCTGGTCGTCGTTGAGACACTCGATATACAGGATGGGATGGTCCTTGAGCTCGGACTCGATCAGCGCCCTGCGCTCGCGGCTGACATTAGTGGCGTCCAGGATGGCGACCTGCCCTTTATCGGCCAGGTAGGCCTTGGCACGCTGCATGTTGATGAGCGCGAAGCGCCTTCTGAGCTCCACGGCCTCCACGTTGTCCGGGCGGTAGAAATCCGCGAAACTGGTGTCGGCCACGCGGTACTGGCGCCTCAAATTCCCGTTGTTGAAGATGCGGGTAGGGATCTGGTTTCTCTTGAAGGTCTCCTGCATCCTGAGCGCCAGGGTCGACTTGCCCCGCGCCGGCAGCCCGATCATGACGATATAGAGTTTTTCATCCTTGCCCGGCATATGCCCAATCTTAACACTTACCACTTAAAACTTAAAACTATTTTTAACTTATGCTATAGAGCCGGTTATGATGAAAAACAACGGGAGCGATACACCAACCACGGCGCCGGCCGTTGGTCAAGCCGGCTTGGACTTCATCCGCGCCATCATCAAGGAAGACCTCGACAGCGGCAAGCACGGCGGGACGGTGCATACGCGCTTCCCGCCCGAACCCAACGGCTACCTGCATATCGGGCACGCCAAATCCATCTGCCTCAACTTCGGCATCGCCGCCGACTACCCGGGCGGACTGTGCAACCTGCGCTTCGACGACACCAACCCCAGCAAGGAGGACCAGGAGTATATCGACTCCATCATCGAGGACGTGCGCTGGCTGGGCTTTGACTGGGAGGACCGCTGCTTTTACGCCTCGGACTACTTCGAGCAGCTCTACGCCTACGCGGAAAAGCTCATCGAGAAGGGCCTGGCCTATGTCTGCGACTTGAGCGCCGAAGAGGTGCGCGCCTACCGCGGCACCCTGACCGAACCGGGCAAGGACAGCCCCTACCGGAACCGGTCCGTGGCCGAGAACCTCGACCTGTTCCGGCAGATGCGCTCAGGCGTTTTCCCTGACGGCAGCCGGACTCTCAGGGCCAAGATCGACATGGCCTCGGCCAACCTCAACATGCGCGATCCGGTCATGTACCGGATCCTGCGCGCAACGCACCACCGCACCGGCGATACGTGGTGCATCTACCCCATGTACGACTACGCCCACCCCATCTCGGATTCCATCGAGGGCATCACCTACTCCATCTGCACCCTGGAGTTCGAGGACCATCGCCCGCTGTACGACTGGTTTTTAGAAAAGCTCGATATCTTCCGCTCGCGCCAGATCGAGTTCGCGCGGCTCAACTTAAGCTACACGGTCATGAGCAAGCGCAAGCTCTTGCAGCTGGTGCAGGAAAAGACCGTCTCCGGCTGGGACGACCCGCGCATGCCCACCATCGCTGGCTTAAGGCGCCGCGGCGTCACACCGCAGGCCATCCGCGACTTCTGCGAGCGCATCGGCGTGGCCAAGAAGGACAGCATGGTGGACGTGGCCCTCTTCGAGCACTGCGTGCGCGAGGACCTGAACGCATCCGCGCCCAGGGTCATGGCCGTGCTGCGGCCCTTGAAGGTCGTGATCGAGAACTATCCTGAGGATAAGACCGAGGAATTCGAAATTGCCTGCCACCCCGACAAGCCGGAGATGGGCTCTCGCCGGGTGCCCTTTGCGCGCGAGCTTTTCATCGAGCAGGACGACTTCATGGAAGACCCGCCCGCTCACTTCTTCCGCCTGGCCCCCGGGCGCGAGGTGCGCCTGCGCGGGGCCTACTTCATCACCTGCACGGGCGTAATCAAGGACCCCAGGACCGGAGAGGTCACCGAGCTTAAGTGCACCTATGACCCGCTCACCAAAGGCGGCGACGCGCCGGATAACCGCAAGGTCAAGGCCACCCTGCACTGGGTCTCGGCAAAGCACGCCGTCAAGGCCGACGTCAGGCTCTACGACCGGCTCTTCACGGCCGAGAATCCTTTTGCCGAGGCGGAAAAGGCCGGGCTGGACAGCTTCGCCTTTCTCAACAAGGATTCGCTGATCACCTTGGAGGGCTGCGCCTTGGAGGCGTCCCTGAAGGACGCCCGGCCGGGCAGCCGCTACCAGTTCGAACGCCTGGGCTACTTCTTCGTGGATCCCAAGGACAGCAGCGCTGAAAGATTGGTCTTTAACCGCACGGTGACATTGAAGGACACCTACGCAAAGATCGAAAAGCGCGAGCCCCAGCCCGCCGCCAAGCCCGCGCCCAAACCGGCGAAGGCCGCGCCCAAGCCGCAGGCCCAGGCCCTTGCCCCGGAGATCACGATCGACGACTTTGCCAGGCTCGACCTGCGCGTCGGCATCATCCGCGAGGCCGCCCTGGTCGAGGGCGCGGACAAGCTCGTCAAGATGCAGATCGACGTGGGCGAAGGCCGCACCCGCCAGATCTTCGCCGGCATCAAGCCGGCCTTCCCCGATCCGGCCACGCTCATCGGCACAAGCGTGATCGTAGTGGCCAATTTAAAGCCCCGCCAGATGAAGTTCGGCCTGTCCGAGGGCATGCTCCTGGCCGCCAGCGGACAAGGCGGATTGAGTTTGTGCACCTTGGCGGGGAAGCCACAACCGGGGGACAAGATCTCCTAGCTTCTGCGTCCCTCAATCGAGCCTTCTCCACGTCGGCTTCGTCGGGGCGCTCCTCTCAGCAGGCACCCCAATTTTCTTGGATTGACGAGGATGCTTGACGGTGGATAGTGCGATGAACCCTACCGTTTCCTTGTCGTGGCAAAATCAGCCTCAGTGTGGTATGCTCTGCATCGAAGAAGTGATGATTAAGACGGTCTTATAGACAGGAGAAGATCCTATGGGACAACAGCATATCCAGTATATTTCGGATGAAGAAAACAAGGTCACGGGGGTCATCGTGCCGATCGACCTTTGGGAGGAACTGTAGTCAGAGAAGGAAACCGCCTATCTGCTCAAGAGCAGGGTCATGAAAAAACGCCTTCTGAAGGCCAGGAAAAACGAGGGGGGCATTCCCTTTGACAAAGCGCGCAAAAAGCTTGGAGTTTGATCCAAATGCCTTTGAAGACCTGGAGTGGTGGGTCAAACAGGACCGGAAAAAAGCTTTGCGCATCATTGCACTCATTCAGGAGGTCCACCGTAATCCCTTCGCCGGCACCGGCAAGCCCGAACCGCTCAAGCGTGACCTCGCCGGGTGCTGGTCAAGACGAATCGATGAGGACCACCGCCTTGTCTACGAAGTTCTCGATGATAAATCAGAATACTTGCATGCAGGTACCATTACTGAAAAAACATGAGTGCCGGAGTGAAGATACCGTGCCACAATCGATATGTTAAACTTGATGCAGATTGGTATAGATCTCAAGCCATAGAACCTGTTTTCAACATGCACTGATAGCTCTTAATTTATTAAGATGCTTTCCCATAGCGTTCCAGAACCTTATAAATGGCCTTAGTTCCAAATTCCAACGACTCTATGGGAATTCTTTCGTTATGTGCATGAATGTACTCTGTAAAATTGAAGCCTTGAGGGAGATTCATGGGCAGAAAGCCATAGGTCTGAATTCCCAAGCGGCAGAAGTTCTTTCCATCAGTTGACGTAGGCAAAATCATTGGCATAGGTATACCAGCTGGATCCTCTTCCTTCAGTATCTGTGCAAGCATGTCATAGAGGGCCATATCTGGAACTTCGGGAACGGAGTCGAAACGCAAAACCTCAAAATCGGCGGCTGAAGGAATATGTCTTTTTAACTCGGCTATGATATCTTCAAGTCCATACCCGGGGAGAATAATGGGTTTTAAATGAACTTCGATCTTATTCGGTATCTGAAGGGTATCAGTTTGGCCGCCCTCAATCTTTATGACATTGGCGTTGTTATGGACTAATGTATGCAATATTTTTCCCTTTTCACCGAGCAGCTTGAGAACAAAATTAGTCAGACTGGGTTTGAGAAGAAGGCGAAAGATCATGTTACTGGGGAAAGGCAATGCTGAACTCCACATTTCAATCATCTTGCGTGCAACAGGCGTTATGTGTACGGGTAATAACTGCTTATCCAGCTTGACAAGAAGATTACCAAGACTTGCGTTGGCACTGCCTTTGGGGGGGAAGATAGCTGAATACCCGTCAGGGCCAGTTATAGTCACTTTTATCTCGGATATCTGTTTTTCAGTTACCTGGATCTGATAAAATTTCTTATTGCCAAGATAAAAGGGAAACCCTCCAAATTCTCCGATGGCGTATCGTACCCCAGCGAACTCTTCAGAGTGATTCTCTACAATGTATTTTGCACCAAGCCGCCCCCCTGTCTCTTCGTCACACACCACGGCAAAGATCACGTCGCCCCTCGGTTTCAATCCCGTGACCTTTGCTCGCATAAAGGCAGACAACATCATGGCAACCCCGCCCTTCATGTCGAGCGCACCCCGTCCCCACACACAGCCTTCTGCGATTTTTCCTTCAAAGGGAGGGTGCTTCCATTGCTCAGGAAATGCCTTGACTACATCCACATGTCCCTGGAACAGCAAAGGCGGTGCATCACCAGATCCTTCCAGACGGGCTATGAGGTTGGGGCGGGCATGATCCTTTGCAAGAATCTTGGTCTGTATTCCTGCTGAGGTGAGCAGATCGTTAATATAGGCTATGCAGGCCCCCTCATTCCCGGGGGGATTTGTGGTGTCGAAGCGTATGAGGTTTTGCAGCAACCCAACTGGACTTGCGTATATCGTGAGGGATTCCTTTGCTCCAAGGGAATTCATTGTATCTCCCTACTTAAAAGGATTAGCCTTAATTAGGCTCGCAATAAATGGTATCAAACCAGAGTGTAGCTCGATTAAAATAGTGATCATAATAATGACCAGGCATTGTTTTTCAAGATACCTACCCACCCTGGTCCATTAATGAATCCTGTTCTGAGTTCCTATATCATGAGGCTCAATTCTAATGGTCTATGCTAAAGGTTTGATTTGAAGATCTAAACTCACTCTTCGGAAATTCTTACTGCTTATCTCTATCAGGAATCGCTCAGCAGTAAACCAAGGCCGGGACTTGACAGCCACCCGGCTGCCCGTCTTTTCAATGGTATCCAAGCGCAAAGATGTGTATGATCTACATGAGTTCACTATCTTTTTTCAAGGGGGGATGAGATGGGCATGAGTGTTGTGGCGCGCGGTATCGGGATGATGTTGATCATGGTGGCCTGTGCGGGTGTTCCGGCCCTGGCCGAGGAGGCGGGAACCGCGGTAGCGCCCGGGCAGAAGGCAATCCGCACTCCGGTTGGCGCACCGGTATCCGACAAGCTGACCACCATGAAGAACGCCGCCATCAAAGGCGTGGCCATGCTGCGGTTTGAACCGGTGCGCATCAGGCAGACCGCGGCGGACTGCCGGTGCGAATACGAGGTCACCATCCGTAATACCGGCACGAGCCGGTTCAAAGGCGATATCGGGGTGAGCACCGTGTTTCCCTACAAGGGGGAAACCATCACCGGCGGGACCAATGCCTATCATCTGGATCTGGCCGCGGGTGCCTCCGTCACCGAGACCCGGCCGTTTACCATGGGGTGCGAGCCGAGGTTCAAACAGGTACAGATCTCCTTTCGCAATTCCGGCACTGTCATCAATGCCCAGACCATCGATCTGACCCAGGCCTACAGCGGCACACTGCTTGAAGTGAAGGAAGCGTCAGGGATGATATCCGCAACGGTGAAGAACACCTCGGGCGTGGCCACCAGCTTCTTTGTCCAGTTCCACAAGCCCAATCCCAACAGCCCGGGGGCCTGGCTGCCGGCCGGAGGCATCGCCTTTGATTGCGTTGCCGCCGGCAATTCCATGACCAGGAGCGCGAACGTTCCCACCGGGTGGCCGGCCGATCATAGCAGCATCAAGGTCTTGCTCATGAGCGGGGAATCCTCGGTTCAAGAGCAAATGCTCGGCGCCGGCGCGAAGTAGGCGAAGACAACGAGTTCTGAACCAGGTTGGAAAGGGGGCGCCCCTGATGGATTCCGGGTGAGGTCTCGGCTTCGCCCGTGGGCTTCCGTATCGTGGAGGTGTCCCCTTCTTGGGTCATCAAAAGCCTAGGATCCGCACGGCGGGATTACGGGGAGGGAAATGATGGACAGGCAGCTCATGGTGGCAACGGTCAGCCGATACATCTACCGGGCGATAATCCGCACCGGGGTCTTCAAGTGGAAGGTATGGAGGCTTTTCGAGACCAGGGCGGTGAACATGCAAAGAACCTTGGCCCCCAAGGACGACGGCGTGGTCGTCTTGCCCAAGAGAGGCGTCATCGAGGTAGGCGCCGACATCACCAAACAGGATACGGTCCTGCCTCCCCAGGTGCTGGACTATTTCATAGAAAAATCCAACTACCGCGCCATCATGAATTACTGCTACTGCCGCGACGCCAACGAGTGCAAGGACTATCCCCGCGACCTGGGCTGCCTGTTCCTGGGTGAGGCCGCCAGGGGCATCCACCCCGACATGGGCCGAGCGGCCACCAAGGAAGAGGCTCGAGAGCATATCCGCAAATGCCGCGAGTCCGGCATGATCCACATCGCGGGCAAGTTCTGGGGGGACAGCCTATGGCTGGGCGTACAGCCGCATGAAAAGCTCTTTACGATCTGCAACTGCTGCCCCTGCTGTTGCGTCACCATGGTCACGCCCTTTGTGCACCCTGAGCTTACCGGCATCATGCATAAGCTGCCCGGGGTGAACACCGTTGTCGGCGCGGAGTGCATAGGCTGCGGCAAATGTCTGGGGGCCTGCATCTATGGCGGCGTCAAACTCGAGGGCAAACAGGCCTTCATCACGGAGGCCTGCCGCGCCTGCGGCCGGTGCGTGGAGGTCTGCCCGCAAAAGGCCCTACGCATCACGATCGATGACCCTGACTATGTGCAGAAGGCCATTGCCTTCCTGGAGCCGCGCGTGGATCTGAGCTGACGCCGGTTCGATGACCGGCGCCGGGGATCAAAATGCATCCTTCGTCCGCGGGCGTTAATTGCCGGGCGCCGGCTGTTGGCTCTGCATCTCGACGGCCTTGTCGATCGCGGTCTGTATGGCCTGCTCCTTCACTTCCCTTGCTTTCGTCTTCGCGGCCTGTTTCACTTCTTCTTCACCGAGCTGGACGATCTTCTCCGCGGTCATGGTTCCGGCGGCCAGGGTGACCTTCACCTTGTTGCCCACCTTCAGCTTGGCGATCTCCTGCGGCGCAACAGTGACGGTCTGATCCCTTAAACGGATCGTGTTGGCCTCTGTGTCCACGGCCTTGATGGTTCCGATGATGATCTCACCGCTTGCGGCCTTCAGGGCCTCGGAGGTCAGTTTTGCATTCGCCGTAGCGGCCGCCGAGCTCAATTGATCCGTTGCGCAGGCGGTAAGAACCAGTAAGCTCATGCATGCCAGCACTAATACTTCGGTGACACCGGGGGCCTTCCTCATAGAACGCTTCTCCTCCTATTTTTTGATCGATCCACTCTATACAAACACGAGGGATGAAGAAAGAGGATTGTTTTTTTTAGTTCCCGCTTGACTTACAATCTGATCATCTGTATTTATTTATCAGTAATGAAGTTTCATTATTTATAGTGGGCCTGTGGCCCTGTGGCGGGAGAACTCTTTATTTTTATTTCCGGGTACTGTTTACTTAACCATGTCGGCGTGAACACGCGTGGGTGAGGTATGCCGAAGGTAACGGAACAGAAACGCCAGGAGACCGTGGACAAGATCCTCAGATCGGCCATCGATCTGTTCAGCCGCCGCGGCTATCACAACACGCAGGTCATGGATGTCGTGCGCGCGGCGAACATATCGGCCGGCACCTTCTACAACTATTTCAAGGACAAGCGCGAACTCTACGAGCGCATCACGCGCGAGAACTTTGACTCCTTCCGCCTATCCCTGCTGGAGATCAGGCGGCCCGTAAACATCTGGGACCGTTGCGAACAGCGCGACAAGCTCCATAAGACCTTCACCGCCCTCTTTGATTTCGTGGAAGCCAATCCGCAGCTATTGACCATCATGCTGCGCGGCGGCTACGGCGTGGACGAGTCATTCGACATCATCACCTGGGGGTCGTTTTCCACCTTTGCCGATGACCTGGCCGAGGACATCCAGGAATGGCTGGACGAGGGCATCATCGAGCAGATCAACCCCCACCTCTTCGGCCATGCCGTGGTCGGCATGGCCATGCAGATCATCCACAGCTTCCAGTTCGACAGGCGGTTCACGCGCGATGAGGCCATCGACTACATGATCACATCCAGCCTGGCGACCTTCGACCAGTTCCTCACGCGCAAAGGCAGGAAGATCCTCGAAAAACAAGAGCCAAAAGGAGGGTAGCATGGCGGAGAATTCCTCATAAAGAGCGGCATGCCGGTTCTGCACTTCAAGTGTCTTTTAAGACGAGTGAAATATGTATGCCAAGGGAGGTCATATGAACAAGTATCTGGATGATCTATTTCTCTACCCCAAAGACTGGGTCGACGATGACGCCAAAGAGTTTGCGGCCACGGCGCGTTCCTGGGCCGAAAAGGAGATCCTTTCCCAACGCCTGGAATATCAGCAGGCCTATGCCACCCAATTCGTGGAAAAACGCAAGACCCTGGTCATGGATATCGGTTTCGAACGCCTGGTCCTACCCGAAAAGCAAGGCGGCTACGGCTGGAACGAACCGACCAGCGCCCCGGGGATTCTGACCGTATTCACGGAGATCGGCCGGGCCGACGAGGCGGTGGCCCTCATGGCCGCGCTCAAGTACGCGGTTTTTGCCATCATGAGCATGAAGCCCAACGTGGATACGGCCCTGTTGAACGAACTGGCTCCGCTGTATTTTGCCGAGAAGCTCATGAACGTGGCCCTGATCATGCCGGGTCCGGGCATGGACGGCGAGAACACCCCGCTCTTCGCAGGGCGGTCAATGTCCGTGACCATGGAGGCCGCGCCTGATGGTTACATCCTTTCGGGCCGTCAATTGAGGCCCCTGGGACCGGGTTATGCCGCGGACCTGTTCGCCGTGGTCTGCGCCGACAAGGACGGCCAGACCGGCGTGGCCTTCGTCCCGGCCACCGCCAAGGGGGTTGCGCGGGGCGCGGTCCTCAAAACCACGGGCCTGAACGCCTGCGAGAATTCGGACATCACCCTGGACAACGTGAAGATCCCCAACAATTATTTCATGAATCGGCGGGGGGCCGTACAGGAGCTGTATGCCTGGCTCAACCTGCTCTTGGGCGGCACCTCGATCGGCGGGGCCATGAACTTCTTCGAGATCCTCACCAACTGGTCCGAGAACCGCACCATCAAAGGCACGGACATCATGAAGGAGAACCCCCTGTGCGCCTCGGTCCTGGCCACGGTGGCCGAGGAGATCGCCACGGCCCGCCTCCTGGCCTACAGCCTGGCCCACATCATGGCCAAGCCCGATTCCTGGGGCGGCGTGGGCGGACACGGCGTCTTCACATTCGCCCAGATGCTGGGCGGCCGCATCCAGCAGTCCTGCCTGAATGCCCTGAACAAGGGCATGGAGCTCATGGGCTCGGCCGGCTATGCCAAGGAATGGCACGTCGAGAAGCACTGGCGCGACATCAAGACCATCCAGTCCTGGCTGTGCGGCGTGGGCGCCGATGTCCCGGTCAAGATGGACATCGCCCGTTTCTTCTATGACTGCAAGGAGGTCTAGCCATGAAACACTTTGATGAATTTTCAGTCAATCTTGAACAGGTATCGCCCATGGAAAAACATATCCGCAAGGTCATCCGCAACTGGGCGGACAAAGACTGCATCCCGTTCAGACGCCAGTACGACGAAGACTGGAAGGAACACAAGATCATCGAGCCCGCCTTTCAGAAGCTCATGGTGGACCTGGGCTTCCAGAAGGCCATGTTCCCCCAGGAGCTGGGCGGCTGGGGCATCGGCCATTCCGACTATGTCTTCCGCATCGCCTATGCCTTGAGCGAAGAGGTGGGCCGGGCCGATACCGCCATCGCCGTGGCCTTCCTGGTCACGATCTGGCCCTTGACCACCATCCTGGTCGAACCGCACGTGAACTGGCGCCTGGCCAGGGAGTTCGCCCCGTGGTACGTGAACGCCAAGCACCCGGTATTCTCGGCCTTGACCATGACCGAGCCCCAGGGCGGGGCCGACATCGAGAACATGGGACTCTTGGGCGGCAAGACGCTGCGCACCACGGCGCGCCTGGAGGGCGACGAATGGGTCATCAACGGCCATAAGCTCTGGCCCACGAATTCCGGCGGCGTGTCCAAGCTCTTCGGCGTGCCCTGCACCACCAAGCCGGGCTCGCACGACAAGAACGACTTCGCCATCATCTTCGTGCCCACCGCTACCCCCGGGGTGAGCGAGGGCAACCCCTACGAGAAGGCCGGCATGGCCGCGGACAAGAACAGCGACATCTGGTTCGACAACGTGCGCGTGCCCGCCTGGTACCGCGCCCATGGACCGGGACTGGACGCCCAGACCTTTGCCGAGATCATCCCCTGGGGCCAGGTGGCCTCGATCGGGTTCATGACCGGCGCCATGCTCAACCTCTACGAGCGGCTCTACGATTTCGTGTCCACGCGCACCTACCGCAACCGGCCCTTGAAGGAGAACGACGCCGTGGCGGGCGTCATCGGCCGCATCGCCGGCGACATCGACATCTGCCGCATCGTGGGCTACGAGGCCGCCTGCATCGGAGACCGGCGCAACAAGGCCTACGGCAAGCCCATCCACAACGAAGAGGTCATCGGCAAGATCCGCAACATCAAGGACTTTGTCTCGGACAAGACGGTCGAGAACTTCGGCCGGGCCATGGACGTGCTGGGCGCCTACGGCGCTGACCGCGACTGGGACATCGAGAAACACTGGCGCGACGTCAAGATCATCCAGCTCTGGATGGGCGGCAAACAGCTCTGCCAGATGGAAGCGGCGCGCTACTTCTTCAATTGCACCTCGATCTAAGGTCCGGAAGGGAAAGGAGGTGGACAATGCAAGCCAATAAAAGCCTGGATACGGCCAGGACCTTTCTAGCGGCCGAGGATGAACGATCGGACCGCAAAAGTCTGGACGGCCTGGGGCATCAAAGCCTGGACGAGGCCGGCAGCATCCTGAAGGAACTTCTGACCAAGCCGACCTTCAAGGATGACGTGCGCGCCCTGCTCAAAAGTCTGGAAGGCCCGGATACGGGACGCCAGGTGGTGAGGACCTTCCTGTGGCAGGATATCGATTTCTCGCTGGGCATCATCTCGAGCCTGCCCACTTTGGCCAATGTCCTGGTGCGAGCCATGGACGAGCTCCTGGTGCAGTTGAACGAAAAATTTTCGCCGGTCCTGCTCCATGGGTATCTGAAGGCCTTAGGCGATGATCTCGACCGGGATGGTCTGATCCGGTTGATAAAAACCCTGGGCGCCATGGCCGAACGCCTCCTGCCGCTCTTCGGCGGCGCCCCCGATCTGAAGACCCTGATCGTGAAAGAAGGCCCGGTGCTGGCGGCCAAGGGGGTCAATGCGGGCACCCAGGCCATCAATACCCTGTGCCGGAAGGACCCCGAGATCATCAGCGCCTTTCTGGTTCATACGATTGAAAATCTCGACAAGCCGGCCTTAAACGATGCGGTTCTCAACCTGGTGGACGCCGTTCTGGATCAGAAGCTGGGCATCCTGACGCTGACCGGCGGGCTGGTCAAGCGCCGCGGCGCCAAGATCCTCAGGCGCTTCGGACTCGGGAAGCAAGGAGGGCGGCCATGAGCGGCCTGATCAGGGAAATCTTGCGCAAGCCCACGGTCAAAGGCATCCTGCGCGGGCACCTGAAGTCCATGTCGACCAAGGGCGGCCGCGAGCTGGCCAGGGACCTTCTCTGGCAGGACCTCGAGGTGCTCTTCGGCGTGTTGGGGTCGCTGCCGTCCGTGATCAATGCCGGCGTGGGCGCCGTCAGCCAACTGGTGAAAGAGATCAATGAAAAGATTACCTCCCGGCTCTTTGTGGATTTCGTGGGCAGCATCCTGTCGGATGTGGATCGCAGCGAGCTCAAGGAATGCGGCAAGGGTATCAACGAGCTGGCTGGCAATGCGCTGGGCGCACAGCCTGCCACGCTGCCGGGGAATATCGCCCGGCTGCTTACGCTGGTGTGCGCCAAGGTCAATGCGGCGCATGCCTCGGGCGTTCCGGCCGAGGACCCGCACCGCGGTGAAGGGGTCGGCGCCTTCCTGGCCAACCTCGATTTCGGCGAGATCATGGAGATGGTCGAAGGCTCCGACCCCTATGTGCTGGGCGCCAT